>CAJBVW010000220.1 GCA_903959175.1 uncultured Pseudomonadota bacterium
AGGGCGGGGTCACGGTCGATCCGCGCCTTCCGGCGCGAACGGCCGCCGCTTGCGTCGGAGAGCAGCCAGGCCCACACCGACCACCACTCCCGCCCCCTCGGTTCGGATCGGAGCACCACACCACGGCGGTTCGGCCGGCGGCAGGCAGGCCTGTTCGCCCGGCGTGCCGGGATCCGAGACCTCGTAGGACGTCTCCGCGCTCTCGTTGCCCGCGAGGTCTACCGCCTTGACCGCCAGGGTCGCAGAGAACGCGTCCTGCCCGTCCTTTCCCTCGTCCACCGACCAGAACAGGAGCTCTGCCGCGCCGACGTGCTCGAAGTCGAACGCCGAAGCGGTCAGGGTGTCGTCGATCGTGAGGCCGTCGGGGAGCGTCCCCGCGACGAGGCGTGTGCGGTAGCCGACGCCCGACTGCACATGCCCCGCCTTGGGCTCCGGGGAGCGGTCGTCCATCGCGGCTTGGATCGTGAGGTAGATGGTCCCGAGGTCGTCGCACGTGTCGCCGGGGATCAGGCGGCCTTCGACGCAAGCCGGTCCGTGCCCTCGGTTGATGCGCACCGACACCACGTCGCCGGGCGGCGCGGGGGGCACGATGTCATCGCTCCCGGGATCGAGCGTGAACGCGGGAGGCGCGACGAGCGAGCAGGCGCTCACGGGGCGGATCGCGGCGATCACGGCGAGAAGGTTGAGCACGGCCGTAGCGTATCCGGGGTGGAGCGCTCGGCGCCCGCTTCGCTCCTACGCGCCCGCGTGCGGGGCCGGGGGCGCGCCCTGCGATACGAGCCCAGGCCTCGCGGGCATCCGTTCCGCACGCGCGAATGTCCCGTCCCACCTTCCCAGAAGCCCCCCATGTCCCACCCCGCGCTCGCACTCCTCCACACCCAACGCGACGCCTGGAACCGCGGTGACCTCGACGGCTACCTCGCCGCGTGCGCGCCCGACGTGGTGTACCTGACCGCGCGCGGCCCCGTGTTCGGGCGCGAGGCGCTCGGGGCCACGCTCGCCGCCGCCTACCCGGACCGCGCCGCGATGGGCACGCTCGCGCTGGAGATCCTGCGCGTGGACGGGGACGCGACGGAGGCGCGCGTCGTGTTGCGGTGGTCGGTCACGCGGGCGGCGGCGCCGGTCGGGGGCTTCGCGCTGGTGGTGCTCCGCGCGGTGGAGGGGCGGTGGGAGATGACGCACGACGCGACGCTGGGGTGAAGGCGGGCGCCGGGCGGTCACGCGCGTTCACCGGCTTCTGCCGTGTGCACTTCGTGGTGGGGAAGTTCGTCAAGGAGTAGGGGCCGCACGCCGCGCCGCGCGAGGTGCCTGGAGGGCGGCCGCGTCCGCGCGGCTGGTCCGTCCCGGCGTCCGCGACGGGACGACCGAGCGAAGCGAGCCCGCAAGGGACCGACCCCGCGTCCGCGCGGGGGCGCGCCCGGATCGGGATGTCGCGGTCGACGCCGCCGCGGCAGGGGCTACGCCGGTTTGTCGGGCCGGCACGCCGGTTGCTACGTTGTGCGCGCACCGGAGTGCCCCATGTTGTTCGTTCTGTTGGCCGTCGCGTGCTCCAGCGGGGTCTCCTTCGGGGAGATCGGCAGCGACACCGGCATGTTCTGCGAGGGCACGGAAGACGTGCCGGAGGCCGACTTTGCCGAGGCGCTCACGCCCGGCGGGTGCCGGTTCCTGCTGACCGCGATCGACGCCGACGCCGGGACGCGGCTCACGTTCGACGTGCCCGCCTTCGTGGACGTCGCCGCGGGCGACGACGTCTCGGTGACGTACACGCTGCCGGACGCGACGGTGCGGCTGGACGTGGACCAGGGGTGCGCGCTCGCGGCGGCGTGCGGCGAGGGGGCGACCTCGGCCGACCTCATCAGCCAGACGTGGGAGGCCACGAGCGGGACGATCACGGTGTCGTCGACGCCTACGGATGACGGAGCGCTCACGACGATCGCGTTCGCGGACGTGGTGTTCAGCGACGGGGACGGGTCGGAGGTCGCGGTGGACCCGTGGACGTGGGCAGACGTGGCGTTCTACGCCGGAGAGTAGCGGAGTAGCGCCTACTCCTCGAGCCAGCGGCACCCGGCGGCGGTGCACCAGCCGAGGAGGTCGTCGCCGGCGGACACGTCGCCGCCGGTGGCGGTGGTGATGTCGACGGGGGCGTTGTCGTCGGCGGTGCCGGGCTCGCCGAGGTCGCCCCGCATCAACTCGGCGGAGGCGCGGCCCTCGACGCGGAGCACGCCGCCGGCGTCGGACACGTTGGCGAGGAGGCCCGCGCGGTCGCGGCCGGTGCCGTAGACGTGGAGCGCGGTGTCGCCGCGGAGCACGACGGCGCCGCCCTCGGGGGCGTGGTTGGCGGTGACGAGGGCGTCGGAGAGGGCCACGAAGGCCTCCTCTCCCTCGGCGGGCTCGACGAGCACGGCGCCGCCCGCGCCGGTGGCGGCGTTGCCCGAGAGGTCGGCCTGCTCGACCTCGACGTGGCCGGCGCCCACCCAGAGCGCGCCGCCCTCCTCGGCGACGTTGTCGGTGAAGGCGCCGCCACGGAGGCTGATCCAACACCCGTCGGTCGCGACGGCGCCGCCGGCCTGGGCCGCGTTGGCGACGAAGGTGGTGTCGGTGAAGAAGGCGGAGGCACCGCCGTCGCAGCGGAGCCCGCCGCCGCCCAGCCGGCCGTCGGGGAGCGGGGCGG
>CAJBVW010000221.1 GCA_903959175.1 uncultured Pseudomonadota bacterium
CCCGCGGGGCTCAGCAGCGATGGACGTTTGCAGGGACGATTCCCGCCTGACGCTCGAACGACCGGCACCCGCACCCGTGGTCATCATCCCGGTAGCGATCTCGTGCCAGCCGGCGTGCAACGGAAATCGACTGGTGGCGTGCAACACAACATCGTCCTCGTAGCAAGTCAGGTTGGAGACATCGCTGGTGATCTCGCAGACCGCGCGGCAGTCCTCTTCGGAGATCGACCCGTCAGCGTCGAGCAACTCCTGGATAGCATCGGCATCGGCGGTGATGAACTTCACGGACTCTTCGCCGCGGGAGCAGAGCACGCATGCCTCAAGCGAGAGCCTCGACACGAGGAGCAGGGCGGCTTTCATGTCCCCCTGTACCATGGCGGCCCAACGGGCAGCCATGGGGGGCGTCGACGAGCCGAAGGGTGGTGCGCTCTTCACCCGCGGCCCCGGTCGCCCCTCCGCCAGATCGGCGCTACACTTCCTTCATGTCCCTGCCGCTCCACGTCGTCACCACCGAGGCCATGGCGCTCGATCCCGCCGACCGGCTCCGCCTCGCGGCCGAACTGCTCGACAGCGTTGAGGAGCCCGCGGACGCTGGGTGGGCCACGGCGTGGTCCGCGGAGCTCGACCTGCGGGTTGCTGCGGCAGAGCGAACCGGGGACGAGGGCCGTCCGTGGGACGCCGTCCGCGCCGACCTCCTCCGCGACCTCGCACGGCGGTGAGCGCTCCACGCCTCCTTGCACCAGCCGAACGCGAACTACGAACGGCGATGAGCTGGTACGAGTCGAAGCGCCCAGGCCTTGGCGCCGAGTTCCTCGGTAGTGTTCACGACGTCATGGTCCGGATCGGCGAGGCGCCCGAGCGGTTTCCCGTCTGGGCGGACAATCCTCGCTTTCGGCGGGCCGTGGCCGTCCGCTTCCCCTACTTGCTTTTCTTCCACATTGTCGGCGACGAACCCGTCGTAGTGGCGGTTGCCCACTTGAGTCGACGCCCGGGCTACTGGCTCGATCGAACCCAGAAAAACGAGGAAGACCCGTAGGATCTGGCGATCACTACGGGCCTTCACGGTGGTGGTCGGGATGGCCGAATGGTGATCGAACTTTCTGGCTGGACCCGAAGGGCTGGGGCACCGAGAAGATGCTGGCGTTCGAGGCTGCGTGGGTGTGACTCACGCGTCAGCGGGCCGGATCCGGCGTACGAACGCCCGGATCGCACGCCGAGCGTGCCCCGCCTCGTCGACCCACGAATCCGAGCCCCACTCGGCGCCGCATCGCACTGCGAGTGGGGCTCGGTTCGGCGCGCTGACGATCGCGCAGGTGTAGAATCCCGTGCGGTGTGACCCGCCGAGCACGGCGGTCTCCGAGATGGACGCGCTGGTTGCGGTCCCGGCAGCAGCCGGCGCCGGTTGGCCCCAAGCCCACAGCTCGGCGGGACCGACGAGCGCGCACGCATCCCCCTCGTGAGCGAGGCAGGAGATATCCTGCCCGTCCGACGGAACTCCGACGTCAGTGCCCCCCTCGCGCTCGACCGCCGGGGTGCCGCACGTCGGCACCATCCAGCCTCCGACGGTGGCCTCGGGGCCCTGGCATGGCGGGACCGACCCGCACGCCACGCCTCCGATCGTCAGAAGAACCGCCGCTTTCACGGCCGCCCCAGCACCACGTCGATGCCCCGCAGCACGAGGTCGAGCTTCGCCGCCGGTATCTTTGCCACACGCTCGACCAATACCGCTCGGTCGAGCGCCACCACCTGCGACACGTTCGCCACCGACTCCTTCGGCAGGCCGGCGTCCCGCGGCTTCAGCGGCACGTTCCCGGGCGCCCCCGCCCACTTCACGTTGCTGGTGAGCGGTACGCAGACCACCGTGGCGATCGCGCTCCGGTTGAAGGCGTCGCCCTGCACGACCAGCACGGGGCGTCGGTACCCCGGGCCGGAGCCGATCGGCTCGCCGAGGTCGGCCCACCATACCTCGCCTTGGCAGACCGCTACCATTCGTCGCGCTCCAGCACTCGACGCGCGGCGCGCGCGAACTCAGGCGCGAGGCGGGTGTCGACTTCGGCACACAGCGCGTCGAGCTGCGCCGTCACGCGATCCTGATCGTGGCGCTCCAGGTACTCGCGCAAGGCACGCGCGTAGAGCTCACTGCGGGAGAGCTGCGAGCGCTCGGCAAAGGCGTCCGCGGTAACGAAGAGGTCGTCGGGGAGCGAGATTGCGGTCTTCATACTCAAAGTATAACCGCTACGGCGTCGCCCGGCACCTCAGCAGGATTCGAACCGCAGAAACCAAGGTTCGATGCGGGTAGAGACTCGAACGCCCGCCTCGGCGTAGGCCGAAAGCGGGCGTTCTACCGTATCATTCGGTGGTGGTCGGGGCGGCCGGATTCGAACCGATGACCTCCTGCGCCCAAGGCGGAAGGTCATCGGCGTATCTCCTGCAATAGTGAGGTTCGCCCATGATCGGCCGACCGGCCTGGACCTCTCGAGACGGGTCAAGACGGGTGGAGAAGGGGGTCCGCGTTACCCAGGGTTACCCAGACGGGGCTGAGGCCGGCCGACGGATGCCGCGTCGCTTCGCAGCTCTTCTTCGCCGTGTTGTTCCGGGGCTTCGCGCTGGCGACCAGCCCGACTGCGCCCGCCTGCGCGCGAACGTGGGTGTCGGGGGCGCGTCGCAGCGCTCCCTCCCGTTGCCTCGACGGGCGCGAGGGCGCCCACGGCGAGCCATCGGCGCGCGATCCGGAGACGCGCGGGCGTCCGGGTCGCGCGCGGATGCCGCAACACGAAGAGGTGGACGGGCTCCCGCCGATCAGGTGGGGGGGGGGGCCCGTCGTTCGTCATGTGTCGGTTTTCGGGGGCGTCATGTGTGGGGCTGGCTGCGAACGAGGGAGGGCGGGGGGGCTCGTCCATCGCCTCGATCCTCCCGTGCCCACCGCGCCACCAACCGCACGAGGCGCGCGCGGAGCGCGGGAGCGCGCATAGGTAGGAAGCTCCCGAAGCAGGCGCCGGACCCGCCGGAGGGCCGTACCCCACCGTCCTCCCCGACCACGACGACATCCCGTTACAGGACGCCCATGCTGATCTTCGCCCTGCTCGCCTGCCGCATGTCCACACCGGCCCCCGATCCGGCGGGCCCGCCGGCGCCGCCGACCACCCCGAGCGCCGCCCCCGCGGCGGATCCTTCGCCTCCTGAGGAGGGGGGCTCGGCCGGCCCGGACCCCCTCGACGCCACCCCGCCCGAGGCCGAGCAGGACCCGGAGCTTCCGTACCAGGTGGCCGTCGATGGCCCGTGCGAGCAGACGGTGATCGAGGAGATCGGCACTCGCCTCGTGGACGGGGACGGCCACCCCGTCCCCGGGTCGGGCGTGACCCTGATCTTCAAGAACGGCCTCATGCTCGTGGGCTACGACACGCCGCTGCCGGTCGAGTCCCAGAAGCCCGGCGACCGCGTCAAGGTGTGCCTCGTGGAGGTGCCGGCCAACTGTCCGCCCGGCGACACGCGCGGCAAGGTGTACAGGGTGCACGACCCGCGGCTCGGGCAGTCCTACACCCTGCCCGACGCCATGCA
>CAJBVW010000222.1 GCA_903959175.1 uncultured Pseudomonadota bacterium
CGGCCCCGAGCGGCCGCGCGCCCTCCGGTCGGCTGGCGCGCGTGCCCAGATCCCTCCCGTAGATGCTACCCTTCCCCCCATGCGCTCCCTCGCCCCGCTCGTCCTCGTCGCCCTCCTCGGTTGCGACGCCTCGGGCCCCTGCGGCGCGCCGACGTTCGAGGATCCCGACGGCCTCGGCGGCCTCGACGCCCTCCGCGACGCCTTCGACGCCTGGGTCGGCTGGGCCGGCGCCGGCCGCGTGTGCCTCGGCGCGGTCGAGGTCGGCGAGGCCGATGACAGCTACGTCCTCGTGCCCGGCGCGTGGGGCGCGCTCACGATCGACCCCGACGTGGACGACCCCGCGAACACCCTCCACCGCGGCCTGTGCCAGGCGCTCGACCTCTGGGAGGGCCTGCTCGACGCCGACCCCACGCTCTACGCGGAGTGGCGCGACCCCGCCTTCCTTTTCACCCTCGACTGCGGCGCCGGGCCGCGCGCGTGGGATCTGCTCGACGCCACCGGGGCCGCGTGCGGCGACAGCCCCGCGCTCACCCGCGAGCGGCTCCTCCGCGACGTCGTCTACCCCCTCGCCCCCGCGCTCACGCCCGGCTCCCTCGCGCTCTCCGACGGCGGCATCGTGCGCCTCGACGAGGGCGCGGGCGCGGGCGCGGGCCAGCTGGTGGCGGTCGGGGCCCTCGCCGACGCGCTGATCGTGGTGCGGGAGGCCCCCGCTGAAAAGAAAGGCACCTCCACGATCACCGCGCAGTTGGTGGACCCCGACACCGGCGCCGTCACGACGGTCCTCACCCACACCGGGCCCACCCCGAGGACGTGGCTCTACACCGGCCCCGACGCCGCGGCCCTCCTCCTCTACGCCGACGACGTGCTCACCGTGTGGACGATGCCTGCCGACGGCCCCGCCACGTCCCGCGCGCCCGACCTCCGGGCGCCCGTCGCAGGCGCGGTGAGCGGCGGCACCCTCTACACGGCGCACGACTACTTCCCGACCGCCCTCGACACCCTCGACCTCGCCACCGGCGCCCTCGGCACCGTCGCGATCCCCGACGTGCCGCACGACCTGAACATCAACGCCCTGGCGGCCGCGCCGGGCGGGGTCGTGCTCGCCTACGGGGAGGTCGAGATCGACGGCCCGTCGGCCACCATCGGCAGCCCCGTCCTCGCCCGCTACGACGCCGCGACCGCCACCTGGATCGAGCTCGCGCGGGACCTCGGCTCCGCGCCCGTGGGGGTCACGGCAGACGGCCGGCTCGTCGGCGCGTGGGCGGGCGGGGACGGGCTCGGCTACGGCACCGGCGGCGGTGTGGCGGGCGCGTGGGACCTCACGAGCGGCACCCTCGCCGTCGCCTCCACCGTGTGCACGACGGCCGTCGGGGCGCCCGACGCGGTCACGTCCGACCGGGCGTGGTGGGCCACGCGCGACGCACGGGGGGTGCTCCTCACGGGGCACCGCTTCTGAGGGCGGAGGCGGTCCCCCCGCCCCGCTCAAGTGGCCCGCCGCGGATGTCGATGGATCCGCGTGAGGTCCGCATGTCCCTTCGCGCGTCCCTGGGCTCCTTCGCCGCCTTCGCGGGGCTCCTCGCGGGCTGCGCGCCCGACGGCCTCGACAGCGGCGGCGCCGAGTCGGGCACGCTCGACAGCGGGATCGGGATCCGCGGCCCGGTGCCGCTGCCCGCGGACGTGCTCGAACAGCTCGAAGAGGGCCAGGGCGTCGACGTCCTCGTGCAGTTGGACGACCGCGCCGTAGAGGCCGAGATCGCCCGCAAGCGCGCGCCGTCGGACCGCGCCGGTGACGGCCCCGCGCTGGTGGAGGAGCGGGCCGCCGCGCTCGTCGAGGTGGCCGACCGCTTCGTCGCGGCGCTCCCGGCGGGTGTCACGGCGCAGCGGCGCTACACCCACATCCCGGTCATGGTGCTGCACCTCTCGGACGTGCCCGCCGCGCTGGCGCTGGCGCTCTCGCCGGACATCTGGTCGATCGAGCCCGACGTGGCGCACGAGGCCTCGCTCAGCCAGAGCCTCGACCTCATCGGCCAACCCACCGCCGAGGCCGACGGCTTCCTCGGGGCCGGCACCTCCGTCGCGGTCCTCGACACCGGCGCGGACTGGACCAAGTCGGACCTCGGCTCCTGCACCGCCGTCGCCACCCCGGCGGCCACCTGCCGCGTGGTCTACGCCGCCGACTTCGCCACCAGTGACAGCTCCCGCGACGACAACGGGCACGGCACCAACGTGTCCTCCATCGTCGCGGCGGTGGCGCCCGGCGCCGACATCCTCGCGCTCGACGTGTTCCGGAGCGACGGGTACGGCTACTCCTCCGACATCCTCGCCGCGATCGATTGGGTCATCGCGTACCAGTCCACCTACGACATCGCGTCCATCAACATGAGCCTCGGCTCGGGCAGCTACACGGCGGCGTGCAGCGGCGTGTTCGCGAGCGGCATCGCCAGCGCCCGCGCGGCTGGCGTGTCGGTGGCGGTGGCGTCCGGGAACAACGGCTACACCAACGCGATCAGCTCGCCCGCGTGCGTCGCGGAGGCCGTCTCCGTGGGCGCGGTCTACGACAGCAACTTCGGCGGCATCGGTTGGTCGGGGTGCAGTGACACGAGCACGGCGGCCGACAAGGTCACCTGCTTCTCCAACTCGGCGAGCTTCCTCGACGTGCTGGCGCCCGGCGCGATGATCACGGCCGGCGGCTACACGATGGGCGGCACGTCGATGGCGGCCCCCCACGTCGCCGGCGCGCTCGCCGTGCTGCGCGGGGCCGATGCCGACGCCACCGTCGACGAGATCGAGGCCCGCCTCACCGACAACGGCGTGTCCGTCACCGACACGCGCAACGGCCTGACCTTCCCGCGCATGGACCTGCCCTCGAGCGTGTCCGACTGTGTCACCGCCGTCTCCGGCTCCTCGATCTACGCCGGCGCCACCGGCGGGAGCGGCAGCCTCACCGTCACCACCAGCGCGGGCTGCGACTGGACCGTCACCTCCGACGCGAGCTGGCTCACCCTCTCCGCTCCCGGCGGCACCGACAGCGGCTCCGTCACCTGGACCGCCGCCGCCAACACCGGCGCGGCCCGCACCGGCAGCCTCTCCCTCTCCGGCCGCACGATCTCCGCGCTCCAGGCGGCCGACGCCGCGCCCAGCGGCACCGTGTCGGTCAACGCCGGCGCCACCGGCACGCGCACCACCGCCGTCACCCTCACCCTCGACGCGACGGACGCCACCGGAGGCGTCTCGACCATGTGTGTCAGCAACACCAGCTCGTGCACCGCGTGGCAGGCCTACGCCGCCTCGCTCTCCTGGACGTTGAGCTCCACCGCCGGCACCAAGACCGTCTACGCGTGGTTCCGTGACAGTTACAGCAACACCAGCGGCGCCAAGACCGACACCATCACCCTCGACACCACCGCGCCGACCAACGGCACCGTCACCGCGACGGGCAGCAGCGGGCAGGCCGCCCTCTCCTGGACCGGCTTCGCCGACAGCGGCGCCGGCATCGCGAGCTACACGGTGGTGAAGGCCGCTTCGAGCACGGCGCCGTCGAGCTGCTCGGGCACCAGCGTGTGGACCGGCACCGACACGACCGCCACCGTCACCGGCCTCAGCAACGGCACCACCTACGCCTTCCGCGTGTGCGCCACCGACGGCGCCGGCAACCTCTCCACCGGCGCCACCACCACCGTCGTCCCCGCCCCCGAGTACACCGCGCCCACCGGCACCATCGTCATCAACGCGGGAGTGGGCTGGACCAACTCGCGCACCTCCTCCGTGACGCTCTCCGCGAGCGACGCCTCGGGTGTCAGCTACGCCTGCCTCTCCAACACCGCGACCTGCGCCACCTGGTTCGCGATGACCACGACCAAGGCGTGGTCGCTCTCCTCCGCCACGGGCACGGTCACCGTCTACGGTTGGTTCAAGGACGCATACGGGAACATCTCCACCGTCACGACGGACACCATCGGCATGGACGCCACCAAGCCGGTCAACGGCACGGTGACCGCCACCGGCACCGACGGCGCCGTCGCCCTCTCCTGGACCGGCTACAGCGACGCCAGCGCGGGCATCGCCAGCTACACCGCCGTCTACGGCACGTCCTCCCCCGCGACCTGCACCGCCGGCACCAGCGCCTACACCGGCACGGGCACCAGCACCTCCATCGGCGGCCTCACCAACGGCACGACCTACTACGTCCGCGTCTGCGCGACGGACGGCGCCGGCAACCTCTCCGCCGGCTCCACCACGTCCTTCCGCGTCGCCCCCGAGTACACCGCGCCCACCGGCTCCATCGTCGTGAACAGCGACGCCATCTGGACCAACAGCCGCACCGTCAGCGTCGCCGTCTCCGCCACGGACGACACCGGCGTCGCCTCGATGTGCCTCACCACCGCCACGTCCTGCACGACCTACGTGACCTACGCCGCCACCGGGTCGGTCACCCTCTCCACCACGGCGGGCACGCGCACCGTGTACGCGTATTTCAAGGACACCTACGGCAACGTCAGCAGCCCGGTGTCCGACACCATCGGCTACGACGGCACCGCGCCCACCGGCGGCACGCTCACCGCCACGGCGTCGGGCGGGCAGGTCGCCCTCGCGTGGAGCGGCTTCACGGACGCCACCTCGGGGGTCGCCAGCTACAAGCTGGTCTACGCGGCCACCACCGCGCCCACGAGCTGCTCCGCCGGCACCGTCGCCTACGAGGGCACCGGCACGAGCGCCACGGTCACCGGCCTCACCAACGGCCTGACCTACGGCTTCCGCGCCTGTGGCGTCGACACCGCCGGCAACACCAGCACCGGCGTGAGCACCACCGCGCGCCCCGCCACCGAGTACGACCTGCCCACCGGCACCCTCACGGTCAACGCGGGCGCGGCCATGACCAACTCTCGCACCCTCTCCCTCGCCATCACCGGCGACGACGCCAGCGGCGTGGCGTGGATGTGTGTCAGCACCGCGAGCACCTGCACGAGCTGGGTCGCCTACGCTACCACCGCCACGCTCACCACGGCGACGGGCGACGGCACCAAGACCGCGCGCGTGTGGCTCGAGGACGCCCAGGGCAACCGCATGACGACGGCGCTCTCCGACACCATCACCCTCGACGCCACCGCCCCCGCCAACGGGACCGTGACCGCCACGGCCACCTCCGGCGGCGCGGACGTCACCTGGACCGGCTACTCCGACGCCGGCTCCGGCCTCGCCAGCTACACCCTCGTCTACGCGACGGGCCGCGTCCCCACCACCTGCGCCACCGGCACCGTGGGCTACTCCGGCACCACCGCGGCCGCGTCCCTCACGGGCCTCGTGAGCGGCACGGTCTACTACACGCGGGTGTGCGGCGTGGACGCCCTCGGCACCGTCGGCACCGGCGCGACGCGGTCCTTCACCGCGTTGTGAGCGCGTGACGCGACGCGGTGGGGCCTCGCGGGGCCCCGCCGTGCTACCGTCGGGCCGCCGTGACCTTCACCGACTCCGCCTTTGCGATCCTGTTCGGCGTGGTGCTGCTCCTCTACCTGCCCGTGGCGGGACGCTCCTGGGGCCTGCGAGCCCAGAACCTGCTGCTCCTCGTCGTGAGCGCGGTGTTCTACGGGTGGGTCCACCCCGTGTGGGTGGCGCTCCTCTACCTCTCCGCGTCGGTGGACTACGGCGCCGCCCTCGCGATGGAGCGCTGGCCCGACCGGAAGCGCGCGCTCCTCGTCGTGAGCCTGACGTGCAACCTCGGCCTGCTCGCGGCCTTCAAGTACGTGGGCTTCTTCAGCGCCAACCTCCAGGCCCTCGGCGTGCCCGTGCCGGTGGTGGAGGTGCTCCTCCCGGCGGGCATCTCCTTCTACACCTTCCAATCGATGAGCTACACCATCGACGTGTACCGGGGCCAGCTCCGCGCCTGCCGCGACCCGGTCGACTATTTCGTCTTCATCAGCTTCTTCCCTCAGCTCGTCGCCGGCCCAATCGAACGCGCCTCCGACCTGTTGGCGCAGGTGACCGCGCCCCGCACCGTCACCGCCGCGGGCTTCGGCGCCGGCCTGATGCGCGCGACGTGGGGCCTCGCGAAGAAGCTGGTCGTGGCGGACAACGTGGCCGTCTACGTCGACCGCGTCTACGGCCTCCCGGCGCTCTCCGCGCCCCTCGCGCTCGCCGGCGCCTTCGCCTTCTCCGTCCAGATCCTCGCCGACTTCTCCGGGTACACCGACATGGCCCGCGGCGTCGCCCAGATGATGGGCTTCCGCCTCTCGCCCAACTTCCTCCACCCCTACCTCGCGGCCAACCCGACCGAGCTGTGGCAGCGGTGGCACGTGAGCTTGTCGGGGTGGATCCGGGACTACCTCTACATCCCGCTGGGCGGCTCGCGCGGCGGCCCGGCGCGCGTGGCGGCGGTCACCGTGGTCACCATGGGCCTGTCCGGGCTCTGGCACGGCGCGTCCTGGAACTTCGTGCTGTGGGGCCTGTACCACGCGGCGTTGGTCCTCGTGTATCGCCAACTCTGGCCCCTGCTCAAGCCGCTCCCGCGCGTCGTCACCGTGCCGGGGTTCTTCTGCCTCGTCGTGATCGGCTGGGCCATCTTCCGCCAGACCGACGCCGCCGTCCTCTTCGCCACGGTCCGCCACCCGCTCCCCGTCGCCCCGGCGGCGGACGCCGTGGTGAGCGCCGTGGTCCTCGCGATCGGCGCATGTGGCGGCGCCGTGCTGGTCCTCGGCCTGCTCGTCGAGCGCTGGCTCCTGCCTCGCCTCGCCCTCCCCGACCGCGGCGCCCTGCGCGTCGCCTTCGGCGCGGGCCTCGTCTCCCTCGTCGCCACCCTCCTCGTCGCGTGGATGCGGACCAACGCGGACACGTTCATCTACTTCGCGTTTTGACGTGAACACCGCGTTGCGCGCAGGCATGAGCGTCCTCGGCGTCCTCGGCGTCCTCGGCGTCCTCGGCGTCCTCGGCGTCCTCGGCGTCCTCGGCGTCCTCGGCGTCCTCGGCGCCGGGCTCGCGGTCGCGTTCGCCCTGGACCACGCCTACCCGGACGGGCTCGAGCGGCGGCTGGACGAGGTGATCGCGCGCTCCACGGGCGAGGTGGTGGTGCTCGGCAACTCGGTGACCCGCTCCGCGATCGACCCGGAGGCGCTCGGCGCGGAGCTCGGGCTACCCGCGAACGCCGCGCGCGTGCTCGCCCTCGAGGGCGCCGGCCCGGCGGTGTGGCTCGCGAGCGCCGTGAGGCGGCCCGTCGTAAGGGCGAGCGCGTCGCACAGTAGATGTTCGCGCGGTCGCATCCCGATCAGATCACGACGTGCGCGCGGCAGGAGCGGCAGGAGTACAGGCGGTGGAAGCGGCAGATCGCGGTGGTCCGGCCCCGAGGCACTCGACGGGCGGGCTCCGATCGGCCACGTTGGCGCGGGGTGCGCCGCCGTGATCGCCGGGGGCCGCTCCAGGGGGCTCGGCGTTGCAGCGCCGGGCCCCCGCCACCGGGGACTGTGGACCATCTACCGCGAGCGCGTACTCGCTGCTGTCGATGGTGGTCTCAGGCGCATCTCGCCGGGAGGGCGCGGTTTTGGGTCACCGTTGACAGTCCGCCGCACAGGACGGCGGTTCCACCGCATGGCGCGGCCTGCCCGGACCGAGTGCGTCGTGCGGCGGCCGCACGATCACCGCCCGCTCCGCGACCCGGTCTGGCAGACCCGCGCTCCGTGAGCGCTCCCGCGCGGTGGTACCCTCCGACCACGCGCCCCCAGGCGCCGGGCGCGTCGCGGAGGTGCGGGCGCCGCGGCAGGCGCTCCGACCGGCGGCACCAGCTGTGCGCATGGGTCGTTCCGACCGCCTCAAGCGCCCGCGTGCAGCTCCGTGTCGAACCGCGATCCGGCCCACCACACGCGTCGCACGGGCGCTCCGAGGTCGCGGGTCGCCAACACAGCGCCGCTGCGCGTGTCCCACTCGCGCACGATTCCGCCTCTCTCCGCGGTGCACAGCCGCGCGCCGTCCGACGAGAGCGCTCGCCGATCGCGTGCCCGGTCCGTGACGTCCAGCGTCGTGTGCGTGCCATCGGAATGGACCGCGGACAGTTGTTGCGCCCGCCCGACACAGACGCACATCGAGAGGTCCGACGTGACGTCGACGACCTTCGGTGCCTCCTCTGCCTCGTGGGGCAGACGCAGGACCCGGCCACGCCCGAGGACCCACCAGCGGTACGAGGTGGAAAACCCGCCAAAGACGACTCCGCACGCGACCGTGGCGCCGCCCGGAATCTCATACGCGAGGCCGAGAATGGGGCGCAAACGCAGTGGGGCGCCCGTCCCGACGAAGTCCCCCACGAAGCCGAGCAGCGCATCCCGCACCGAGTGTGTCCGGACGGACACATCGAAGCCATCGAACGCGTACACGAAGGTCGGGGATGCGCGCTCCACGACGTGTGCAGGTGTTCTCCCGGGAATCCAACGAGCTTGGTCAAGTGTCATCCGGGCTCCGTCTCGAAGGAACCGAACTAACCGGTACGGATAGGAAAGATGAACCCCGCATCCCCCCATCCTCGCACGCGGCTGCGCCCCCGGTCCCGCGTCCTCACGCCTTCCGGTCGTCGCCCACGGCGTCGAGCTCGGCCGCTCCCCCGCGAGCCGCATGCTCCTGTGCCGCGCGAGCCGCTTGGCGCGACGCGCCTTGGCCGCGTAAAGGCTCTCGGGTGGGGGGCTGGGGACCACCTCAGCGCGCCACGCTGCGTTCGCGGCGACAACTCCCCGATAGATCGTTGCCGTCGTCGTGGCGCTGGAGACGGTCCTTGGCCAGCGGGGGGCGGAGGATGTAGCGGCACAGCCGCTCCAGCCCGGCGCGGTCGCTCGCCTTGAAGCCCACTCCGGCATGGAGGCTGTACCCGGCGAAGCTCGCGCACCGGGGCGGAAGCGCCAGCTCCTTCCCCCCGAGCACCTGCGCGCGTCGCGCGCGCTTCCCCGCGCGATCACCGAGGACCGCCTGCCCAAGGAGCGAGGCCTGTTGGATCACGGCCTGGGCGTCGTCGTCTGCGCCGCGGGTGTAGATGCCGTCGAGGAAGATGCAGTGGAAGTGGAGTTTCAAGTTTAGCGCGGAGCTGAAGCGTTGGGTCGCGGTGACCGCGCCGGTTCGGCCGGTCTTCGGGGCGCCGGCCGCCGCCGCGCACCACCGATCGATGGTCCGGAGCGCCACGGTGTGGACCCCGCTCGCCAGCTCGGGGTGTCGCGCGAGCAGCCACCGGCGCTTCCAGGGCACCGTCATCACCGATTGCCGCGTCGCGACGTGAGGTAGCACGCGCTCGATCCACCACGCCGAGGTCGCGGCCATCCGGCGGCCGCCGCACCGCGGGCCGGTCGGATCCCATCGACGCGCCCGCGCGGTGCGTGGCGGCTGCGTTCGGACATTCCACGCTCGCGCCGCTTGCGTCGGGTTACCGGAGGGCACGATGCCTGACACCATGCTGTGGTTCCGCGAAGATCGAACCAAGTTCTACGACGTGCCGGTGGACGCGCCGGTGCCGCCCGGCGACACCCCGATGGTGTCCCTCGCGGGCGAGCGCCGGCGGGTCGACGCGACGGCGATCGCGGCGTGGGAGATCCCGGCCGACGTCGCGCGCCGCCGATTCACGGGCGACGTCGAGGCGGCGTGGGCGCGGCTCCTCGACGGCCTGGCGGCGGCGGCGAAGGCGGCCCCTACCCCCCCGGCCGAGAACCCGCTCAAGGCCCTCGGAGACCGGCTGCGGGACATGCCAGTGGACGCGACGATGGCGCGCGCAGGCGAGAAGCTGCGGGCGGCCCTCGCGTCCCCGGAGCTCGCGAGCGCGTTCGACGAGGTGGGCGTGAAGCTCCAGGAGGTCGCGCAGCGGCTGCGCGAGCAAGCGGCCGCTCCGGCGCCTTCGCCCGCCGGCGCGCCCGCGCCGAGCGCCA
>CAJBVW010000223.1 GCA_903959175.1 uncultured Pseudomonadota bacterium
GCAGGCACATGGGCGCTTTACGCGCGAGCGGTGCGGTGCACAGGATGGGGATGGAGGAGTGGATACCCTTGTGCATCGGCCCCAGGCAGGTCGGGCATGAAGTCACCTCGCATCCTTCGTCCACCAGCCGGGCGGGCCGCGTCGCCGCTCGGCCACAAACGCCCATAGTACCCCAGACTTTTGGAGACCGGCCACCGCGCTCTCAGCAAGTCCGGGCGGCCCCACCACCCACAATGCTCCGCCGACGCCGCGTCGGTCGATGTACTGCACACCGGCCCGCTTGAGCACAGCGACGATCGCCTCGTCGAGGCGATGAGCGGTTTCACCTCGAAGCAGTTCGTCCCCTCCCCGGCTCGCCAAGAAGGCCTCGGCGAGATCCAGCGAGGTAGCAAAGTTGGATGCCGAGGCGTCGCGTGACTGCCTGATCACACTGGAGATCGCATCGACCAAACTAGCCCGGTCGTCGACCTCGTCACCTTCCAACTCATCACAGGTGGGATTCGTACGCAGGCGAAGGGTCCTCGCCGGCGAGAAGAATTGGATTCGCGGCCACGGAAGGGCTTCTGCGAGGTCAGGGAATCCACTTGAGCGCAACTGGGCGGCTGCGGCGTTTCGCCGTATGGCGCGTCCTGTGGCCGTTCGCCGATGGTCACCGCGACAGTCGGCACCGTGAACAGAGCCAGCCTCGTCCTGGTCAAAGACGAGAACAACCAAGCGCTCGTGCAGGCCCGCGGCCGTATCGTCGCGGCCGCTGAGCGCGCGCAGGACGGGCAAGATGTCAGTGGGAGTCTTATTAAAGCGCGAGAACAGGAACGGAATAGTGCATCTTAAACCAAGAAGGTGCAGAATATCCGGCCGCTGACCGATGTCGCCTTCAAGGCCCCGCGAGTCAACGAGGGTGATGTCGACCGGGACGCCGACCGCACGGTCCAATTCGGGGAGCAGCGAGGGTGCTCCTATCTCGATCACTCGAGGCAGCGGTGCGTCCCCTTGGAAACCATTGTTGAGCGCCGTGAATGTTGCGAGAAACTCACGTCTGGCCGCTTCGTCGTCTCGGTCCCATGTCCAACGGGAACGCTGCCGCGTGGTTGGCCGGATCCGCTCCGCGAAACTCTGGGCCGCTGCATCGACCACCGATTCTCTGCTTGCCGAGTGCGTCTGCAACAAATGCGAGAGCAACATCTCGATCTCGCAGGACTCGCCGGCCCCTCTGTCGATGTCATACGTGTCGCGATAACCGGCGGCGTGCGCGAACCATCGCGAAAGTTCGGTTCGAATGCCGGCATCGGCCCGCGAGACGCCGCTCGAACTCGCTGGGGAAACGCGGTCGAGCACCAAACCGAGAAAGAGCCGCAGCTCACGGCCGACCTCCTCGGACCCGAGCGGCTCAACAGTGAGCGAAAGGCGGTGAGGGCCGTGTGAACACTTGATGCGAACCTCGCAGACGGTGGTCCGACCCGCACCGGTCGGAAACATCGACCTGCGCTCCAGGTCCGCCCCTGGCTTTCTAAGCCCGGACGGAGGGAGCACAAGATCGGACAGCACCGCCAATACGGACGATTTTCCCGTTCCAATCTCCCCGAAAAACACAAGTTGATAGGCGGCCCGATCCAGCTCGGATCGGCCCCGGGTGAGGTACTTCAGGTGCTCCTCCAGCCGGTCACGAAGCTCCCCGGGAGGAGTACGTCCGATCGCGGCGGAAAGCTGCTCAACTACCGCACGCTCCCGCGGCGGCACAGAAACCGGTTGGCTCGC
This sequence comes from uncultured Pseudomonadota bacterium, assembly GCA_903959175.1. Classification (GTDB taxonomy): domain Bacteria; phylum Myxococcota_A; class UBA796; order UBA796; family SXON01; genus CAJBVW01. The sequence goes on from CAJBVW010000223.1 coordinate 1,756, forward strand.
CGGCGTTACGTTCAGCTCCACTCCGTAAGGATATCCGTGAGGAACACCTCAAACCCCTCCGTGTCGGTCACGCTCCATTCCACGTCGAACCACCCATCTTCGTCCGGTTCGGAGTCGAGGTTTTGCTCGATCAGCTCAACAGCCAGTCGCGAGTCCTCCCCAACCGAGACCCGGCTACGCAGGTGCCCTGTGAACCCATCCGCATCCATCGAGAGCCGCACAACCTCATGATTGAACGTCGGGAGAGCGAAGCCCACCTCATCGGCGTCCTTGTCGTACCACTTCCAGCCAGCGGGGAGGCGCTCTGCGAGTAGCGCCTCCCAACCCGAACCCGTGGTGGGCTCGCGGTCGCTCCCGTCCTGCTCCTCGGCCGAGTCCTCCAGGAGGTCCTCGTCAATAAGTTCTTGGACGTACTCGCTTAGCGAGGAGTAACGGTTCGCCTGCGTCCCTGCCCGAACGACGGCGCGAACCCTCGCGCAGTACCCCTTCCCGCTCAGCGCCCGCGCGTTCCGCCAAGATGCCTCGCCGTCGAGTGCCTCCGCAACTTCCGCGCGCAGGTTGCCCTCCATTTCGCGGTTGCGGGTCTCCAGCCGGTCGCCCATTTCTTCGACCCAACTGGTCACGAAGCCTATCCGAGCTGCGGAGAGGTCAGGGTCCATCAAGGCCAGGATATCAGCACCGGCCTTCCTCACCGCGCCAAGCGCAGATGTGGTCAATCGGCTCGCGAGCCGATATCCGCCGTTGGCGATCAAGTTGGGAGCATGGAGGGCGTGCCAGGACCCGTCATTCGTTGCGCAAGCGCGGATGCGCAGCCAGTACGGGCAGGAGTCGAGTTCGCGGAGGAACGGCTCGGAGAGTCGCTCAAGTTCCGCGCCTTGAGCTGCCGTGGTCAGAGCCCTATCGAACGCCTCCTCTAGCCGTCGCTTTGTTTCCTCCTTCCAGTGCGTGAGGCTCGTGTCGTTGAGGCTTTTGAGGAAGGTCTCCGCTTGTTCGAGGCGTTGCGGGAGACTCGTCATCGCCGCCCTCTGTCCCTGCTTGATGACGTCCGCCACTGCTTGGATAAACGCAGGTCGATCATCGGCCTCATCGCCGTCGAGCTCGCTGCATTTTGGGTCGGTCAGCAAGCGCAGTGTCGCCGCAGGCGAGAAGAACAGAAGCTTTGGCGCTTCGATCTTTGCGAGTTCAGGGAAGCCACTTATCTGCAACTGGGTCGCTGCGTGATTCCGCCGGATGTTGCGGCCAGTCGTCGCGCGTTGCGCCTCGCCATTGCGGTCAGCGCCCAGCACCTTTGATGCGTCGCCCTTGTCCAGCACGAGAACCAACAGTCGGTTGCGAACGGCCGGGTTGGTGTCGGCTCGCGAAGCGAGGCTCTTAAGGGGGTGCATCACATCACTTGGGGTGTCATTGAACCCGGACAGCAACACGGGGATCGCGTCCGCGGCAGCGACATGTGCCTGGAGATCCGGACGGCCATCCAGATTGTCATCCAGTCCACGCGTGTCAACGAACGTGATGGAGACTGGTCGCCCCAGTTCGTCGCTGAGCTCCGGAAGCAACTCCGGCATCTTGAGGTCGATGCGTTGGGGAAACGGCGCATCGCGCTCCTCCCCCGCGTTTACCGACGCAAATGTCGCGCGGAACTCGGCGCGGGCGGCGGCGTCGTCCGTGCCCCATGTCCACCTGGTGCGCTGGCGTGCGCCCAGATTCATGCGGTCGAGGAAGTGCCGGGTAGCAGCATCGACGATTGCCGCTCGCTGCCGCTGAGTCAGGCTCGGCGCGGCCGGAGTTACAGGAACGCACTCGCTGGCGAGTTCCTCCCCCATGATGCTCGACAGCAGGGCCTCAATCTGACAGACCTCGCCTTCCGCTCGCATCACCTCGTACGTGTCTTTGAAGCCAGCTGCATGCGCCAGCCATCGGGCGACTTCAGTGCGGATGCCCATGCTCGGCGAGCGATTGCCTCGATCCCGCCGGTCGGGGTCCGTGTTGGCTGCGATTGGTTCTGCATCCAGGGCTTCGTCGACTCCGCCTCCTGCGACTTCATCCAGCTTGAGGCCCAGGAAAAACTGCAGCTCCTTGCGCAGTTCGGGGTCAGCAGCAGCCACCACCTCAATGGAGAGGTGGGGGAGGCCGGCGGCGGAGGTGGTCTGCACCTCGCAGACTGTGGTACGGCCCGAGCTGACCGCCATCATTGAGCGGGCGTTCATGTCACGGTCGATCCGCTTCTGCATCCGTCCGGGGGTGAACATGTTGCCGAGAACTGCCTGCACCGACGACTTGCCCGAACCCACCGGCCCGATGAATACCAGCTTATAGGCCGCACGATCAATCTCCGTCCGATCCCTCCGAATGGCTTCGGAGAAGCGCTCGGCCTCCCCCCTCAAGACCGATGGGCGTGCGTGGTCTCGATGTACTTGCTGCAGCTTGGCGAGCAACTCCCGTTCGCGGGGGGCGGTGGCGGTTGTGGCGGGGGGCGGGGGGGTGTTCATGGACGGGTCCTGGAAAGTCGAAAAGAAAGAGTTGCGAGCCGATAATATTATCAGGGTCTGGCTATCCGACTACGGCTTGCGACGAGGCCAACACGCCCCGTGGGTCATACGTCGCCAGGGATTGAAAGGTCATGCTGGACAGTCGATCGTCCAGCAGGGCACTCACCCTTTGAACATATTTCTGCCCTCTCACCGCTTCCGCTGCGGTCCAAACCGCCTGTACTCCGCTCATGCGCTCAGCCACCTCGGCGCGGAGGCGTTCCTGCATCGCGAGGTTCGCCTCCTCGATCGCCCGACGTGCGTCTTCAATCCAGCCCTGCAGGAACGCCTGCTTGGCGACTGACACGCTCGCACCGAGACTTCGAAGCTCGGCCTCATGGACTGCACGCACTGCGATGAAGCCCGCTTCGGTGATGCGTCGGGCCCTGCGATGGCCCTCTCCGGCCACCAGATTTGGCGCATGTATGTACGACCAGGCTCCCCGACGCCTGACGGCCGCCCGCAGGGTCGCCCAGTGATGAGCGCGCTCCACTGCGGTGAGGAATACATGCACCAGACGTCGCACATCCACCTGCGCGATCGCGGTCTCGACGCCTTCGGCGAATGCTTGGCGCAGCTCAAGGTCCACCCGGACCTTCCAGGCAACGAGGTCGAAATCCTCCACACCGCCCAAGAACTCACGAGCGACCCGTAGAGTCTCCAGCACCAGTGTGGCACCCGCAGCCCTCTGGCGTTCGATGACCTGCGCGACTGCATCTACCAGAGCGGGGACATCATCAACCTGCCCGGGCTCGAGATCGTCGGGCCGGAGGCGGGCGGTCAGACTGGTGATCGGGCTGAAGTAAAGCCCTCGGCTGGGCTGCGCGAGTTCGCCGAGCCGGTGGGCCAGAAGTGCCGCAGTCGAATGATTCCGGCGGATAGTGCGACCGACTGAGCTATTGTTGTTCGCATTCATGACCGCATCCGATTCCCCCGCGTCGAAAACCAGAAGAAGTAGTCGCTGCCGGACTGCTTCACGGAGTGCGTCCGAGTGTTCATCCATGCCCTTTAGCAAGGGCAACACGTCGCTTGGGGTCGGGTTGAATCGGGTGTGGAGCAGCGGCACTGTCCCGGGGTCCAACAGGCGCTTCACGAGGTCCGGTCGTTCGTCCACGGTTTGACCTGAAAGACCGCGCGTATCGACGAACCGGGCGGCGTGCGGCCGACCGAGCTTCTCCGACAGTTCGGGCAGCAATGTCTGTGTTAGGATGACCACGCGTCGCGGAAACGGAACCCCGGCGAGTCGCCCCTCGTTGATGGCCGAGAGATGGTCCTTAACTGCTCGTCGCGTCTCGGGGTTGTCATCCGTCCACGTCCAGGATGTGACTGTGCGCGCTTCGGGGGCGATGCGTTCGAGCATGTGCGTGACGGCCCGCTCAAGAACCGCTTCGCGGGCATCAGAGTCGCCGCGCTGCACGGCCTCGGCATGCAGTTGGCGAAGCAGGGCGGCGATCTCGCACAAATCGCCCGCGATCGCGGGCGGAACATAGTCGGCGGCGTTGGCCAACCACCGCGCGACCTCCTCGCGGCTGTCGAACCTCCGAACGTTCTTCGCGTCTGCGGGCATCGGGCCTTCTGAGATGTCGCCGACTCCCGGTGAAATGGCAACGTCGAGCCGCATTTCCAAGAAATAGCGCAGTTCGTCCGCGAGCTCGCTCGGGGCGGCGGCATCGACCTGAATGCCAAAGCCGGGCGCCTGGGTCGAGTGGATTTCCATCTCACACACGGTCGTCCGGCCTGCGCTGGCGGGCAACATGATTCGTGCGTTGAACGAGCGGGCGATGGGTTTCGCGGCCGGGGGATCCAGAACCAGGCCGGCGAGCACAGCCTGCGTCGATGTCTTGCCCGAGCCGACGTCCCCGATGAAGACGATCTCGTGCTGAGAGCGTGCCCGCTCCTGCCGACCCCGATCGATGGCCTCGACGAGCCGACGGGCCTCGTCTCTTGTCACCTGCGGAGTCGAAGGCGAATCGACGAGGGCCAACAACCGACCGTAGATGAGGTCTTCGTGTCCATCAACCTGTGGGTCCTCCCGGTTCTCGATGGCCGAAAAGAGCGGAACCCAAGTGATCCCACCGCCAAACGCGGCAGCCTCGCAAAAAATCGTCAGCAGTTCTTGCGGGGGCGCGACGCGGCCCCAGTCGAATTTGGGCGCCACCTCGGCAGCGAGCAGTGCTGCCTGAGCGGCTCGGGCATCCACACCGGGAGGCACCTCGGTCGTCGTGGCCTCCAGCCACGAGCGGAGTTGCTCGTACGCAATCCGCTGCTGCTCACTGATCACGGGGACGTGGTCCTCGAACATCGTGCCGTCCTCAGCCGCCCGGAGCACACGCCACGCACCGATGATTCGCTCGCCATTCTCATCTGCGGGAAGTTCCAGTTCGGCTGCCCACCGGCGGGCCTCCTCGACAATGCGCTGGTGCTCGTCTGGGTCCGTCTCATCTTCCTTGTCCTTGCCTTCGTCCTCACGGCGCTCGGGTCCGCCATCGTCCTCTCCGCCATCGTCCTCCCCATCATCGACCTCGGTTTCCGCCCGGTTGCCTTGGCCGGTTTCGTCAACGTCCGGCAGATCTTCGAATAGGCGGCTGGGAACGCCCAAGACGGTGGCCTGGTGCATTCCCCACAAGTCATGGACATCGACGAGCAGACAGCGGCGCGTTCCTCGTGTCTCGAACGGGGCGTAGACTCCGTCGGTGATCTCGGCGATGGCCTTCTCACCGCGCAGCCCACGGCCGACCATCTGCGTGAAGAGTACCGAACTCTTCGTCGGTCGAGCCAGATAAACGATGTCCGTGGGCGGTAGGTCGGTGCCCTCTGTGAGGAGCTTGGCGGTGACGAGCACCGCGGGACCATTTCGGCGGGGGTCCATGTAGGACGCCATCGCATCGGCGTTGGTCCATGCATGCGAGCCGGCGTATTCGCGACGGAACGCCAGAAGGCGAGGATCGCTCCGCCGATTGATACCCTGGTCGCCTTGTACGACCGCTTCGGCCCAAACGCCGGCCGCGACGAACGCGTCGGCATAGTCAATGGCCTCCTGGATGCCCACGACGAAGACGAGCGCGCGGTGACGGGGATTCGCCGCTCTCCTCTCCAGGAAGTGCCGCGCCAGCAGCGCCGCCCGCCGTTGGCCACCGTTGAGGGCGATCATCACCCGCTCCGTCACGCCACGCGACAGCTTGCCCTGGTCCTCTGATGAGGTGCAGCGTGTGACATCGATGTTGGTGTCAATGCGATCGCGCGTCCAATGGCTTAGGTAGCCCTGCTCAATGAGCGCTTTAGCGCGAACGTGAGTTCCGACGTAGTCTCCGGGTGACTGCACGCCGAACAGGTCCATCAGCCGCCGCTCCTCGTACCCTTGCGTGCGCTTGGGCGTGGCCGTCAACCCGAGGAGCCGGCCCTTCGGCGCGCCACCATGTGTGGGCTGTCCCTTGGCCCGCGGGGGGAACCCGAGCTCGATAATCGCGCGAAGTGCGGTCGGCGCGACGGCGTGATGTGCCTCGTCGAACACCACAGCGTAAGGCTTGTCTCCCTCCGAAAGCCAGTTTCGAAAATGCGTCGCAGGCACGCATCCGCCCATGGCTAGTGTTTGCCGTGTGCAGAAAACGAGATGCTCATCACGGACCCGCCACGAGGTGGTCGGGTGCTCGTCCGTGGCGTCTGAGGCACACAGTGCCATAGAGGGGGGCTCGCGCTGGAGGAAGGTGTACAGCCCCAGCAACGCCGAGCGAGCCTGCCGGAGCAGGAAGACCGACTCGGCCACCCAGAGCACCCGCTGCCCGCGCTCCAAGCACTCGGCGAGAATCCAACTCGTCGCGACGCGCGTCTTCCCGGAACCGGTGGGCATCACTAGCATCGTCCGACCGTGCCGCCCGTCGACGAGCTTCGCGTTGAGGCCGCGAATCGACTCGCGCTGATAGTCGTACATGCGACCGGCGAGCTTCTCTCTGACGTCTGACATCTGCACTCCGAGATTGCGGCGGAGCATAGCCCATCGCGAGCGGAGGACAACGCCGGTTCGGACGGATAGGAAAAATGAACCCCGCATCCCCCCATCCGCGCACCTGACCCTCCCCGTCGTCAACCCCTCCGCCGGTCCCGTCGGGGCACGTCTACCTGGTGGCCCGAGCCCGAAATGCCCTTTCTACGTGCCTCGCGCACGGCTCCGCCCCCGGTCCCGCGTCCTCACGCCGTCCGGTCGTCGCCCACGGGGTCGAGCCCAGGCGGGCCGGTCGCGCGGCGGAGGCCGTCGAGGATGCGGGCTTGCCGCGGTCGGACCCCTCCGGCCGCGCACCGACCCACCGTAAACACGCAGCAGACCCCACCCCCCCGTCTGACGCGGCCCGCGTGTGACGTTGGGCGGTGAGAGGTGCGGCGATGAAGGAAGAGCAGCAGCGGGTGTACACGACCACGGAGCGGGCGAAGATGGTGGCGGCGGCGAGGGCGTGGAAGGGCACGCAGGCCGAGTTCGCCGCCGCGTACGGGATTGCCCAGAGCACCGTGTCCAGGTGGCTCGGCGCCGAGGAGCGGCGCGAGTACACCGACGCTGAGCGCCTCGAGACCGTCGCGGCGCTCCGTGCGTGGAAAGGGACGCAGACGGCCTTCGCGATCTCGCGCGGCATCCCGCAGACCACGCTTTCGCGCTGGGCGAACGGCGACCCGCGCCCGCATCGCGCCCATGTGTCACGCCCACCCGGGGGGCGGGACGAGAC
>CAJBVW010000224.1 GCA_903959175.1 uncultured Pseudomonadota bacterium
CCGGCGAGGATCTTGTTGCGGGCGTTGACGTCGAAGAGGATCTGCTTCGCTGCCATGTGGAACTCCTGAGATATGCTGGTGGTGCGCATCGTCGGGCTCGCGTGTGCGGCCGGTGCGCTGGAAGGAAAACGCGCTTGCGGAACTACTCCACGATGCCGAGAACGTCGTCCTCTTTGAGGATGAGCCGGTCGTCACCGTCGATCTTGATCTCGGTCCCGCTGTACTTGCCGAAGATCACCTGGTCGCCGACCTTGACGGTCAGGGCGGTGATCTTGCCGTCGTCTGCGACGCGGCCGTTACCGACGGCGAGGACGGTGCCTTCAGAGGGCTTTTCCTTCGTGGTCTCGGGCAGGAAGAGGCCCGACTTGGTCTTGGTGGGCTCTTCGTTGCGCTTGACGAGGATGCGGTCGAACAGGGGGCGGACGTTCATCTTCACTCCGGGCTCGCGTTCCGTGAAGGGAGGCGAGTCATCGAGGGTTCATCCGTCAGGAGAACCCCACGGGGGGATGGAGGGTGGTTTCCCGGTCTGGTTCACGGCGAACCCGACCCGAGGCGCCCGTCAGGTAGGCACGCCCTTGCTTGGGGTCAAGTCGAGAGCACGGAAGATTTTGGCGCGCACGCGCAGCATCCCGCGAAACCTCGTTCCCCATCGCAATCCGGAGGGTTCATGAGTCGGACGGAGCCGGCAGGCCTCATCGCAGAGGGCAACCTCTTCGACTTCTTCCACGAGCACGTCGGCAACGCCGTGCTCCACCAGCGCGCGCCGGTGAGCGACAACGCGGTGTACTACCTCGCGAGCCTGCTCGCGGAGCAGGCCCGGCGGGAGGACGAGGCCGACGCGGAGGGGCCTACCCTCGTCGAGCTCCGGCACCGCGCGGTGATGGCGCCGCTGCCCGAGGCGATCCCGCTCTGGCGGAAGCTCGGCGATCGCTCCCTGTTGTTGACCGGGTTCTTCCACGAGCACCTGGAGCGCCGTCGGATCTCGCGGGACTACTGCGTGCGGATGGGGGAGAGCGCCTACCGCTCGCTGGAACGGCTCCTCGACACGGGCGGCGGCGGCTTCGCCGAGATCTTCGCGGAGCTGGCCGAGCGCTACCCCGCGTGCGTCGAGGTCATCGCGGAGGTGCGCGACGAGACGCGCGAGCGCTCGGACACCGACATCGTGCGGCTGTACGAAGAGTGGCTGGCCAGCGGTTCCCCGCGGGTCGCGGAGCGGCTGCGTCAGCTCGGGCTCGTGCCGAGCCGCGTGGTGGGGAACGGGTGATCGCCCTCATCCAACGCCACCTCCAGGCCATCTACGACATCGAGGCACCCGACATCCGGGACTACCTCGTCGACGCGGAGGCCGTGCGCGCCATCCTCGGGGACGGGGCGCGGCCCGCGCGCGAGTGGGTCTTGGTCCGGCAGGCGGACGAGGACGTGGACATCGGGGTGTACCTGCACGCCGACGACATCGAGGCCGTGGAGGCGCGCACCCCCGCGGAGGCCGTGCGCGAGGCCCTCCCGGCGTGGTGCGCGGTCACGGAAGGGGTGAGCCACTTCCTGCTGCTCGTGCGGCGCGCGGCGCGGGACGAGACGGTCTCCTTGCTGGAGCTCGAGACGCAGGCGGAGGTGGACAAGTTCGTCACGGCCCGCCTGCATGTGGGGCCGGATCCCTCGCTGCGCCGTCGCCTGTTCCGCGAGGCCTCCCTGGCGGACGGGCTCGACGCGCACGAGCGCGAGCGGTACCGCGAGGCCGGGCGGCTGGCCGACCGCTACTGCGAGCGCCTGGAGCGTCACCGGGACGTCGCGGCGCTGCTGGCGGAGCTGCGCGTGTTCTACCGGCGGACGGGCCACGCGAGGATGGACTTGTTGCGCCGCGCGGCATGAAGCGATAGCCGGCGAGGTCCCAAGAGGTACACGCATGGCGCGCATCACCGTCGAGGACTGCCTCGAGCAGGTCCCGAACCGTTTCACCCTCGTCCTCGTCACCGCGGAGCGCACCAAGCAGATCATGAAGGGGGCGCGCACGCTTCTCGATGAGGAGCGTACCAACAAGGAGATCGTCACCGCGTTGCGCGAGATCGCCGCGGGTCACGTCCAGGCGGACATGACCGGCTTCGACGACAACGAGAACGTGCAGAAGCAGCTCCGCCCGAACGACCTCCCCCCTTCGGTCGACGATCTGCTCCCCCCCGCCGCCGACGATCTCCCGCCCGAGGCGTAGCCTCGACAAGGATCCCCGATGTCCAAGATCAGCGAAGTCATGTTCGACGTGCGCAATATCGAGCGCTTCCTCGCAGAGGGTGAGGTCACCCCGGAGCAGGTCCAGGCCCACCTGGACGGCTTGGAGGACTGCTCCGACAACATGGAGACGTCCGCCATCCAGATGATCGGTCACGAGCGCAGCCGCCGCGCGGTGTCCTCTGAGGAGGGCGGCCAGGAAGAGGACGAGAGCTAGATGAAGCGGATCATTCGGGCGCCGACGGGCTCGACCCTCCACTGCCGTGGGTGGGTGCAGGAAGCTGCATACCGAATGATCCAGAACAACCTCGATCCGGACGTTGCCGAACGTCCGGAGGACCTGGTCGTTTACGGTGGCAACGGAAAGGCCGCCCGCGACTGGCCCTCGTTCGATCGAATCCTCGCGTGTCTGCGGACGCTCGGGGACGACGAGACCCTCCTCGTCCAGTCGGGCAAGCCCGTCGGGGTGGTGCGCACCCACCCCGACGCGCCGCGCGTGCTCATCGCGAACTCCAACCTGGTGGGCAAGTGGGCCACCTGGGAGCACTTCCGCGAGCTCGAGCGTGCCGGTCTGATGATGTACGGCCAGATGACGGCAGGGAGCTGGATCTACATCGGTTCCCAGGGCATCGTGCAGGGCACCTACGAGACCTTCGCCGAGGCCGGCCGCCAACACTTCGGCGGGGATCTCGCCGGCCGCCTCGTCCTCACCGCGGGCCTCGGCGGCATGGGTGGCGCGCAGCCGCTCGCGGCCGTCTTCGCGGGCGCGGTGTGCCTCGCCATCGACGTCGACCCCACCCGCGTCCAGAAGCGCATCGACACCGGCTACCTCGACGAGGTCGCGACCGACCTCGACGACGCCATCGCCCGGGTGAACCGCTACCGCGCGGAGAAGGTCGCCCGCTCCGTCGGCCTCGTCGGCAACGCGGCCGAGCTGATGCCGCTCATCGCGGCGAGCAGCCTCGCGCCCGAGCTGGTGACCGACCAGACCTCCGCGCACGACCCGCTCGCCTACATCCCCGCGGGGCTCTCGCTCGCGGACGCCACGACGCTCCGCGAGGCCGACCCCGCGGAGTTCACCCGTCGCGCCTACGCGTCGATGGCGGTGCACGTGCGCGCCATGCTGGCCCTCAAGAAGCAGGGCAGCCACGTGTTCGACTACGGCAACAACCTCCGCGCCGGCGCGGTGGAGGGCGGCGAGCCCGACGCCTTCGACTTCGAAGGCTTCGTCCCCGCCTACATCCGGCCGCAGTTCTGCGAGGGCCGTGGGCCCTTCCGCTGGGTCGCCCTCTCGGGTGACCCCGAGGACATCCGCGTCACCGACGAGGCGCTCCTCGAGCTCTTCCCCGCGGACGAGGGCCTGCGCCGCTGGCTGACCATGGCCCGCGAGCGCATCCAGTTCCAGGGCCTGCCCGCGCGCATCTGCTGGCTCGGCTACGGCGAGCGCCACCGCGCCGGCCTGCGCTTCAACGAGCTGGTCGCCTCCGGCGCGCTCAAGGCCCCGATCGTCATCGGCCGCGACCACCTCGATTGCGGCAGCGTCGCGAGCCCCAACCGCGAGACCGAGGGCATGCTCGATGGCTCCGATGCCGTCGGCGACTGGCCCATCCTCAACGCCCTCGTGAACGCGGTCAACGGCGCGTCCTGGGTCAGCTTCCACCACGGCGGCGGGGTCGGCATGGGCTACTCCCTCCACGCCGGGCAGGTCATCGTGGCGGACGGCACCGAGGCCGCGGCGCGCCGCCTGGAGCGCGTCCTCCTAGCCGACCCCGGCATGGGCGTCCTGCGCCACGCGGACGCCGGCTACGAGCGCGCCATCGAGGTCGCCCACGAGCGCGGCGTGCGCATCCCGGGCATCACCGAGTAGGGGCGCTCCGCGGGCTCGGCCCTGTGGATCGCGCCGCGCTCCCGCGCCTACCGTTCCTCGAGGATCTCGAGGACGTAGCGCTTCTTGTTCTTGCCACCGACGGCGTGCACGATCCGGCGGATGGCGTCCGCGTGGATGCCCTTCTTGCCGATGACCTTCCCGACGTCTTCGGGGGCGACCGCGAGCTCGAGGACGCAGCTGTGTGCGCCCTCGACCTCCGTCACCACCACCTGGTCCGGGTGATCGACGAGGGCCCGGACGATGGCCTCGACGAGGGCCTTCACCTCGATCACCTCCACGCTCGTCCCAATCTTGGCTTCCACCGCTGCGCTCCCGCTGCCTGCGGACCCAGGATGAGCCGTCCCTTGGGATTCGTCAAGCTGTGTCATGGGGTCGCAAGATCCGGGGGGCGGGCGCGTACTTCGGATGTGCGCGGCAACGAGGCGTACGCAGGAGAGCCCATGACCACCCCACGACCCACCGACGTACACTACACCGGAGACTGCCTCGACGAGGACATCAAGGCGATCGCCTCCAGCGACCGTCAGCAGTCCGTCGACCTGCTCGTCCGCAAGTACGGGGAGCGCCTGTACGTGCACGCCTACTGCATCCTCAAGGATGCCCAGGAGGCGCGCGACGTGGTGCAGGAGGTCTTCATCAAGGCGATGCGCGAGACGCGCTTCTTCGATGAGGACTTCAAAATGCAGGCCTGGCTCTACCGGGTGACCCGCAACCTCTGCTTCAATCTGGTCCGCGACCGTCGCCGTCGTGACGGCATCCTCGCGTCGGTCCCGCGCAGCGAGGAGCTCCACGCCGACCCGATCGAGGTGGTGTTCGGCAGCGAGCGGCAGGACGAGATCATCCAGGCGATCGGGCAGCTCACCCAGGATCATCGCACCATCCTCCTGCTCCGCTACTACGAGGACATGTCGTACGCGGAGATCGCGGGCGCGCTGTCGATCAAGCTCGGCACCGTCATGAGCCGCCTCTCTCGCGCGCGCGATCGGCTGCTCTCCGTGCTGGGGGAAGACCCCGAGCTGCTCGCGGCTTCCTGACCTCGAACCCGGGCGGACGCGCCCCCCTCGTTGACCGGCCGGCGGCGGGTCTGTACGATGCGGGAACGTTGCGCGTCCTCTCCCGGGCGCCTTAGCGAGGGGCCGGTTGTTGCCACGGAACGGAGAGATCCCCACGGACCCGCGCCAGGCCCTGCTCGGGTGCCTCGATCTCGGTCAGACCGGCTGCCTGCTGAGCCGCGCGGACTCGGGCATCGTCTACCGCGTCTACGTGATGCTCGGCCAGATCCTCGCGGCCGAGTCCGACGAGGACGACGCGCGCCTGCTCGCGCTGCTGCTGGCCGCGGAGCACGTCGACCCCGTGCGGCACGCCCAGCTCGCCGCAGACGCCGCGGCCGCGGGCGGCCTCGCCGCCATGCTCTTCGACACCCTCGCGGAGGAGCTCGTCCTCGAGCTGCTCTTCGAGCGCTTCCGGGAGGACCTCTACCGCTTCCTCGGGGCCGAGGGGCGCGTCGAGTTCCTCGCGATGGACGCCGTGTTCGTCGACAACATCCAGGTCGGGCACGACTCCCGCGCCCTGGTGGACGAGCTCACCGCCCTCTCGACGCGCATCGGCGCGCTCGAGTCGCGCCATGACCTCCTGATCGGCCCCGGCGCCGTCCTGGCGTCGCAAGAGGTGGAGCGCATCATCGTGGCCCGCTGCCGCGCGCCGCGCCGCCTTGGCGAGCTGCTGCTCGACTCGCCGTGGGAGGCCTCGCGCCTGATCGAGACCGTGCAGGGGATGCTCGAGGGCGGGATGCTCGTCAGCGTGCAGCCCGTCGCCGACGAAGAGATCCTCTCGGACGAGGACACCGCCGACGCGCCGCTCCCGGGCAGCACGCCTATCCGCGCCTTCGCGTCGGAGGAGGACGACCTCGCCGCGTTCCAGGACTACGACACCGTCCGCGAAGCCGGCGCGTTCCTCACCGATCGCACCCTGCTCGACCGCGTCGATCTGGACGGCTCCGGAGCCCCTGGGCTCGTCGCGTCCACCGAGACGCTCATCGAGATGGAGGAGGCGGACGGCAAGGAGTCGCTCAAGAGCGCCGTCTCGCTCAACTTCTCCGGCCCCAAGCTGGCGGAAGAAGAGGTGCTCCGGAAGCTCGAGGTCACGAACGAGGTGCTCGCCACCATCGTCGCCGCGCTCGAGAGCGGGGTGGGTCGCGGCGCCGGCGTGTCGCGCCTTCAGCTCCTCCTCGAGGGGACCTCCGTGAACCTCGCGCCACTGTTCAAGGGCGTGGAGGTCGGCGCGGACGGCACGCTGCCCGTGAACCTCATCGTCAAGAACCTCCGCAAGCGCCCCCTCGGCGAGCACCGCCGCCTGCTGAACCGCGGCCTCGCCGACCTCATCGAGCGCGCGCTCTCCGCCGCGGACGAGGAGCTCGACGTGGACGGCTTCGAGACGATGTTGGAGCAGCTCGCGGGATATCAGCAGCGCCTCGGCGTGTAGGCGGGCCCTCCGGCCGGACGGAAGCGATGGCGATGGGCTGGCTAGTCTGGGTGCTGACAGCGGGCGCGACCGACCTTGGTGCGGTGGGCACCGTCGTGCCCGGCGAGGCCGTGGACGCCCCGACCGACGGCGCGTCCACTGAGGGTGCTGCCGCAGCGGCGCCGGCCCTCCCCGTCTTCACCCCGGCGCCGCGCGTGCCCGAGCGCTGGACGCCCGCCGCGGCCGTCGTCGACGCGGTGCGCGCCGCACGGACCCTGGCCCTCGGCGTGCGCGTGGAGCGCGCCAGCCGCGCGTTCCTGGGCCTCCCGTACCTGAACGACGCGGCCGGAGAGGGCGCCGGCGTCGACCCCGATCCCCCCAGCCGCTACGACGCCTTCGACTGCCTGACCTTCGTGGAGGAGATCCTCTCCCTCTCGCTCGCCGGGGATCCGCTGTACGCGCCCGCGCTGCGGGACGCCTTTCGCTACGCCGGGCCGCCCTCCTACGAGCACCGGCGCCACTTCATGGAGGCCGAGTGGATCCCGGACGCGATCCGGAACGGCCTGCTCGAGGACATCACCACGCGCGTCGGGCGCGCCCGCACGCTGCGCAAGGACGTGACGCACGAGGTGTGGCAACGGTGGCGTCGGCGCGGCCTCTTCCAGCTGCCCGACGCGGCCCTGCCGCTCGGAGAGTGGTCGCTCCCGTACCTCGACCTCGCCGAGGCCGCCGCGGCCGTCCCGCGCATCCCCGCGGGCGCGCTGGTGTTCACGATGCGCCAGGAGCGCGCGTACTCGCCCATCGTGATCACCCACATCAGCCTCGTCGTGCCGCCGGAGGAGGGGAGCCCCCCCGGCGCCGAGAACCGGATGCGCCACGCCACGCGCATGGGCCGCCAGCTCGTCCGCGACGATCGCCTCGGCTGGTACGCCACCCACCTGCGCGACTACGTGAAGTGGCCCGCGCTCGGCATCTCCGTGCTGCTGCCGCGCGAGCAAGGGCCGCGCCTCTCCGCCCTCGAGGACACGCCCTTGCCCCCTCCCTTCCCGATGGCCGACGGCGCGCTCCCCGCGTTCGCGCCGCAGCCGCTCACGCCGCAGCCGCTCGCGCCGCACGGCGCCGCGCCCCTCGACGCGGCCGCCCCCGCCGACGAGTCCGGAGACCTCCCGTGAGGGCCGTGCTCTGGGACCTCGACGGCACCCTGGTCGACAGCGCGGGGGACATCGCCGCCGCGGTAGACCGCACGCTCGTGCGCACCGGCCGCGCGCCGCTCGGAGAGGCGCTCGTGCGCGGCTTCATCGGGGACGGCGCCCGCAAGCTCGTCGACCGCTGCGTGGAGGCCGCGGGGGGCCGCCCCGGCGAGGGCGACCTCGCCGTGTTCCTGGAGGAGTATGGCGCCGCGCTCGTGGTGCGCACGCGCGTCTACGACGGGCTCGTGGCCGTGCTGGACGCGGTGCGGGCGCCGATGGCCGTCGTCACGAACAAGCCCGAGGCCTTCTCCCGCACGATCCTCGCGGGGCTGGCGCTGGCGCGGTTCTTCCCCGTCGTGATCGGCGGAGACACGTTCCCGGTGCGGAAGCCCGATCCCACCATGCTCCACGAGGCGCTGCGCCGCCTGGACGCGCCCGACGGCGTGATGGTGGGGGACGGCCCCGCCGACGTCGGCGCCGCGCGCGCCGCGGGTTTGCCGATGATCGGCGTGGGCTGGGGCATCGCCGCGCCGCTCGGGGCGGACGTGAGCGTCGCGACCCCGACCGCGCTCCTCGAAGCGCTCCGCAGCGCCGGTGTCGCGCTGAGGTGAGATCGCTACAGCGCGCGCGGTCGGCGGCGGGCCGCCCGACGCCGGGCACCGCGCGCGACGGGTTCGGATCAAGCCCCGAGGACTACGCCCCGAACGCCGCTCGCACCTTCTCGCCCTCGGCCCCGTTCTCCGCGGCCCAGGCGCGCACGGCGTCGGCCACGAGGCCGCGGGGGTCCTTGCCGTAGGCGCGCAGGCCGTCGTCCACGACGGTGGCGAGGGGCTCGTTGGCGGCGATGCGGCGGCGGACCTCGGGGAGGAGGACCTCGGCGAGGTGCTGCTTGTTCTCGATGGCGACGAGATCGCTGACGCGGAGGGCCCAGAGGGGCAGGTCGATCTCGACGCGGGCGAGCATGCCGTGGGCGAAGGCGAGCGCGAGCGCGCGTGCCTCGGCGGCGACGCGGGGGATCTCCTGGGCGGGGGGCACGCCGGCGCGGCCGACGACCTCGACGTAGATCTTGTTCTTCGGCTCGGTGCCGGAGGGGCGGAGCAGGAGCCGCGCGGTGGGCTCAGTGGCGCCGGGCTCGGCGAGGCGGAACACGAGCACGTCGCGGCTGGCGGCGTCGGTGCCGGATCGGATGGGGCCGAGGGAGCCCTTCGGGTCGGCGCGGTCGGTCACCTCGAGCACGCGCCACTTGCCGATCTCGGTCGGCGGCGCCTTGCGCATGGAGGCCTGGATGCGGTCGATGCGGGCCTTGCCGGCCGCGCCGCGCATGACGGTGCTGACGAGCTCGTTGTGGACGTAGCCCTCGCGCGCCCAGACGGCCTCGAGCGCGTCGGAGAGGGTGCGGCCGTCTCGGGCGAGCAGGCTGGCGAATTCGGCGAGCGCGAGCGCGGCGCCGGCGGCGTCCTTGTCGCGGAGGGCGGAGGTCACGAGGACGCCATGCGACTCCTCGACGCCCACCACGAAGTCTTCCGGGCGCCCGGTGACGCCGCGGAAGTGACCGGTGTCCTCGAGCTGGCCGAGGCCGTCGCCGATGTACTTGAAGCCGACCATCAGATCCGCCACGACCTGCGCGCCGTGGCGCACGGCGACGCGCCGCACGAGGTCGCTCGTGACCTCGGTCTGCATGACGATGGGGTTCTTCCAGGTGCCCTGCGTGAGGCGGTACTCGGTCACGAGCACGGCGATCTCGTTGCCGGTGAAGAAGCGGAAGCCCGCCGCGCCGGCGGCGTTCCGCGCGCAGAGGCCGATGCGGTCGGCGTCGGGATCGCAGGCCATCACGAGGTCGGCGCCGAGGGTGGTCGCGAGGGCGACCGCGCGGTCCATGCTCTGGCGCACCTCGGGGTTGGGCGTGCGGAAGGGGACCTCGGTGAACGCGCCGTCGTGCGGGGCCTGGGTGGGCTCGACGTCGACGGGGAAGCCGGCGGCGCGGAGGACCTCGACCACGGTGGTGTCGCCCGTGCCGTGCAGGCCGGTGAAGACGACGCGGGCGCTCCGCGCGTCACGACGCAGCGAGGTGGTGAGGTTCTCGGCGACGTAGGCGTCGTGAGTCGCGGGGGCGTAGTCGCGCACGAGGCCCTGGGCGCGGGCCTCGGCGAAGGGGACGCTGCGGACGCGGTCGACGCGGTCGACGTGGCCGGCCATCTGCTCGTCGTCCGGGGGGACCTCCTGGCCGCCGCGCGCGTTGTAGAACTTGCCGCCGTTGTCGTCGGGCGGGTTGTGCGACGCGGAGACGTTCAGGCCGCCGTTCGCCGTGAGGTAGCGGATGGCGAAGGAGAGCTCGGGGGTGGACACGTAGGTGTCGCTGCCGGGCGGGAGGAGCGTGGTGGCGACGCCGTTGCCGGCGTAGACGCCCGCGGCGAGCTCGGCGAAGTCGCGCGAGGAGAGCCCGAGGCAGGGGTTAGGCACGGCGGGATCGTAGACGTTGTTGGCGTCCTTGTAGCACCGAACGTCGTACGCGATGACGACGTGGAGGGGCGCGCCGACCTGACCGCGCTGCGCCTGCTGCTCGCGCAGGAACGCGACGTGGCCCTGGACGCTCGCGCCGAGGGTCCACGGGTTGTAGCGGTTGGGACCGACGCCGACGGGGCCGCGGCGGCCGCCGGTGCCGAAGGGGAGCACCTGGTAGAAGGAGTCGAGGAGGAGGTCCCAGCGCTCCCGGGCCACCATCGAGTGGATCTGGGGGTGGTACGGGGCGAACTCGTCGTTCTCGAGCCAGCGGGCCAGGTTCGCGAGCGCGGCGGCGCGCACCTCGGGACGGACGGGGAGGGCCTCGAAGGCGCCCTTTGCGGCGGCGAGCATGGTCACTCCTGGGTCGTGCGGGCGGCGGTGACGGCGGGCAGCCCGTCGATGTCGAGGGCGCCGGTGGCGACCCAGGACTCGTAGCTGCCGCCGGAGGTCTCGAGCGCAAGCACCTCGATGCTGGCGCCGGCGAGGCCGAAGCTAGTCACCGCGTTCGGGATCGTCCCGCTCCAGGATCCGGGAGCGTAGAGGTCGTGGACGCGGTTGCGGGCGTCGCGGAAGCGCACGCGCACGAAGTGGGCGTCGGCGTCGGCGGTGAAGCCGAAGGTGCGCGCGGCGGGCTCCCAGAGGTCGACGGTGGCGATGTCCTGGAGCAGCGGCGCGATGAGCGTGTCGCCGCTCACATCGGTGGCGAGCGCCGTGCTGGTCGCGCCGCCGCTACCCGTGCCGCCGACCTGGGCGTACGCGAGCACGGCGGTGCCGAGGCTGTCGGCGACGGTGCCGACGGCTACGGTGGGGACCTCAGACGGCCCCCCCGGCGCGCCGATGCCGAGCCCGGTGACGATGTAGCCCTCGCCCGCGCTCTCCTCCGCGACGAGGAGGAAGTACTGTTCGGTCCCCGAGAATCCACCGGGGAGCGGCGGGAGCGAGACGCTCGCGGTGTCGTCGAAGCGCGAGGCGGGCGCGAGGTCGGCGGCGGTCTCCGCGCCGTCGGACGCGGTGAGGCCGGAGACGTAGCCCCACGACATCGCGCCCATGTTGGCCGCGAGGAGCGCGAGGGCGTCTCCGGTGCCGGAGAGGCTGGTGGTCGCGTCCGCGATGGGGATGGGGCCGCCGAGGCCCCACGCGGCGACCGGGCCCGGGAGCGCGGTGGCGGAGAAGGAGTCGGCCGCGCCCTCGATGAAGAGGTTGGCGGGCGCCTCGACGTCGACGCCGAAGACGGTGATGGCGCGCTCGTCCGCGAACAGATCCTCGAGGCGGGTGGCCGCGAAGGCGCCCTGGATCGACGCGCCTGCGAAGCCCACCACGATGTCCGAAAAGCCGCCGTCGTCCACGCCGGCGAAGTCGACGGTGCCAGTGAGCGTGGCGTCGCGCACGACCGTGTCCTTCGGGAGGATCGAGACGGTGAGCGCGCGGCCGACGACGCCGGTGACCGTGAGGGCGTCGTAGGTGTCGTCCACCCACGCGGAGAAGGTGATGGGGAGGGCGTCGGTGACGGGGAGGAGCGCCACGCCGGTCGCGTCGGTCTGGACGGGCGAGGTGAAGGGGAGGGCGACGCGCGCGCCCTCGATGGGGGCGCCGGTGACGCCGTCGAGCACGGTGATGGTCGCGACGCCGTCCGCCCGAACATCGATCGTTGCGGTGGCTTCGAGGCCGCCGTGGGTCACGCGCACGGTGGTCGCGCCCTCCGCGAGGGCGGTCACGGTGCCGGCGGCGTCCACGGAGGCGATCGCGGGATCGTCCATGGAGAAGGCCGCGATCTCGGTGTCGGTGGGGAGGTTGCCACGGAGGCCGTCGGGATCGGTGCCCACGACGCGGAGGGCCCAGGTGGCGCCGACGTGGACGGCGATGCTGGCGGGCCAGACCTCGAGCGTGAGCCAGGACGGCGCGGCGGTGTCGGTGTCCCCGCCGGTGTCGGTGTCGACGGTGGTGTCGGTGTCCCCGCCGGTGTCGGTGTCGACGGCGGAGTCGGTGTCGTCCGGCGCGGAGTCGTCGGCTGCGGAGGTGTCCCGGTAGACGTACCCGGTGTCCTCCGGGGCGGTGTCCTTGGGGTCGACGGGGGCGCAGCCGAACAGGGCGAAGGGGAGGATCATGGCGAGCTCGCGGTGGGGCACTAACCCAGGTACGGGCGGGAGGGGCGCCGATCGCCCGGCGGGTGGAGCTACTCGACCACGGTGAAGGCGGAGGCGAAGGGCGCGAGCGGGAGGCCGTCGAGGCTCTGGCAGCCGTCGTCGCCGCCGCGGGCGGAGAGGCGGTAGGTCCACCCGGTCGGGAGCGGGGCGTCGTGCGTGAGCTGGACCCGGTAGCCCTCGTCCTTGGAGACGACAGCGAGATCGACCGCGAAGGCGACGGACTCGTCCGCGTGCACGGCGTCGAGGCGGAGCGTCTCGGGGGTGCACAGCTCGGGGTCGATGGGGTCCGAGAAGCGCAGCTCGGGGATGTGGGCCTCGACGACGTCGGCGGCGTCTTCGTCGGGGGAGACGCCCACGATGACGAAGCCGGGGTCGGGCAGGGAGTCGACCGGCGTGCAGCCGACCAGGGCGAGGAGGAGCATCACTCGTCGAACCGTAGCGCGAGGAGCCACGACGCGACGCCCTCGCGGGCGATCGCGCCGTTGGCGACGCAGGGCTCGCCCGGCGCGAGGAGCGGGGTGGTGGCGTAGGGCGTGTCGGCGTCGAGCGCGGCGGGGCCGGCGCTGGCGATCAGCACGTCGTCGGCGTCGTAGACGTCGAGCGTGATCGTGACGGGCTCGCCCTCGCGGATACCGGGGAAGGGGACACGACCGTTTCCCGCGCCGCGCTCGAGGGTGCCGTGGTCGGACACGCAGACGCTGAGGAGCTCCGCGCCGTCGGGGAGCGGATCGGTCACGTCGAGCTGGAGATCGGCCACGTCGTACTCTTCACGCCCGCAGGCGGCCGAGAGGAGGGTCACGATCGGAGCCGCCGCGCGCCACCCCCGGAGATTGGCGGGGCGCGGGCGGAGGATCACTCGGCGGCTTCCCAGTCGTAGTGGGCGAGGTTCCACTTCTCGGTGTAGCCGGTGAGCTGCATCCACGCGGGGCCGTAGCGCTGGACGAGCCAGTAGTCGCCCGCGAAGATGGGGCCGGTCATGTCGTCGCCGTCGCCGTCGTCCAGGTTGATGTGGAGGCAGTTCTCCCAGTCCAGACCCCAGTCGACCGGGCAGTTCTCGGGGCCGACCAGGGTGGACACGAAGGTGTACCCGTTGGTCTCGGTGGTGACGGACTCGTTGCGGTTCATCTTGTCGTCGTCGTCGGTCACGAGGACCGGCGTGTCGAAGGTGATGAAGTCCCCGGTGCCGTCGGCGTAGGCGTGGATCTTGATGCCCTCGCCGCTGGTGGCCGACCACTTGACCGCGCCCACGAGCTCGCCGGAGTCGCCGTTGGACCACTCGAAGGTGACGACCTCTTCGTCGTTCACGCGCTCGGTGGGCTCGATCTTCTCGACGAAGAGCTGCCAGGTGACGTTGTCGACGTCCTCGTTGTTGTACTCGGCCTGCCGATCGCCATCCATCGGGAAGTAGGGCGACATCGTGGTGCCCAGGAACGTCGGGGCGGTGTCTTCGCATGCGGCGAGGAGGGCGAGAGAGAGGAACATGGCAGACCCCGTGATCCTGTGGTTGATAGCACCGTGGTTCGGGGGTCGCAAATCACCCCTCGGTTCGATAGCTTCGGCCGATGCCGGATCTCGTCCTCGCTATCGACCAGGGTACAACCGGTACCACCGCCGTCCTGATGGACGAGCGGAGCCGTATTGTCGCCTCGCGCAACGTCGAATTCCTGAACCATTTTCCGGCCCCGGGGCTTGTCGAACACGAGCCGGCGGACATCTGGACGTCGATCGAGCGCGCGGTCACGATGGCGCTCGCGGGCATCGATCCGCACCGCATCGCCGCCATCGGCATCACCAACCAGCGCGAGACCAGCCTCTTCTGGAGCGGGACCACCGGGCGCGCCGCGCACCGCGCGCTCGTGTGGCAGGACCGCCGCACCGCCGCCCGCTGCGAGGCCCTCCGCGCGGAGGGGTGGGAGGACCGCGTGCGCGCCCGCACCGGCCTCGTGCTCGACCCGTACTTCTCCGGCACCAAGGCCGAGTGGATGCTCCAGAACGTGCCCGGCGTGCGCGCTGCGGCCACCACCGGCGAGCTCCGCTTCGGCACCATCGACAGCTTCGTCGCCTGGAAGCTCACGGGGGAGCACGTCACCGACCCGTCGAACGCCTCCCGCACGCTCCTCTTCGACATCCACCGCATGGAGTGGGACGAGGAGCTGCTCGCGCTCTTCGGCGTCCCCGCGGCCTGCCTGCCCCGCGTGGTCGACAACGCCGGCGTCTTCGGCGTCACCCGCGGCGTCGGCTTCCTGCCGGACGGCATCCCCGTCTCCGGCCTCGCCGGGGACCAGCAGTCCGCGCTGTTCGGGCAGGCGTGCTTCTCGCCCGGCATGGCGAAGTGCACCTACGGCACCGGCGCCTTCGTGCTCCTCAACACCGGCGCCCAGGCCGTCTCCTCCGCGAACGGCCTGCTCACCACCGTGGCGTGGCGGCTCGGCGGCGAAGCCGTCTACGCGCTCGAGGGCAGCGCGTTCATCGCGGGCGCTGCCGTGCAGTGGCTCCGCGACGGGCTCGGCTTCTTCTCCTCCAGCGCCGAGGTCGAGGCCCTGGCCGCCAGCGTGCCGGACGCCGCAGGCGTCACCTTCGTCCCCGCCCTCGCCGGCCTCGGCGCGCCGCACTGGCGGCCGGACGCGCGCGGCGTGCTCTCCGGGCTCACCCGCGGCACCACCCGCGCGCACATCGCCCGTGCCGTGCTCGAAGGGGTCGCGCTCCAGATCACGGACATCCTCTCGGCCATGGCGGAGGACGCCGGCACGCCCCTCGCGGAGCTCCGGGTGGACGGCGGCGCCGCGCGCAACGACCTCCTCATGCAGTTCCAGGCGGACGTGCTCGGGGTCGATTGTGTACGCCCCACCAACCTCGAGACGACCGCGATGGGCGCCGCCTACCTCGCCGGCCTCGGCGTCGGCTTCTGGTCCTCGCCGGACGCCGTGCGCGCCGCCTGGGCGGAGGACCGCCGCTTCACCTTCGGGATGGACCCCGAGACCCGACGCGGGCGCCTCGCCGCGTGGACCACCGCGGTGGCGAAGGCATGATGTTCCTCTTCGCCGCCTGGGCCTCCGCGGCCGACTGTGACCCCGCCGCCGCGCTCGCCACCCTCCCGAGCCGTGGCTCGAAGGAGGACTACCTCTGCGTCTCGAAGGCGGAGACGGGCAAGGATCTCCTCGTCACCGAGATGCTGAAGGACCCCGCCGCCGACCACGCGCGCCTCACCCGCGCGCTCGTGCTCTGGCTCCTCGAGCGCACCGACCGCCCCATGGACCCCGCGGTCGTCGCCCGCCTCTCCCCGGCCGACCGTCGCCTGCTCGCGGACGGCATCCGCGCCCGCCGCGGCCGCGCGTCGCCCGCGCCCGAGCACGCCGCGGTGTTCGCGAACCTCACCTGGTACGAGCCCATCCCCGGCTACAACGACGCGCGCTTACGACCGATCGACCGGGAGAACCTGCTCGTGGTGGATCCGCCGGTCCACCCCGCGGCGCCCGAGCCGTCGGACGAAGGGTCCGACGAGGGCGTCGGGGAGATCGCGCCCGTCATCCTGCCGAAGACGGCGAAGACCGCCGAGGCCCCGAAGATGTGCGGCTGCGCGGGCGTCGAGGGCGGCGGCGCGGGCCTCGGTCTGCTCGGCGGGCTCGCGCTCCTGACGCGTCGGCGCCGGCGCGGCTGAGGCTTCAGGCGCGGGCCCGTGTACGCGCGCGTTGGACCAGCCACGCGGACAAGCCCGCGACCACCAGCAGGCCGAACACGGCGCGCTGATGGGAGAGGGCGACGGTGAGGGCCGCGGCGGCGTCCTCGCCGAAGGTGTTGCCGAGCCAGAGCGTGACCGGGACGGTGAGGGCGAGGCCGAGGGCGTCGAGCACCAGGAAGCGGCGCACCGGAAACGCGAGGGAGCCCCCCACGAAGTACAGCGGCGCGCGCAGGCCGACGGCGAAGCGTGTGAAGAAGAGCATCCGCGGGCCGTGCCGCTCGAAGAGGGCGTGCGCGCGGGCGAGTCGGGCCTCTCCGAGGGCGCGGCGGACGAGCGGGAGGCGCTCGAGGCGGGGGCCGATGACGGAGCCGAGGCCGAAGGCGACGAGGTCGCGGCAGAGCGTCCCGGCGAAGCCGGCAGCGAGGGCGGCGGTGAGCGTTAGATCGCCCTCGCGCACCTTCCACCCGGCGACGAGCAGCGCGACGTCCTCCGGGAGGGGCACCAGGAGGCCGCTCACGAGGCACGTGACGAACAGCGCGAAGGGCCCACCGGCGAACATGCGGCGGCGTGTATCGCGATGGGGGCACCGGCAGGGTCCGAGCGGACTAAATGGGCGGCACGATGCGACGTTGGGACCCCGCCCTGCCGCTCCGCGCGGCGCAGGAGCTCGCCCCGGCCCTCCAGGCCGTGTTCGCCGGCGCGCGTCGGGGGCCGGACGAGGGGCCGGCGGACGCGATCATCGTGCTCGGCGCGAAGGTGTTGGCAGGGGGCGTGCCGTCCGGTTCCCTGCGCGCGAGGGCGGAGGCCGGCGCCGCGCTCTGGCACGCGGGCGGGGCCCCGCGCATCGTCACGACGGGGGCGCACCACCTCGGTCCGCCCGGGGAAGCCGTGGTGGCGCGGGGCATCCTCCTCGCCGCGGGCGTGCCCGACGCCGCCATCCGCATCGAGGACAAGAGCAGGAACACACAGGGAAACCTGCTCTTCGCCCGCGGCATCCTCCCGCCCGAGGTCATGCGCGTGTGGATCGTGACGGAGCCCTTCCACATGGCACGCGCCCTCACGATCGCCCGCGAGGTCGGCTTCGAGCCGCTTGCGTGGCCGGTGGACTCGCCCGCGTGGCGGCGCCCGACCAGCCGCGTCAAGCTCCTCGTGCGGGACGGCGTCTCCTTCGCCTTCCACCGCGCCGCGCGGGGCTGATGCGATCGCGTTGTCGCTCGGGCCTGCGCTCGGGCGTGGTTCGGGATAAGGCCGCGGGTCCGGAGGCTCGATGAGCGTGGACGTTCGGGTGCCCTCGATGGGCGAGTCGGTCAAGACGGCGACCATCGCGCGCTGGCTCAAGAAGCCGGGCGACTGGGTCAAGGTGGACGAGTCGATTGTCGAGCTCGACAGCGACAAGGCGAGCCTCGAGGTGCCCTCGCCGGCGGCCGGGCAGCTCTCCGATCAGCTCGCGGCCTCGGGAGACGAGGTCAACGTCGGGCAGGTCA
>CAJBVW010000225.1 GCA_903959175.1 uncultured Pseudomonadota bacterium
CCCGACGATCACGCCGCGCCTGGGGGACCGGTGGGCGCGGGGGGCGCATCACCCCCGTCGTCACGCCGTTGTCCCGGGCCCGCCGCGGTCGGCCCGCCCGCAGCGGGCCGACGGAGGCGCGCGCGCCGACCCCGTAGGGCACCCGCCCACCCGCGTCCGCGCGGGTGGGGGCGCCCAAGGCCGCGGGCGTGTCATCCTTGGCCGTGCCCGACCGGCGTCGATCCGGCACCAGATCCGCTACACTCCGTGACATGCGCGTCGTGCCCGCCCTCCTCCTCCTCGCCGCCTGCTCCGCCGAGGAGCGCGTCGAGCGCGCGGTCTCCCACTTCGACCCCGCCTCGGGCACCACGCTCACCGAGGAGGGCGCCAGCGTCGGCGTCACCGGGCTGGACGAGGCGACGGTCTGCTACAGCGTGGACGGCGGGGACCCCGGCTACGGCGCCACCTGCGCGGGCACGCTCGATGACACGCGTCGCATCGCGCTCTCGTGCGGCTTCCACGCGGTCACCATCCGTTGGGACGACGCCGAGGGCCTCGAAGAGGCGACGTACCTCGTGGACGCCCCCTCCTGCGCGACCGGGACCGACGGGCCGGTCACGCTGTGGCAGAACGACGAGCTGGTGCGCGCGTTCGTGGCGATCAAGGACGATCTCCAGTGCCAGATGAACGGGTGCGAGAACCCCTCCGGCACCGGCGACTGGTCCACCGACTGCGGCGAGGGCCGCGTGGACTGGGCGGTCAGCCTCTCCGGCCTGCACGCCATCAGCGTCTTCACCTACTCGAGCTGCCGCGCCTCCACGACGATCGAGGTGCACGACCCCGCCGACCCCTACTGGCTCGACGCCGCCGCGGTCCTCTCCCTGGAGGTCGAGCTCGTGCTCGACGGCGAGCTGCGCCAGGACACCGACTTCGACGGCAACGGCGAGGAGGCCGGCACGCTCGACATCGGCGGCGACTTCGACGGCCGGGTCGAGTCCGTCATCAGCATCGTGGACGCCGCGCGCGGCGGCGGCTGGTTCGAGGCCGGCTGCGCCACGGGGCCGGTCGTGGGCGAGGTGTGCGCCCCCGGCGAGGCGATGATCCGCTACGACTACCCGGACTGGAGCTGCCACGGCAGCATCTGCCCCGAGCCCGGCGACCCGCCGGTGGAGGGCCCCGACGCCGACGGGGACGGCATCGGCGACGCCGACGACGTGTGCCCGGACGTGAGCGACCCCTACCAGGACGACCGCGACCTCGACGGCGTCGGGGATGCCTGCGACGACACGCCCGGCTTCTACATGATCCAGTTCAAGTCGGACGCGCGCTGCCTCGTGGCGGGGAGCGGCGGGGAGGTCACCTCGACCACGTCGTGCATCCCGACGGACGCCGGGCAGCAGTGGGAGATCCTGACCGTCGGCGAGCACACGAGCTTCCGGAACGTCGGCACCGGCGCGTGCCTGTCACATACCGACTCGTGGATCGGCCCGTGGACGGTGACGGTCGCCGCCTGCGACGAGTCCGACAGCTTCCAGCAGTGGGACGTGCAGGCCTACGACCAGGGCGGCGCCGACGCGCAGTGGCCCGCGCGGCTCCACTCGGTGTCGGACGACTTCTGCGCGTACACCGACTTCACCGACAACGTCTACGGCACCATCGGCAACTGCGACCTCGCCGGCACCGACGCCGGCCGCAAGATCGGCATCTACGCCTACGGGGACTTCGGGGGCGCGCCGCTCGCGCCCTGAGCGCGGGTGTGCCACTCTCTCCCGGATCGAGGCCCCAAGTGACCGACCCCGCGCCCGTCCCCGCCGCCCTCCCCCTCTCCGAGGTCGCCGCCCGCGCCGACGTGCTCCGCGCCGCGCTCGCGGAGGTGGTGGTCGGCCAGGGGGAGGCCGTCTCCGAGCTGCTCGTGGCGCTGCTCTCCGGCGGCCACGCGCTCCTCGAAGGCGTGCCCGGCCTCGCCAAGACGCTCCTCGCGCGTACGCTCGCGGCCGCGCTCGGCCTGCCCTTCCGCCGCGTCCAGTTCACGCCGGACCTGATGCCGTCCGACGTGGTCGGCACCAACATCTTCAACCTCGCGACGAGCACCTTCCACCTCCAGCGCGGTCCCGTCTTCACCAACGTGCTGCTCGGCGACGAGATCAACCGCACCCCGCCGAAGACGCAGGCGGCGCTCCTCGAGGCGATGGAGGAGCGGCAGGTCACCATCGACGGCGTCAGCTACCTCCTCACCGAGCCCTTCTTCGTCATCGCGACGCAAAACCCGTTGGACCACGAGGGCACCTGGCCGCTGCCCGAGGCCCAGCTCGACCGCTTCATGGTCAAGGTGCGGATGGACTACCCGGCCGCCGCGCACGAGAAGGAGGTCTACCGGCGCTCGCTCGGCGTGGCCGCCCGCCCGGACGACGTGCGCCCGGTGCTCGCCCCCGGGGAGCTGGCCGCGATCCGCGCCGCCCTCCGCGGCGTGCACGTCGAGGAGCGCGTGCTCGACTACCTCCTCGCCCTCGTCACCGCGACGCGGAAGGACCCCCGCCTCGCCGCCGGCGCCAGCCCCCGCGCCGGCACCGCGCTCCTCGCCGCCGCGCGCACTTGGGCCGCGCTCGACGGGCGCGCCTTCGTGCTCCCCGACGACATCAAGCGCATGGCCCGCCCCGTGCTCCGCCACCGCCTCGTCCCCACGCCCGACGCCGAGCTGGAGGGCGCCACCGGCGAGGTCGTGCTGAGCGCGATCCTGAACCGCGTGGAGGTCCCACGCTGACGGGGCGGATCCTCCCGAGCCTCCGCGCGTGGTGGCTCTGGGGGGCGCTCACCCTGCTCTTCGTCGCGGCGTGGCTCACGCCCGGGATCGCGTGGGTGGCGCTCGTCCTCGACCTCGTGGTGGGCGCGCTCGTGTGGGTGGACGGCCGCGACGCCCGCCGCCGCGTGGTCGAGCTCACCCGCGAGATCGCCCCCACCGTGTACCAAGGCGAGCCGACGCCGCTGACCGTGCGCGTGGCCAACCCCGCCGCGCGCCCGCTGACCGTGCGGATCCGCGAGGTGCTGCCCGCCGCGCTCGCGGACGACAGCGTGGAGCTGGCCCTCACCGTGCCCCCGGGCTCCGCAGTCACGACGGTGGTGACGGTGGTGCCGCGGGCCCGCGAGCAGGTCACGCTCACGACGGCGGCGGTGCGCGTGGCGGGCCGCTGGGGCCTCGCGTGGGCGGAGCGGCGCGTCGGCGCGCCCGTGCCGGTGAAGATCTACCCGAAGGTGCACCACGAGGGCGAGACGGGCATGGTCCTCCGCCTCGCGCTGGAGCGTCGCGACGGCGCCCACGCGCGCGCGCCGCAGGGCCCCTCCACGGAGGTCGCGTCGCTGCGCGACTACCAGCCCGGCGACGACTTCCGCGCCGTCCAGTGGAAGGCCACCGCGCGGCGCGGCCGCCCCGTCACCGCCGAGCGCACCTGGGAGCAGCGCCAGCGCCTCGCGGTGATGCTCGACGTGGGCCGCCCGATGGCCGGCACCGACGGCGTGTGGAACAAGTTCGACCACGCCCTCTCCGCCGCCATCGCCCTCGCCCGCGTCGCCGCCGCGTGGGGGGACGAGGTCACCATCGTGCTGTTCTCGCGCACGATCCGCCGCGTCGTGCGCACGGGCGGCCGCACGCACGACTTCGCCGCCCTCTTCGAGGCCGTCCACCGCGAGCAGCCCGACAGCCTCGAGCCCGATTGGGGCGAGCTCGTCCGCTGGAGCAGCATCGGGTTGCCACGGCGCACGCTCACCGTCGTCTGCACCTCCGTGGTCGACCCCGGCACCGCCGAACGCCTCACCGCCGGCCTCGTCGCCCTCGCGCGGCGCCACCGCCCGCTGCTGGTGAACCTCGCCGACCCCGCCGTCGCCGCGAGCGCGCGGGGCACGCCGCGGGACGCGCTGGAGGCCTTCGCCAAGACGACCGCGCTCGGCATCGAGGAGGACACCCGGGCGTTGGAGCTACGTCTCCGCGCGGCGGGCGTCTCCACGGTCACGACGCCGGCGGACCGCCTCACGCTCGGGATGTTGAAGGGGTGGATGGAGCTGAAGGGGCGGCAGGGCGGGTAGCGGCGCGGGCGTGCGGATCGGGGGCCGACGCCGGGCGCGCGACCCGATACGCTCCGGCGCGAGGAGACGGAGCGATGCGAGATCCGGCGAACGAGCCTGAAGGCGTGGGCGGGGCCAGGGAGCAGGACGAGCCCGTCCCCGAGGAGCTCGCCGACCTGATGACCGGCTACATCGGCCGGGCCCAGGACGGCGCCCGCGAGGCCCGGGAGGCGCTCGATCGCGGTGACCTCGAGGGGGCGCGTCGCTACGGCCACCGCATCGCCGGCACCGCCGGCTCCTTCGGCGCCTTCGGCCTCGGCGCCCTCGCCCGCGCGCTGGAAGCCGCCGTGCGCACCGGCGATCCCGTCGCGATCGCCGCCGCCCTCACCGCGATGGACGCCCGCCTCGTCGTGATGGCGGCGGCGCTCTGATCGCACCCCGGTGGGCCCGCTGCGGGGCCACCACCTACGGGGAGGGATCGAGCTCGGCCATCCGCTCACGGAAGGAGCGCAGGGCGAGCGGCTTCGGGATGTGGCCGTCGAAGCCCGCGTTCAGGCTCTCGGCCACGTCCGAGGCGTAGACGTTCGCCGACACCGCCACCAGCCGAAGCCGCGGCAGGCCGCGCGCGGCCTCGCGGGCCCGCCACGCGCGGGCGACAGCGAGGCCGTCCATCCGCGGCATCTTGATGTCCAGCAGCGCGAGGTCGTAGCCGCCCGCCTCCAGGCGCTCGAGGGCCACGAGGCCGTCGGACACGACCTCGGCCGTGTACCCGAGGATCGCGAGCATGCGCTCCGCGACGAGCTGGCTGGTGGGGTCGTCCTCGGCGACGAGCACGCGGCGGCCCGTGGCGACGCTGGCGCGCGGCGGGAGCACGGGGCGCTCCACCGCCGGGACCACGTCGACGGTGCGGAACTGGGCCGCGAACGCGAAGGTGCTGCCGACGCCGGGCGTGCTCTCGACCGCGAGCTCTCCGCCCATCATGCCGATGAGGTGGGAGGAGATCGTGAGGCCGAGGCCGGTGCCGCCGAAGCGCCGGGTGATGGTATCGTCCGCCTGACGGAAGGCCTGGAAGATCGTGGCGAGGTGCGCAGGCTCGATGCCGATGCCGGTGTCGCGCACGGAGAACACGAGCTCCGCGATCGGCCCGCCCGCGAGGTCGGGGCGCGACGTGGCCGGCGTGCGCCGCTCGACGGTGAGGGTGACCGTGCCCTTGACCGTGAACTTCACGGCGTTCGAGAACAGGTTGACCAGGACCTGGGAGAGGCGGGTCGGGTCACCGAGGACGTGGGCCGGGACGTTGGGGGCGATGCGGGTCTCGATCGTGAGCCCGCGCGCGTCGGCGGCGAGGCGGACGAGGGCCACGACCTCCCCCACGAGGCGGCGCGGCTCGAAGGGCACCGACTCGAGCTCCATCCGGCCGGCCTCGATCTTCGAGACGTCGAGGATGTCGTTGATGATCGCGAGCAGGTTGTTCGCGGAGCTGCGCGAAAACCCGAGGAACTCGCGCTGACGGTCCAGGAGCGGCGTGGCGAGGACGAGGTCGATAAACCCCATGACGCCGTTCAGCGGCGTGCGGATCTCGTGGCTCATCTTCGCGAGGAACTCGGTCTTGGCGCGGTTGGCGTTCTCGGCGACCTCCTTCGTCGCGCGCAGCTCGGCCTCCCGCGCCTGGAGCAGCTCCACGCGCTCGCCGAGCTCCCGACCCATGCGCACCACGCCGTCGCCCACGGCCTGGATCTCCTCGAGCGGCGTGTCCAGCGGGGCCTGGTGGTAGGCGCCGGCGCCGATCTCGCGGGCCAGGCGCGTGATCTCGTGGAGCGGTGCGACGAGCACCTCGGCCTCGCGGGAGGCCCGGCGCAGGAGCACCAGCACGAACACGATGTAGAAAGCGAGAAGGCCGCCCACCACGCCGAGGCTCAGCGTCGTCACGCGGCCGCGCAGCTCCTGCGCGTTGGCGTAGATGTTGGCGCGCGGGACGACGACGAGGAGGCGCCAGCCGGTCTCGGGGATGGCCGTCCACGCCACGACCTTCGACACGTTGAGGGTGAGGTCCTCGACGCCCGCGGGGGCGCTGCCCACGAGGCGCGCGGCCTCCGCGAACCGCTCTGCCTTGAAGAGGTTGAAGTCGTCCGGCTTGAGAGTGTCCGCGAGGACGGCGGACGGGTAGTCGCCCTGGGTGAGCTCGCGGACGCCCCAGTCGACTTCGCCCGCGGGCGGCAGCGCGATGAGCGTGCCGTCCTTCCCGACGAGCACGCCGTAGCCGCCCCACGGCACCTCGAGCTGGAGGACCTGCTGCACGACCGTCGCGAGCGTCATGTCGATGCCGACGACAGCCTCGAGCGTGTCCCCCCGGTAGACCGGCGCGATGCTCGACACGATCCAGCCAGCGCCGGCGGGGTCGAGGTAGGCGTCCGTCCACATGGGGTGCCGCGTGGGGTTGTGGGCGGCGTCCGCCGCGTAGTAGAAGTTGTAGGAGGGGATGTCCATCTTCGGGGGGTACTGCCCGACGGTGTCCATGTACGGGTAGATGCGGTTGAGCGAGTCGAACGTGTTGACGTACAGTTGGACGACCGCCGGGTTGGTCGCCTTGATGTCGCGCATGAACGCGTCGATCTGCGGGAGCCGGTGCGCCTTCTCGCGCTCCGCCGGGCCCACCGGCACGACGCCGCTGAAGAACATCGCGGCACTGTCGCCGGCGTCCCGGATCGTCGCGTACGCGCCCCCCTCGGTCATCGCGTAGCGGGCCAGCTCCTCCGGCGGCGGCGTGTACGGCGTCGCCAGCGCGCTCCCCGCCCGCGCCGCGAGGACCTCCGTCACCCGGCTCACCGCCGTCAGCCGCTCGCTCACCACGGCGGTCTCCCGCTGCGCGATCCGCGCCAGCTCGGCCTCCGACATCATGTGGAGCGACTCGACGCTCTGCCGGTAACTGAAGAGGTTGGTCGCCACGTACACGAGGATGAGGACCAGCTCGACGAGGATCAGGGGCGCGACGGACGTGCGGACGAAGGCCTGCCAGGCCCAGCGCCGCAGCGGTATGCGAGGTCTTGGCGAGGCAGTGGGCATTGGCGGCTATAACCCAGGCGGGTCGGAGCGCGATTCGGAGGTGGGCGCGCTCTCCGTGCGTTAGCCTCGGCCGCATGAGCTACGTCCCTGAGCACCGCCTGCGCGAGGAGCTCGTCAAGTTCGGCCGCCTCTGCTACGAGCGCCACCTCCTCGTCGCGATGGACGGCAACCTCTCCGCCCTCCTGCCCGACGGCAACGTGCTCTGCACGAAGGCCGGGTGTCACAAGGGCTTCCTCACGGACGACGACCTGGTCGTCATCGACCGCAGCGGGCGTAAGCTCCGTGGGACCGGCAACCCCACGTCGGAGATGGCGATGCACCTCGCCTGCTACGACGAGCGCCCCGACATCCGCTCCGTCATCCACACCCACCCGCCGATCTCCATCGCCTTCACCATCGCGGGCGTGAGCATGGCGCGCTGCGTGCTGCCCGAGGTCGTGCTCACCCTCGGCACGGTCCCCACCGTCGAGTACGCCACCACCGGCACCACGTCCCTCGCGGACGGCATCCGCCCCTACGTGCGCCACCACGACGCCGTCCTGATGGACCGCCACGGCGCCGTCTGCCTCGGCAAGGACATCCTGACCGCCTTCTGCAACTTGGAGACGATGGAGCACACCGCCCTCATCACCAAGACCGCGCGGGACCTCGGCGGCGTCAAGGAGCTCCCCCCGGAGGAGGCCGCGAAGCTCCGCTCGATGGGTCTGAAGCGCTACGGCGGCCCCCCCTCCGCCGTCGCCAAGGCCGACCAGCCCCACGCCGACCTCCCGGACGCGTGCAAGTCCTGCTCCGGCTGCGCGCACCCCACCCCCTCGGGCGTCGCCCCCAAGAGCGAGCTCAAGATGGCGCGCGTCGTCAGTACACCGATGTACACGCCGTCCATGGAGGACGCCCTTGTGAGCGAGGTGATCAAGGCGTTGGGGCGCTGAGCGCTGCGGGCACCCGGAGTAGGCGCCGCCGCCGTGCCACCGCCGCCGCGATCCCCACGGCCAGCGCCCCGCTCCCGCCCACCGGCGCCGCGCACGCGCACCCCTCGGGCGCCTCGATCGGTGTGTCGACCGGCGGCGTCAGCCCGTAGCCGACCTCCCCCTCGTCGTCGGTGAGCGCGGTGAGCACCAATGTGAACGGCCCGTCCGGCGGCGCGTCGAGGATGGCGCCGTCCGTCGCGTACCCCACCCACACGTCTCCCGCGACCACGAGGCCGGCCCCGCCCCCGCCGATGTCGATGTAGTGGGTGCCATACCGCTCGGGCGCGTCGACGATCTCCCACTCCGGCGCCTCCGCGTGCGTCGCCACCCGCACCGGGGGCTCGTAGAGCGCGCCCTCCCGCAACGTGCCCGCCGCCACCTCCGCGGCCATGGCCGCGATCAGCGCCCCGAAGTCCGCGCCCGTCGTCTCCGCGATCAGCATGTCCCAGGGGTCCGCGCGGCCCTCGCCGGCGATCCAGGTGTCCCGGATCCCGTCGAACCCGAACACCCGCTCGTCCAGGTAGGCGTCCAACAGGAGCATCCCGTACAGGTGAAAGCGCTCGACGCGGTCGAACCGCGCGTCCGGCCACTGGGCGTACCAATACGTGGAGTCGGCGTAGGTGTCCAACTCGGGCGCCGCGCGCTCCGCCACCCACTCGGACGTGGCCTCCCAGAACCAACTGTCGCTGCGCCCGCGACTCGTGTCACGGAGGCGGTACTGCAGCATGTGCCCGAGCTCGTGCACCGCCACGGAGAGGCCGTAGGCGGGGCGGTCGCCCTCGTAGACGGGGTTGAGGTAGGTGACAGGGTAGCCCTCGGGGTAGGCGTCCGTCGCGTACACCGTCGTGTACCCCGACCCACCCAGGTCGGCGTCGAGCACCACGCGTAGCAGCCACGTCTCCGACGACACCGGCGCCGGCCACCCGCCCTCCACCACGAGCGCGGTCCACGCGTCTTCCAGCTCGGCGAGGATCGCGGCGGCGCGGTCGCCGTCGATCGTCGCGTCCTCCCACTGGACCGTGAAGTTCAGCCCGTCGAGGTGGAACGTCAGGTCGTCGCCGTACACCGCCTTGCCGCCCGCGCGTCGGACGGTGCCGTCGGGCGCGCCGAACGCCGCGGGCGGTGTCACCATGCGGACGTCCGCGGGGGTCTCTCCCGAGAGGGCGGCGAGGGTGTCGGGGAGCAGGCAGGGCATGGGGGGCCGGGGAAGGTGGGGGGCCGGGGAAGGTGGGGCGCGGCGCCGGTTGGACGCCCGCCGGTAGGATAGACCCGATCCCGCCCATGTTCTCGCTCGACGCCCTCCCCTACGCCCGCGTGCCGCTCCTCGGCGGCCCCACTGCGGTCGAGCGCGTCGCGTCCGCCGGCCTCACCGGCGGCGCCGGCCCCGGCGAGAGCGTGTGGGTCAAGCGCGAGGATCGCGCCGGCACCCTCTACGGCGGCAACAAGGTGCGCAAGCTCGAGTGGCTCCTCGGGGACGCGCTGGAGTCCGGTCGCGACGTGCTCACCGCCGGCACCGCGGGCAGCAACCACCTCGTCGCCACCGCCGTCTACGGGCGCGCGGTGGGCGTCCAGGTCCTCGCTGTCGTCGCCCCCCAGCCCGACACCCCCACGGCGCGCCGCAACGCGCGCATCCTCCACGCCCACGCCGAGCGCCTCTGGGTCGCCCGCACCGAGGCCGAGGTCCCCTTCGCCTTCGCCCGCGCCTGGGCCGCCACCCGCCTCTTCGGCGGCGCCTCCCCCGCCGTCCTCCCCGTCGGCGGCTCCTCTCCGTTGGGAGCGCTCGGTTGGGTGGGCGCCGGGCTCGAGCTCGCCGCCCAGGTCGCCGCGGGCGAGCTCCCCGCGCCCGACCGTGTCTACGTCGCGTTGGGCTCCGGCGGCACCGTCGCCGGCCTGCTCGTGGGCCTCCGCCTCGCCGGGCTCCCAACCGAGGTCGTCGCCGTGCGCGCGGCCCCGAGCTGGCTGGCCTCTCCCTGGCGCGTCCAACGCCTCGCGGGTGCCACCCTCGCCCTCCTCTGCCGCCACGGCGCCCATTCCGTGTCACTCGGCGGCGTCCGCTACGTCGAGGGCCAGTACGGCGCCGGCTACGCCCTCCCCACGCCGGCCGCCATCGACGCCACCTCCCGCGCCGCGGCGGTCGGCCTGGCGCTCGAGGGCACCTACACCGCCAAGGCCTACGCCGCGATGCTCGCCGAGCCCGGCGGCGTGCGGCTCTTCGTGCACACGGCCAACTCCTGGCCGCTCGAGCCCCTCCTAACGTCGGCGTTGGACGACGTACCGGGGTCGTTGAAGGGGCTGCTTCGATAGGGTTGGGACGGAGAAGGCGCGGGCCCCCCGGCGCGGACGCCGGCGGCGTCCTCCGGGCTCGGCCTTCGGTCTCGGTCCGTCCGGCGCGGACGCCGGACGGGACCGGCCGCCGGGGGCGGCCGCCCTCTGGGTGCCTGGGGCGGCTGCCCTCCGGGTGCCTGGGGCGGCTGCTCCCGGGCACCCCGCGGACGACCGCGTCGCACCTACGCCCCCCTACGACGGCGGCGTCACGCGCCGGACCTCGGGCGGCTGCCACGTCCCGTCGATCACCGCCGACTCGGGCGCGTACAGCCGCATCATCAGCACGAAGTCCCCGCTCGGCGCCGGCAGCCAGTTGGCCTTGCGCGCCTTCCCCGGTGAGTCGTGTTGGATGTACAGGTCCAGCGAGCCGTCCGGGTTGGGCTTGAGGTCGTCGCGCGGGCTGATGGCGTAGCGGTGGAGCGCGTTGTCGACGAAGAAGAGCTGGGGGTCGTACAGCGTGACCGACCAGAACCCCTTCACCGGCGGCGCCTGGCCCTTCTCGAAGTGGATCACGTAGGCGTTGGCACCGGTGAGCGGTTGGCCGTCGGCGTCGACCGACGTGGTGGGGTACACGGCGTCCTGTGGCAGGTTCGCGCCGAGCCCGATCCGCGCGACGTAGGCGCGCTGGAGGTAGTCGGTGCC
The DNA here is from genome assembly GCA_903959175.1 of uncultured Pseudomonadota bacterium. Lineage (GTDB taxonomy): Bacteria > Myxococcota_A > UBA796 > UBA796 > SXON01 > CAJBVW01. The sequence goes on from CAJBVW010000225.1 coordinate 11,034, forward strand.
GTAGGTGCCCGTGTCGGTGGACACCATCCAGCCGTTCACCGCGCGGCCGGCCGTGTCCGCGTGCGCGACGATGCGCGCCTTCCCCTCCGTCGGCGCCGCCTTGCGCGCCGCGACCACCGCGGGATCGAGCCCCGACGTGTCGCCGCCGCGCCCCGGCACCACCCCGATCTTCGCCATGCGCGCGACCAGCGGCGCGTCGGCCGGCGCGGGCGGGTTCTCCGCCATCAGCGCCCCCAGGCGCGCGAAGAACGCCTCACCGTCGAGCGCCTCGACCTGGTCGCGCACGGGCGCGTTCGCGTCGACGTTTGGATCGACGGGGCCCGGCGGCGGTGTGTAGTTCCCACCGTACGCGCTCAGCGGCAGGAGCGTGTATTGGTCCTGCAGCGCGTGCACGGCCGCGTAGTCCTCCGGCGTCCCGGAGCAGTACGTGCGGCCGAGGATCCAGACCGTCGAGGTCGGCGCCTCCACCCGCGTGAGCCCCTCCGGCACCTCGCCCTGCCACCCCGGGCCGGTGATCAGGTACTGCTGCGGGCCGGTGCCGCTGGTGCGCGTGCCGGGTGACGCGAACACCTCGGTCCACCCCGAGAGCATGGGCATCAGGTAGTAGCGGTCGCCCATGTCGGGCAGGCGAAGGACCATGGGCTCCGCCGACAGGTCCAGCCATGCGGCCGAGTAGAGGGTGTCGGCGTTGGGCGCGGTCACCGCCCGGAACGAGGCGTCCGGGTAGGTGCGCAGGTTTGCGAACTGGCCCACCGGCGCCGTGTTCCCCGCGGGGGTCTCGACGTTGGTGAGCACCCGCCGCGTCAGGTCCATGGTGACGAGCGGGTAGCCGTAGACGTACGCGTCGGTGGCGATGGCGAGCGCCTCCGCCTCGCTCATGGTCTCGACGGGCGGCGCGGCGGCGGGCACCGTCGGCGCAGCCACCTCGGCCTTGTGACACGCCAGCCCCAACCAGAGCAGCGTCAGGATTTGTCCTCCCATTGATCGTCCCTCCCCGCTGAAGGGGTACACCCGAGGGGGCCCCGCACCAAGCGCAGGCGGGTGGGCTCGCCGCCCTACAAGTCCCCCGTGCTCGCCAGCAGGCTCAACGCCGCCAGGTCCCGCGCCGTGCGCTCCTGGAGCGCCCCGAGCTCCGCCGCGAGCAGCCCCACCCGCGCGTCCTCGACGTCCAGGAACGACAGCCCGCCCGCCGCGAAGGACACCTCGGCCAGCCGGAGGTTCTCCTTCGACAGCTCGACCTCGCGCTCGACCGAGGCGAGCGAGACCCGCGCCGAAGCGTACGCCTCCCACGCGCCGCGCACCTGCTCGGTCGTCGTCTCACGCACCCGCTCGGCGGCCAGCCCGGCCATGCGCGCCTGGCTCGCGGTCTTCTGCTGCTGCGCGATGCGCGCGCCGCCGTCCCACAGCACCCAGTCCGCCACGAACACGAGCTGCCACATGTCCTTGTCGTCGGAGAAGCCCGTGTTCTCGTTGTAGCTCCAGGTGAACCGCCCATCGACGCTCGGCAGCCACGCCATCGCCGCGGCGGTGCGGCCGTACTTCGCGGCCCGCGCCATGTGCTCGGCGGACACGATCTCGTGGCGGCGGTCCTGCGCGCGGCGCTCGGCCACGTCGCGGTCCGTGTAGGGGAGCGCGGGGGCCTCGGGCACCTCCACCACCACGTCCGCCGGCCAGCCCGTCAGCCGCGCGAGGGCCTCCTCCGCCGTGACCCGCCCCTGCTTCGCGCTCGCGACGGCGCGCGCGCTCTTTGAGACGCCGATCTCCGCCTGGAGCTTCGCGTTCGGCGGCGCGAGGCCCACGTCGACCTGCTGGTTGGCGAGCACCTGGTGCGCCTTCGCGTGCTCGAGCGCCCGCTCGGAGATCCGCACCGCCTCGCGCGCCACGACCACGCCGTAGTACGCCTGCGCGATGCCGGTGCGCACGGACGCGCGCTGCGCCTGCTCGTCCTGGCGGCTGCCCCTCACGGACTGCGTCGCCGCGCTGAAGAGCGGGAGCGCCTGCCCCGAGAAGAGGGGCTGCACCACGCTGGCGTTCCACGCGAGGTACTGCTTCTTGTTCAGGACGATGGGCTCGCCGCCCTCGAAGAAGGACTGGAACTCCTCCGGGATCATCGAGGCGAAGTCGAGCGCGATCTCGTACTCGTTGATCGTGTAGGTGCTGCCGAGCACCAGCTTCGGCGACAGCAGCGACCACGCCTGCGTCTTGAGCGTCTCCGCCTGGATGCGCTGCTCCTTGACGATGCGGAGCTCGGTCCCGCCGTCTTCCGCGGCGGCCCAGGCCTCCTCGAGGGTGGCGGCGTGGGCGGAGGGGAGCGAGAGGAGGAGCAACAGCAGCGAAGACATGGGAGGCCTCCTGGCGCGCGTGCGGGTGGCGCCGGCGGGCGGTACCTTCTAATCGATGTGGCTCTGGCTGCTCCTCGCTTGCTGGGAGAACCCCGCGGACGCGTATGGCGGGCCCGACGTCCGCGCGCATTGTCCGCTCGCGACGACCACCCGCGTGGACACCGCCGACGGCGCCACCATCGCCCTGCACCACCACCCGGCCGTCGGCCCCCCGGTGATCCTGGTCCACGGCATCTCCAGCAACCACCACTTCTGGGACCTCGACGCCGAGCACTCCCTCGCGGACTGGCTCGCCGCGCGCGGCCACGACGCCTGGCTCCTCGACCTCCGCGGCCACGGCGACGCCACCGTCCACCGCGACGGCACCCCGCAGCTCGCCGGCTGGCGCGTCGACGACTACGGCCGCTTCGACCTCGCCGCCGCCGTCGACCACGTGCGTGCCTGCACCGGCTACGACCAGGTCGCCTTCGTCGGGCACTCCATGGGCGGCATGGTCGGCGCCATCTACGCGGCCACCGGCGGCGCGGACGCCCTCTCCGCCGTGGTCTTCGTGGGCAGCCCCGGCACCTTCTCGAAGGACGAGCCCCTCATGGGCCTCGCGGCCGCAGGCTTCGCGGCGGGCGGCACGCTCCTCGCCTCGATCGACAGCGCCCCCTTCGGCGCGATGACGGCCGACTTCTCCGAGGGCCCGCTCCGCATCACGATCCAGGAGCGCCTCTACAACCCCGCCAACTTCGAGCCCGCCACGATCGACCGCATGCTCCGGAGCATCGTGAGCCCCATGTCCCGCGGCGAGATGGCCCACTTCAGCCGGATGATCCGGGACGAGCGCTTCCGGAGCTGGGACCGCTCGGTCGACTACCTCGACGCCCTCGCCGACGTGACCGTGCCTGCCCTCCTCGTCGTCGGCATGGCCGACCGCATCGCCCCGCCGGCGTGGGTCGAGGCCTACGCCCCGGCGTTCGGCGGCCCGGTCGCCGTCTTCCACGCCGGCACCGAGTCCGGCCTCGTCGCCGACTACGGCCACCTCGACCTCGGCCTCGGCGAGCGCGCCCCCACCGAGATCTTCCCGCGCATCGACGCCTGGCTGGACCGCTACCCGCCGAAGAAGGACGGCCGCGCCGCCCCCTTCGTCCACACGGGGCCGTAGCCGTTCATGATCGCGGGGCCCGTCAGAAGCGCGGCGCCGACGCCGACTCGGGCTCTTCCTCGGGCTTGAACGGCGTCTCGGGCGACACCCCCTTGCGGAAGCGCGTCAGGATGATCAGCACCCCGAGCACTGCCACCGGGATCGAGATGAGCTGCGAGGTCGTGAACAGGCCGAGGTAGTCGAGCCCGCGCACCTCGTCGCCGCGCATCGACTCGTTGATCGGCCGCCAGATCGAGTAGAGCACCAGCACGCTCGCGATGACCTGCCCGTCGAAGCGGCGGTGGCGCCAGATCCAGGAGGTGACGCCGAAGATGGTCATCGCCGCCAGGCTCTCCCAGAGCTGCGTCGGGTAGACGACCACGTTGTTGTGCCCCACGCCGTCCCGCGTCATCTCGCCGAGGAAGGGGAAGTGCCCCATCGCCCAGAGTTGCCCCCCGGTGAAGGACTCGGGGAGCAGCGGCGTGGCGTCCGCCGGCAGCGCGAAGACCGTGCCGTGGCAACAGCCCGCGAGGAAGCACCCGATCCGGCCGAACGCCAGGCCGAGCATGACCGTGGGCCCGATGACGTCCGCGAGCTTCCAGGGGTTGATGCCCTTGCGCATCGCGTAGGCGACGGTGCCGAAGCCCGCGAGGATGAACCCGCCGTAGAAGGCGAAGCCGCCCTGCCACAAGCGGAAGAAGATCATCGGGTCCTTCCAGAACACCTCGGGCGTCGCCATCAGGAAGTGCAGCAGCCGCGCGCCCGCGAGGCCGAGCGAGATCGCGACGAGGTAGACGCCCACCATCTTGTCGGGGTCGATCCCCACCTTGCCCGCGCGCCGATGCGACACGATGACGGCCGCGAGGAACGCCAGGGTGATCATCAGGCCCCAGCTGTTGTAGGGCACCTCGCCGAGCGAGGTCTGCTGCGTGAACAGGGTCTTGTGCATGTGGCGGACGTCTATCGCGGGGCCCCGGACGCGCGTTCTCCCGGCGCGCCCCTTGACGCACCGGCACCGACGGACGTCCGCCACCCCCTGACGGACGTCCGTCGGTTCACCACAGATAAACCGGCGTTCCTCCGTTGGCACGCCGCGTGCCAGGGCGGTTGCCCCACCACGGAGGGCCCCCCATGCGACCCCGCGAACGCTACCTGCTCGCCGGCCCCGACGGCGCCGGCGCGTCCGACCTCATCGCCCTCGTCCTCGGCACCGGCTCCGGCGGCCGCACCTCACGCGCCATCGCCACCGAGCTCCTCGACCGCTTCGGCGGCCTCCGCGGCCTCGCCGGCGCCTCCCCCGCCGCGCTCGCCGGCGTCCGCGGCATCGGCCCCGTGCGCGCCACCCGCCTCCACGCAGGCCTCCAGCTCGGCCTGCGCGTGACCAGCGACGTCCCCGAGGCGACCCCCACCATCCACGACGCCGCCGACGCCGCCCTCTGGTTCCAGCCCGCGCTCGAGGGCCTGGACCACGAGGAGTTCCACGCGCTCTACCTCGACAACCGCAACCGCCCGCTCGCCTACCGCCGCCTCACCGCCGGCAGCGACCGCGCCACCATCGTCGACCCCCGCCAGGTCCTGCGGCCCGCCGTCGAGCTCGGCGCCACCGCGTTCATCGTCGGCCACAACCACCCCAGCGGCGACCCCGAGCCCTCCAGCGACGACCTCCGCGCCACCCGCGCCCTCACGTCCGCCGCCAGGGTCGTCGGCGTCGCGTTGCGCGACCACCTGATCGTCGGGCGCGGCCGGTACGTCTCCCTGGGGAGCCGGGGCGAGCTCGGGCTCTGACGCGCGCCCACGCCGCGCTCTGGCTGGCCCGCCGGGGCGGATCCGGTCGGGCACAAAAACTTCGGAGATAGGCCCCCACCGCACGCCGCCGCGTAAGAACCCGTGGCGCGCGCCCCGGGACGACCGTCGCGCGCCGGACGCCCGGCCCGCCGCCCGGTCAGTCCTCGATCCCCCACCGCCGCAGCTTGTAGAGCAGGCTCGACCGCGCGATCCCCAGCGTCCGCGCCGCCTGCGACCGGTTGCCGTTCGCCTTCTTCAGCGCGTCCACGACCACGTCACGCTCGGCCTCCTCGAGGGCGTTGCGGTTCGTCCACGCCGAGGTCGCCGCCCCCTCGCGCTCGAGCGGGTTGAACACGATGCTGCTCGCGTCGATCACCGGCCCGTAGAGCACGAACGCCCGCGTCAAGACGTTGCGGAGCTCGCGCGCGTTCCCGGGCCACGCGTAGGCGCGCAGCGCCTCGTGCGCGTCCGGCGTGATCGTGATGCTCGCGTGGATGCGGCGCGCGATCGTCTCCGCCATCACGCTGATGTCCTCGGCGCGCTCGCGCAGCGGCGGCAGGCGCACGGCCAGCACCGCGAGGCGGAAGTACAGGTCGCTGCGGAACGATCCGCCCTTCGCGTCCTCCATGAGCCCGCGGTTCGTCGCCGCGATCACCCGGGTGTCGGGGAACGTCGGGTCGCCGCCGCCCACGCGCCGCACCTCGCCGCTCTCGAGCGTGCGCAGCAGCTTGCTCTGCGCCTCCTCCGGCAGCTCGCCCACCTCGTCCAGGAACAGCGTCCCGGTGTCCGCGCGCTGGAACGCCCCGTCGCGCCGCTCGTTCGCCCCGGTGAACGCGCCCTTCTCGTGCCCAAACAGCTCAGACTCGAACAACGTCGCGGTGATCGCGGCGCAGTTCATCGCCACGAACGGGCGCCCGGCGCGCGGGCTCGCGTCGTGCAGGGCGCGGGCGGCCAGCTCCTTGCCGGTGCCGGACTCGCCGATCAGCAGCACCGGCGCGTGGTGCGCGGCCATCCGTCGCAACACACCGAACGCACGCCGCATCGGCTCCGACACGCCCACCATCTCGCCGAAGCGGTCGGCCATCGGCGCGTCCTCGCGCACGTCCCACTCGACGGTGAACTCGGTGTTCCCGATCCGGACCTCCTCGCCCGCGAACACGGGGAGGATGTCGCGGATGCGCGTCGGCCCGAGGAAGGCCGCGCCCAGGCCGGGCTCGATCATCGTGCGCCCGCCCAGGAGCCGCACGCGGACGTGATCCTTGACCAGCCCGGGGTCGGGCAGCACCACCCGGCTCCCGAAGCCGCCGACCGCGATCCGCCCGCCGCGCAGCCGGAAGCGCCGCCCCTCGCCGGGGCCGCTCGCGACGGTCAGCCACGCCTCGCTGATCGTCAGCGGCTCGCCGGCGGTGCTCGACACGATCTCCTCGGCGCGCTGCTCGGCCTGGGCCTCCTCGGTGGGGCCGGCGATGAGGTCGCTCTGGAGGTCCACGCGCGCCGCGAACGGCCCGATGCGGAGGAGGTCGCCGTGCTCGAGTTCGCACCGCGTCACGCGCTCGCCGTTGCGGAACGTGCCGTTGCTGGAGCGGTCCACGAGGGACCACCCGCTGTTGCTCGGGTCGATCACGCAGTGCGAACGGCTCACCTCGTCGTCGGGCAGGACGACGTCGCAGCTGTCCACGCGCCCGATGCGCGTGCGCCCCTCGCGCAGCCGCGTCACGAAGAGAGGGAGGTCCCCCTCGGCATAGGTGCCACGGTAGAACTCGAGTCGCGCCATACCGGCACGCTACCACCATGTCGCCTATGCGGAGCGTTGGGTGGGCACAGCCCGCCGCGAAGCGCCGCTCGCGCCGTTTCGGGGGGCGCGCGTTGCCGCCGGTGCCCAGGCGCGTGACGATGCCTCCGTGGCGCTCCTCTCCCTCCCGATGCTGCTGCTCGCCTGCGCCGCGTGGCGCCCGGACGCGCCGGGGCGCTTCGACCTCGTGGTGCCGCAGGGCTGGGAGATCACGCACAACCGGAGCATCTTCGGCACGGACGCCCTCACCCTGGTCGAGCCCACCGCCCGCGCCACCATCACGCTGCAGCTCGTCCACGCGGATGCCGCCTCGCGCGTCATCCCGCTCGACCTGCTCGCGGAGACCCGCTCCATGGCGATGGGCCGCACCCGCGGCGTCGAGAACTCGCGGGGTCCGATGAGCCACATCGCGCTGGACGGCCACGAGGCCTGGGCCGTCACCGGGCGCCGCCGCTGGCAGTTCGCCGACGCCGACTACAGCGCCGTGTACACCCGCGTCGGGACGCGCATCGCCATGATCACCCTCCAGGCGCCGTCCGGGCGCCTGGACGACGCGCTCCGCGGCTGGTCCGTCGTGCTCGACACGCTCCGCTTCCCCCGCGACCCGGTGCCGCCCGACGCGCCCGAATTCGAGGTCGACTGATGGCCCGCGTCCGCGCCGACGCGCCCCCCGATCCCCTCGAGGTCGTGTGGCCCGACACCCCCGCGCTCGACGAGGTCGGCGTGGTCGTCGGCCCCGATCGCGGCGACGCCCTCGGCCTCTTCGACTCCCCCACCACCGCGAGCACCGGCGAGCACACCGAGGGCCCCAGCCCCTCGGCCGAGGACGACGGTCGTCTCGCCGGGGGCCAGCGCCGCACCGCCGTCCTCGCGTGGATCGCCGCCCAGGCCGCCGACGCGCCGGCCCCCGCCGAGGGCGGCGTCCCGTGCGAGCCCCTCAAGCGCCTCATCGCGGACGAGCCGCTCGACCCGCTCCCCGCGCTGGACGGCCTCCCGAAGCCGCGCCCCGCCGCGCTCCCCGGCGCCACGCCGCGCGCCACGCTCGCCCCCGAGCGCGAGGACACCGCCACCCAGATCGAGGGCTTCGAGGCCATGGTCGACCGCCGTGGCCGCACCGGGCCCGACGCCGCCGAGCCCAC
>CAJBVW010000226.1 GCA_903959175.1 uncultured Pseudomonadota bacterium
GCCGGCCGCCCCCAGCGCCGGCGCCCAGACGCCCGCGCCCGCCGTCCAGGGCCCCGCGCCCACGGCTCAGGGCCCCGCCGCCGCCAACGACGCCCCCGCGTGGGCGCAGAAGGGGCACGTCGGCAAGACGCTGAAGGAGGGCGCCGAGGGCGCCGAGGTCGAGGCGCTCCAGGGCGCGCTCGGCGTCGAGGTGACCGGGACGTTCGACGCCGCGACCACGACCGCGCTCAAGGCCTGGCAGAAGGCCAACAAGCTCGGGGACGACGGCATCGCCGGCGCCGGCACGCTCACCAAGCTCGGCCTGCGCGACCCCTTCCGCTCGCCCGACCACAGCGCCGACGCGTTCGTCCCGAAGTACCGCGCCACCGCCTACTCCGAGTCGGACATGTACCGCACCAAGGCCGATCCCTACGCCGTCGGGGCCGTCACCAACCCCAGCCAGGACGACGACGACGGCGGCAAGACCTACGGCACCTACCAGTTCGAGTCCTACATCTACAAGGACGGCTCCAAGAAGAGCGAGGACGCCGTCACCGGCAGCACGGTCATGCGCTTCGCCAACTGGACCGACAACCCCTACGGCGCGCGCCTCCAGGCCGTCGTGAAGAAGAACGGGGTCACCAGCCCCGAGTTCGACGCCCTCTGGAAGGAGCTCACCGCCAAGGAGAACAAGGACTTCGGCAAGGCGCAGGAGCGCTTCCTCGAGGTCGACAAGGCCGACGAGGTCACCGCGCTCTTCGACCAGGCCGGCGTCTCCGCGGCAGCGAGGAAGGACGCCGACCTCTACGATATCGCCATCGGCACCGTGAACCAGTACGGCTCCCTCGCGAAGGGCATGGCCGAGGCCGTCAAGGCGAAGCAGGACGCCGCGAAGCGCCCGCTCACCGCGGACGAGGTCGGCGCCGCCCTCCAGGCCGACAAGAGCTCCAAGGTCAAGACCCACTTCAAGTCCTCGCCCAACGCGTGGGACGGCATCAACGCGCGGATCGACCGGGAGAAGGGGCTCTTCGACACGGACGCGTGAGCGCGCGGCGGTCCCGCTCCGCGCCGGCTCCGCGGGCCTCCCCACGATCGGGCACGCGCGTTAGACCAGCCGCCCTCCCGGAAACCCGCGCATGTCCACGTCGACCCCCCTCAACCACACCTGGCGCTCCCACACCTGCGGGCAGCTCCGCGAGGGCGATGCCGGCGTCGAGGTGACGCTCTCCGGCTGGCTCCAGCGCAAGCGCAACCTCGGCCACCTCATGTTCCTCGACCTCCGGGACCGCTACGGCGTGACCCAGTGCGTGATCGAGAACGACGCGCCCCTCCTCGCCGCGCTCGACGCCGTCTCGATCGAGAGCGTCATCCAGGTCGTCGGCACCGTACGCGTCCGCGAGAACCCCAACACGCACATCCCGACCGGCCTGGTCGAGGTCCCCGTCGCCCGCTTCGAGGTGATGTCGGTGTGCGAGAGCCTCCCGTTCTCCGTCGCGGACGAGCCAAACGCGTCGGAGGCCATCCGCCTCAAGCACCGCTTCCTCGACCTGCGCCGCGCCTCCATGGTCAAGAACCTCGAGCTCCGCGCCGACATCATCCAGAGCATCCGCACGCGCATGCACGCGCTCGACTTCATCGAGGTCAGCACCCCGATCCTGACGGCGTCCTCGCCCGAAGGCGCGCGCGACTACCTGGTGCCCTCCCGCCGCTACCCCGGGAAGTTCTACGCGCTCCCGCAGGCGCCGCAGATGTTCAAGCAGCTGCTCATGGTCGGCGGCATCGACCGCTACTTCCAGATCGCGCCCTGCTTCCGCGACGAGGACGCCCGCGCGGATCGCTCCCCCGGCGAGTTCTACCAGCTCGACATGGAGATGAGCTTCGTCACCCAGGACGAGATCTTCGCCACCATCGAGCCCGTGCTCGAGGGCGTCTTCAAGGAGTTCGGCAGCGGCTGGGCGGCCACCCCCGCGCCCTTCCCGCGCATCCCCTACGCCGAGTCGATGCTCAAGTACGGCAACGACAAGCCGGACCTCCGCAACCCCCTCGTCATCGCCGACATCACCGAGGCCTTCATCGGCTCCGGCTTCGGCTTCTTCGAGGGCGTGATCGCCAAGGGCGGCGTCGTGCGCGCCATCCCCGTGCCGAAGGGCGCCGACAAGTCCCGCTCCTGGTTCTCCGCCATGGAGGACTACGCCAAGTCCATGGGCGCCGGCGGCCTCGCGTGGCTCCAGCTCCCGTCGACTCCGGAGGGTGCCGGCGCCAAGGGCACCCTCGCCAAGTGGCTCACCGGCGACCGCCTCGCCCAGGCCGTCGCGGCGGCCGGCGTCGGCACCGGCGACTCGCTCCTCGTCGTGTGCGACGAGCCCCACAAGGCCGCCAAGCTCGCGGGCCTCCTGCGCACCCGCGTCGGCGACGACCTCGGCCTGCTCGAGAAGAACGTCTTCAAGTTCTGCTGGGTGGTCGACTTCCCCTTCTACGAGAAGGACGACGAGACCGGCCAGGTCGTGTTCAGCCACAACCCCTTCTCCATGCCCCAGGGCGGGATGGAGGCCCTGAACACGAAGGACCCGCTCGACATCCTCGCCTACCAGTACGACATCGTCTGCAACGGCATCGAGCTCTCCAGCGGCGCGGTGCGCAACCACCGCCCCGAGCTGATGTACCGCGCCTTCGAGATCGCCGGGTACGGCCCCGAGAAGGTCGAGGAGAGCTTCGGCGGCCTCCTCCGGGCCTTCAAGCACGGCGCGCCCCCGCACGGCGGCCTCGCCCCCGGCATCGACCGCATGGTCATGCTCATCGCCGGCGCCTCGCAGATCCGCGACGTGATCGCGTTCCCGATGAACCAGCAGGCGGAGGACCTCCTCATGGGCGCCCCCGCGACCGTGTCCGAGCAGCAGCTCCGGGACCTCCACATCCGGGTCGTCGAGCCGCCGAAGCAGGGCTGATCCCCGTCGGGAGGGGCCCGCCAGGAGCCCGACCCCGTGCCCACCCGCCCCCGGGCGGTGGGCACGGAGTCGCGCCCGAACCTGCGACGCCGCGGCGTCTGAGCGTCCCATCGGCTCGCGACGGCGGGACTTGAGCGCTATGCGAGCGTACCCAACCACGCGACGAGCTCGTCGGTGCCGCCGATGTGCTTCCCATCGACGAACACCTGCGGCGTCGTGCGGGCACCGGGGAGGGCGCGGAGGATGCGCGGCGAGGTCGGGAGCTCGGCGTAGGGGATGCCCTTCTCCGCGAGGGCCGACTTGGCGCGGACGCAGTGCCCGCAGCCCGGCTTGGTGAAGAGCACCACGTCGTGCGGCGTGGTCGCGCCGAGGTAGCCGAGCATCGTGTCGGCGTCGGAGACGAGGAACGGGTCGCCCGCCACGTCCGGCTCGATGAACATCTTCTCGATGACGCCGTCGCGGACGAGCATCGAGTAGCGCCACGAGCGCTTGCCGAAGCCGAGCTGGTCCTTCCCGACGAGGAGGCCCATCTGCTCGGTGAACTCGCCGTTGCCGTCCGGCACGAAGGTGATGCGGTCGGCGTGCTGGTCGGCCTTCCACGCCTCCATCACGAACGTGTCGTTGACGGACACGCAGAGCACGTCGTCCACGCCCTTGGCGCGGAAGGTGTCGATGAGCTCGTTGTAGCGGGGCACGTGCGCGCTGGAGCAGGTCGGGGTGAAGGCGCCGGGGAGCGCGAACACGATGACGGTCTTTCCGGCGAACAGGTCGGACGTGCTCACGTCCTTCCAGGTGGCGCCGACGCGGGTGTGGAAGGTGACCTCGGGGACGCGCTGGCCTTCACGGTTCTGGAACATGGGGTTCTCCTTGATGTTTGTACGGGTGAGTCAGAGAGCGAGCTGGGCGGCGGCGTCGCGGAGGGCGGTGCGGAGGCCCTCCTCGATCACCGGGTGGTAGAAGGGCATCGCGAGCATCTGGTCGACGGTGAGGCCCTGCTGGTGGGCCCACGCGAGCAGGTGGGCGAGGTGCTCGGCGCGCGGGGCGATCATCTCGGCGCCGAGGAAGCGCCCGGTGCCGCGCTCGGCGTAGACGTTGAGGCGGCCGCGGTTCTGGAGCAGGACGCGCGCGCGGCCCTGGTCCTCGAAGGACACGCGCCCGACGACCGGGTCGCGCCCCTTCACCTGGCTCCACATCTCGCCGGCCATGGCGATGTTCGGGTCGGAGAACACGACCGAGAGGGGGGAGCGGCGGACGCCCGGGCGCACCTCGGGGAAACGTCCCGCGTTGTCCCCGGCGATCCGCCCTTCGTCCGCGGCCTCGTGGAGGAGGGGCACGTCGGCGTTGGCGTCCCCCGCGAGGAAGGTCGAGGAGGCGCCGCAGCGCATCGTGGTCGGGTCGTAGACGGGCACGCCGCGCTTGTCGAGCGCGAGCGAGGTGTGCTCGAGGCCGAGGCGGTCGACGTTGGGGGTGCGGCCCGTCGCCGCGAGCACGTAGGCGAAGGTCTCGGTTCGGAGCTCCCCGGCGACCTCCCAGGTCACGCGGACGCCCTCCGGCACGCGCTCCAGCGACGTGACGGCCGCGTCGGGATCGAGGGGCACCTCCGCGTCGATCACGCGGCGGGCCTCCTCGCGGATCTCGGGGTCGGAGAGGGGGCCGACGAAGCCGCCGACGCCGAAGATGCGCACGCGCACCCCGAGGTGGTGCAGGGCCTGGCCGAGCTCGAGGCCGATGACGCCGGGCCCGAAGACGAGGACGGACTCGGGCAGGTCGGTCCAGTCGAAGATGTCGTCGTTGACGACGACGCGGTCGCCGAGGGCCTCAAGGAAGGGGAGGACGCGGGGGCGGGAGCCGGTGGCGACGACGATCGACCGCGCGCGGACGACCGCGCCGCCGTCGTTCGGGTCGCCCACGACGAGGGTGTGGTCGTCGAGGAAGCGGGCGTGGCCGAGCAGCCGGTGGGCCTCCGGGAACGACTCGACGGTGCGGACGACGAAGCCGACGAAGCGGTCCCGCTCGGCGCGGACGCGCGCCATCACGCGGGCGCCGTCCACGGCGACGCCGCCCACGTCCACGCCGAAGCGCGGGGCTTCGCGGGCGGCGTGGGCGGCCTCGGCGGCGGCGATGAGGAGCTTGCTCGGCATGCAGCCGACGCGGGCGCAGGTCGTGCCGTAGCGCTCGGCCTCGATGAGTACGACGCTGTCGGTCTGCGCGGCCGCAGCGCGGTAGGCCGCCATGCCGGCGGTGCCGGCGCCGAGAATGGCGACGTCGACGAAGTGGGTGGGGGTCATGCGGTCTCCCGAGGGGCGTTGCAGTCCCCTGCTGCATGTGGCGTGCCACCCCCCCGATAGAGGGAGGACGCGGATCTTTCACCCCGCCGCCGCCGATTCAACGAAAGGTCGTTGCCGAGATACAACGAAATCTCGTGGCGGCAACGAAATCACGCTATCCTCGGGGGCATGAACCGCCTCGTCGACTACACCGCGGACCTTCACGACCTCGCCGCGCTCGTCGCCGGCGGCGCCGACACGGACGACGTGCTGGACCGCGCCCTCGCCGCGCTCGCCGCCCTCATCCCGCACGACCTCGCCGTGGTCTTCCGCCTCGACGGCGTGCGCCTCCGCGCCGTCGCCGCCACCGGGCCCCTCGCGAGCCCCCGCGTGCGCGCGCACGGCCTCGACCTCGCGAAGTACCCCACAATCCGGCGCGCCCTCGAGCTCCGCACCCCCATCGCCATGGCCGAGCACAACCACGCCGGCGAGGAGGGCGATCCCTTCGACGGCGTGCTCGACTTCCCGCACGGCCACGCGTGCATGGTGGTGCCGCTCTTCGCCGGTGAGCGCAGCCTCGGCATCATCACGATGGACGGCCGCGCCTGCGGCATGTACCCGCCGGAGCACGTCCGCCTCGCCGGCGTCTACGGCCAGCTCGTCTCCCTCGCCCTCCTGCTCGCGGACCAGGCGAGCCTCCTCGACCGCTACCGCCACCAGCTCAAGGAGCAGAACCAGCTCCTCACCGAGGAGGTCGGCGGCGCCGACGCGTGCCGACGCCTCGAGGCCAGCCGCGCCCCCGCGATGGCGGACGTCGTGCGCCTCGCCCGCCAGGTCGCCCCGGCGGCCCTCCCCGTGCTCATCCGCGGCGAGACCGGCACCGGCAAGGAGGTGCTCGCGCAGGCCATCCACGGCTGGAGCCCGCGCGTGGACGGCCCCTTCGTCAAGCTCAACTGCTCCGCCATCCCCGAGAACCTCGTCGAGAGCGAGCTGTTCGGCCACGTCAAGGGCGCGTTCTCCGGCGCCGACCGCGACCGCCGCGGCCGCTTCGTCACCGCCAACGGCGGCACGCTCCTCCTCGACGAGATCGGCGACATGCCGCTCTCCGCGCAGGCCAAGCTCCTCCGCGTGCTCCAATCGGGCACCTTCGAGCCCGTCGGCGCCGACCGCACCGTGCGGGTCGACGTGCGCGTCCTCGCCGCTACCCACGTTGACCTCGAGAAGGCCGTGGCCGAGGGCCGCTTCCGCCAGGACCTCTACTACCGCCTCGCCGTGTTCCCGCTCCGCATCCCGCCGCTCCGCGAGCGCCCCGAGGACATCGTCGCCATCGCGCTCGAAGCGCTCGAGGCCGAGTCCGCGCGCTCCCGTCGCGGCCCCTGGACCCTCCCGTCCGAGACCCGCGCCGTGATGGAGCGCGCCCCCTGGCCGGGCAACGTGCGCGAGCTGGTGAACGCGCTGGAGCGCGCCACGATCCTCCAGGGGAAGGGCCCTCTCTCGGTGGAGCATCTCGGGCTCCTGGGGCAGGGGGGCCTGTCCGGCCCCCCCGCAACGCCCCCCCCCTCTCCAGCGGCCTACGCGCCCCCCGCGCTCCCCTCCTTCGAGGAGAACGAGCGCCGCTACCTCGCCGCGCTCCTCGACCGCACCGACGGCAAGCTCTACGGCGACGACGGCGCCGCCGCGATCGCGGGCCTCCCCCCGACCACCCTGCGCAGCCGCATGGTCAAACTCGGCCTCCGGTAGGGGGTCTCCGGTAGGGGTCAGACCCCATCATTTATCACCTACGACGGACGAACGCCCGGTTTCCCCGATAGATATCCCGGATGGGGTCTGACCTCATCACTTGTCACCTGGCCTCCCCCGCCCGCGTCGCCTCCGCCGAGCCGAGGGATTAGAGCGCCCCGATGCACCTCGTACTCGGAGCGACCGGCGGTTTCGGCGGCGCCATGGTCCGCGCCCTCCTCGCCCGCGGCGAGCGCGTTCGCGCCCTCGTCCGCACGCCCGCGCGCGCCCGGCTGCCCGCCGGCGTCGAGATCGTCGCGGGGGACGCCTCCCGCATGGACGACCTGCTGCCCGCCGCCAAGGGCTGCGCCAGCATCGTCCACGGGGTGAACCTGCCCTACGCCGAGTGGGATCCCGGCATGATCCGCGTCACCGATCGCGTGATCGAGGCCTCCGGCCTCACCGGCGCCGCCATCGTGTTCCCGGCGAACATCTACGGGCTCAAGCCGATCTACGACGTGCCGCTCCCGCCCGACTCGCCGCGCATCGACAGCAACGACAAGCCCAACCGCAAGGGCGCGCTCCGCAACCTCCTTGAGGACACCCTCGAGCAGAACAGCGCCATGCGCAACGTCCGCACGCTCGTCGTGCGCGCGGGGGACTTCTACGGCCCCGGCGTCGACAACGGGCTGGTCGGCCCGATGTTCCGCAACGCCCTCGCCGGCAAGCCGATCCCCTGGTTCGGCGCGCTCGCCAACGCCCACGCCTTCACCGCGGTGGACGACGTCGCCGCCGTCGCCGTCGGCGCCCTCCTCCGCTCCGACCGCCCCACCTACGACGTGCTCTCCGTCGCCGGCGACGTGTACCCGGACGCCGCCGCGTGGGCCGCCGCGCTCGCGACGGCCGCCGGCAAGCCGAGCGCGGGCGCCACCCTCGTCGCCGGCTGGAAGGTGCGCCTCCTCGGCCTCGTCGACAAGCAGGCGCGCGAGTTCGCCGAGCTCCTCAACCAGTGGGACGGCCCCATCCTCCTCGACGACGCGCGCGCCCGCCGCGCCCTCCCCGACTGGACGCCCACCCCCGCCGCGGCCTCCCTCGCGGAGACGATGGCGTGGTTCCGCGCCAACCCGACCGGCCCCTCGTGAGCGAGGACCCCTGGGACGCCCGGCTCGCCCTCGCCCGGGAGCGCCTCGCGCCCGCGCTGCTGCTCGTCGGCGAGTGGGTCGGCGCCGGGCACGCGCACGGCGAGCCCGTCGCCGCGCGGCTCCGGGTACGCCCCATCCTCGACGGTACGGCGCTCGAGGTGTGGGAGTCCGTCGGCGCCCACGAAGACCTCTGCATCTACCGCTTCGACGCCGACAACGGGCAGCTTGAGGTCGTGCACTTCCTCCCCGGCACGGTCAGCCAGCACCCGGTCGAGCTCACGGCGGACGGCCTCGTGTGGGTCACCCCGCCCGGCCAGCCCGCCGTCGTCTGGTCCGTGCGCGGCGCCGCCGTCGTGAGCGAGGTCGTGTGGCCCGGCCAGCGCATCGCCGAGGTCCAGCTCACCTACCGGCGGGCCTGACGTGCCGGGCAACAGCTTCGGCGAGCGCTTCCGGATCACGACGTTCGGCGAGAGCCACGGCGGCGGCCTCGGCGTGGTGATCGACGGCGTGCCCGCGGGCCTCCCCCTCGATCTGTCCGCGATCGAGCAGGAGTTGGCGCGGCGTCGCCCCGGCCAGAGCGCCATCACCACGCCGCGCAAGGAGGCAGACACCTTCGAGGTCCTCTCCGGCCTCTTCGAGGGCCGTACCCTCGGCTCGCCGCTGACCTTCCTCTTCCGCAACGCCGACGCCGACGCGCGCGCCTACGCCCCGTTCAAGGACCTCTACCGCCCGTCCCACGCCGACTTCACCACCCAGGCCAAATACGGGCACCGCGACTGGCGCGGGGGCGGCCGCGCGAGCGCCCGGGAGACCGTCGCGCGGGTCGCCGCCGGCGCTGTTGCCCGCCAGGTCATTGCCCCGATCGACGTCGTCGCGTGGGTCCATCGCGTCGGCGACATCGAGGCCCCCGACGGGTGGGACCCCGACGCCTGGGAGGGCGGCGCCGCCGCGGTCGAGGCCAACCCGGTGCGCTGCCCGGACCCCGCCACCGCCGCCGCCATGGAGGCCCTCATCCGCGCCGTGCGCGCCGACGGCGACACCATCGGGGGCGTCGTCCGCTGCGTGTGCCGCAACGTGCCCGCGGGCCTCGGCGAGCCCGTGTTCGACAAGCTCGAGGCCGACCTCGCCAAGGCGATGCTCTCGCTCCCCGCGGCCAAGGGCTTCGAGTCCGGGAGCGGCTACGCCGGCACGCGGATGCGCGGTTCGCAGCACAACGACCCCTTCGTGCCGGGCCCGAACGGCCAGCCGATCACGACCTCGAACCGCTCCGGCGGCATCCAGGGCGGCATCAGCAACGGCATGCCCGTCACCTTCACCGTTGCGTTCAAGCCGGTCGCGACGATCTTCCAGCCACAATACACGGTGGACGAGAACAACCAGCCTTCCATCCTCACGCCGCGTGGCCGCCACGACCCCTGCGTCCTGCCGCGCGCGGTCCCGATGGTGGAGGCGATGGCGGCGCTCGTCCTCGCCGATCACCTGCTCAAGGCGCGCGCGTCGCGGCCGTAGGGAGGAGCGTCGGAAGCGGCGCGCCTCTCGCGGGCTCCGGGGCGGCAATCGCACGGTGGGCGGCAAAATGCGTTTGCCGATCGCGCCACGGTGACAACACTAAGCGGTCGGGCCGTGCCCGAGTTCGGACCTTCCTGGGGGCTCCTTGATCCACTTCGACCAGTTCGGCGTGTCCGACGAGACGATCCGCGTCGTCCTGTCCACCGCGCTCGCGCGAGGCGCTGACGACGCCGACCTGTACTTCGAGCACTCGGGCAGCACGTCCGTGGCGCTCTCCGACGGCAAGGTCAACCGCGCCTCCACCCACGTCGACCTCGGCGTCGGCGTCCGCGTCGTGGTGGGGGACCAGGTCGGCTACGCCTACACCGAGGACCTCTCGCGGGACGCCATGCTCGCCGCCGCGCGCCTCGCCGCCGAGATCGCGACCGGCACCGCCGCCCACGCGCCGCTCTCGGTCACCCCGCGCACCTACGCGGATCGCTACCCGGTCACGCTCCCGTGGGAGCAGGTCGAGCTCGAGAAGCGGGTCTCGATGGTGCGCGCCTGGGAGAAGGCCGTCTTCGCGCGGGACACCCGCATCCAGAAGGTGGAGGTCTCCCTCGCCGACTCGTTCCGGCACGTCCTCGTCGCCCGGCCCGACGGCCGCATCGTCTACGACTACCAGCCGATGACGCGGGCCTTCATCTCCTGCACCGCCGAGCACGAGGGCCGCCGCGAGACCGCGAGCGCCAACCTCGCTCAGCGCATGGGCCTCGAGTTCTACACGGACGACCGCGTGGAGCGCCTCGTGCGCCGCGCGGTGGACGACACCATCATCCTCTTCGAGGCCGGCAAGCCGCCCGCCGGCGAGATGACGGTCGTACTCGGCGCCGGCTCCTCGGGCATCCTCCTGCACGAGGCCATCGGCCACGGGCTCGAGGCCGACTTCAACCGCAAGGGCGTCAGCATCTACGCCGACCGCCTCGGCACCTCCATCGCGCCCAAGGGCGTCACCGTCGTGGACGACGGCACGCTGATGCACGCCCGCGGCAGCATCAACATGGACGACGAGGGCAACCCCGCCGAGAAGACCGTCCTCATCGAGGACGGCGTGCTCCGCAGCTACCTCCACGACGAGATCTCCGCGCGCCACTACAAGGTCGCGCCCACCGGCTCCGGCCGCCGCGAGAGCTTCCGCCAGCCGGTGCTCCCGCGCATGCGCTCGACCTACATGGAGTCGGGGGAGTACGACCCCGCCGAGATCATCGCCAGTGTCGAGAAGGGCATCTACTGCCAGAGCTTCTCCAACGGCCAGGTCCAGATCGGCGCGGGCGACTTCGCCTTCTACGTGCGCCACGGCTGGCTCATCGAGGGCGGCAAGCTCACGCGCCCCATCAAGGACGTGAACCTCGTCGGGAACGGGCCTCGCGTGCTCGAGACCATCGAGATGGTCGGGAATGACCTCGTCATCGACGAGGGCGGATGGACGTGCGGGAAGGACGGCCAGAGCGTGCCCGTGTCTCAAGGCATGCCGACGGTCAAGGTCAGCCGACTCTCGGTCGGGGGGGCGAGCTGATGGAGCCGTTGGAACTCGGTAAGGACATCCTCCGCAAGGCCCGCGCGCTCGGCGCTCAGGAGGCCGCCGTCGTCGTCTCCCGCTCGACGGAGGCCTCGCTCATGCGGCGCGCCGGCAAGCTCGAGCAGCTCCAGCAGGCCAGCAGCCTCGGCGCCTCGCTGTCGCTCCTCGTGGACGACCGCTACTCCGTCCACTCCACGTCGGACCTGCGTCCCGACGCCATCGACACCTTTCTCGGGCGCGCCATCGCCGCGACGCGGGTGCTCGAGCCCGAGCCCGAGCGCCGTCAGCCCGCGCCGGAGCTGTGCGGTCGCTACACCTCCGAGGCCGTGCTGGACCGCTTCGACCCGGGCTGGGAGTCCCTCACCGGCGCGCAGCGGCGCGAGCAGGCGGAGCAGCTCGAGGCGTGTATCGACGCGCTCCCGACGCGTGACCAGGTCCTCTCCGCCACCGTCTACGTCGGCGACAGCATTGGCGAGACCGCGCGCATCCTCTCCAACGGCTTCGAGAACGTCAGCCGCGGCACCGGCTTCGGCCACGGCGCCGAGATGACGCTCCTCGAGCCCGGCGGCCGCCGCCCCGAGGGCTCCTCGTACTTCTCCGCCACCCACCTTGGGGATCTCCCCGGGGCCGAGCGCGTCGCCGCAGAGAGCTGGTCGCGCGCGGCCCAGCGCCTCAACAGCGGCCCGGCGCCCTCCGGCCGCTATCCGATGCTCCTCCAGAACACCGCGGTGGGCCGCATCCTCGGCGTGCTCGGCGGCCCCCTCTCGGGCTCCGAACTGCACCAGGGGCGCAGCTTCCTCGCCGGTAAGAAGGGCGAGCGCATCGCGGCCCCGGGCCTCTCGATCTTCGACGATCCGACGATCCCGCGCGGCCTCGGCTCCCGTCCCTTCGACGGAGACTGCCTCTACGCGAAGCCCTTCCCGGTGCTCGACCAGGGCGTGCTCCAGAACTACTACGTGAACGTCTACTACGGCCGCAAGCTGGGCGTCTCGCCCACCTCCGGCGGCCGCTCCAACTGGGTGGTGCCGCCCGGCACCCGCGCGGTGGACGACATCACGCGCGAGCTCGACCGCTGCATCGTCGTCACCGGGTTCCTCGGCGGCAACAGCAACGGCCTCACCGGTGACTTCAGCTTCGGCGTGCAGGGCCTCCTGCTCGAGCGCGGCGAGGTCGTGAAGCACCTCTCCGAGATGAACGTCTCCGGCAACATCGGGGAGCTCCTGATGAGCTTCCAGGAGGCCGCGAGCGACGTGTGGCGGTGGAGCAGCGTCCGCACCCCCTCCTTGCTCTTCGACGGCGTGCAGTTCAGCGGGACCTGATCCTCCGCATCCGCTACACTCACGAGGTGCCCATCCTGTCGCTCGTCCTCCTCCTCGCCCCTCCGGCCGCCGCCGCCACCACGGCGGAATTCCGGGCGGGCCTCGCCAACACCTCCGGTTGGGAGGAGGTCGCGCGCAAGCAGGTGGACGACGTGGGGGAGATCCTCATCCGCCACAAGGTCATCGGGGGCACGGACTGCCTCGAGGGCAGCGCCACCGCCGCGGTGTCCCCCGACATCCTGCTGACCATCTCGTACGACATCCCCGGGCAGCCCGGCTGGTCGAGCTGGAAGGTGCCGGTCTCCGCCACGCTCAAGAAGACCGGGTCGGAGCTGGACTACTACCAGGTGCTCGACAACCCGCCCCCCATCGCGGATCGCTACTGGTTCCTCCGTGGCAGCTACGGCCGCCAGGGAGACGATCGCGTGTTCACCTGGGAGCTCGTCGACCCGGTCACGACGTGGCCCGCCGCCCTCGCGGAGGTCAAGGCGCGCTTCCCCGACGCGGTGATGACCGCGGTCAACGTCGGGGATTGGACCTTCAGCCCCGTCGGCGGCCAGACCCGCATCCGCTACCGCATCTGCACGGACGCGGGCGGTAATATCCCGCGGTGGGTGGGGGAGATCGCCGCGAAGTCGACCCTCCCGACGAACATCGCGGACGCCGTGAAGGAAGCGAAGAAGCGCGCGTCCAAGTAGCCGCGGGCCCCGGAGTCCGCGCTCCGTCCCGGACGCACACGGTTAGGAGCGCGCATGAAGTCGCTGCTCCGGCTCCACGTCAACGGTGAGCCTGTCGAACTCGCGGTCCCCGACCACTGGACCCTCCTCGAGGCCCTGCGCTACGAGCTCAAGCTCACCGGCACCAAGCAGGGCTGCGACAAGGGCGATTGTGGCGCCTGCACCGTCCTGTCGGACGGCCAACCCGTCCTCGCCTGCTGCACGCTCGCGCGCGCCGCGGAGGGGCACGCGATCACGACGATCGAGGGCCTCGCCACGCCCGAGGGTCCCGACCCTGTCCAGCGCGCGTTCGATGTCGCCGGGGCGCTCCAGTGCGGCTTCTGCCAGCCGGGGATGATCCTCTCGGCGAAGGCGCTGCTCACGCGCTCGCCGGACCCCACCGACGCCGAGATGCGCGAGGCCCTCTCGGGCAACCTGTGCCGCTGCACCGGCTACACCAAGATCTTCGAGGCCGTACGCCTCGCCGCCCGCGGGCTGCCCCGCGCCGCCCCGATCCTGTCGGGCCCCGCGGCCGAGGGTTTCCTCGTGCTGGGCGCCCGCGGTCGCAAGGCAGACGCCATCGCCAAGGCCACCGGGGAGGCCGTCTACGCCGACGACATCGCGCTCCCCCGCATGGCCCACGGCAAGATCCTCCGCTCGCCGCACGCCCACGCGCGCATCCTCTCCATCGACACCTCCGCCGCCAGCGCGATGCCCGGCGTCTTCGCCGTGCTCGTCGGCGCCGAGCTGCCGACGCCCTTCTGCGTCATCCCATGGACCCCCGACGAGACCGCGCTCGCCGTCGGCAAGGTCCGCTACATCGGCGAGGGCGTGGCCGCCGTCGCCGCCGTCGACGAGGACACCGCGAACGCCGCCTGCGCCGCCATCCGCGTCGCCTACGAGCCGTTGCCCGCCGTCATCGACCCCGCCGCCGCCCTCGCGCCCGGCGCCCCCCTCGTCCACGAGGTCGACTGGAAGGGCCGCCCCTGGGAGAACAACATCTGCAAGGAGGTCGAGCTCTCCTTCGGCGAGGTCGACGCCGGCTTCGCGAACGCCGCCGCCACCGCGGAGAACCGCTGGTTCTACGAGGGCTCCAACCACGCCGCGATCGAGCCCCACTGCGCCGTCGCGACCTGGTCGCAGGACGGTCAGCTCACGATGTGGTCGGCCTCCCAGGTCACCCACTACCTCCACCGCGAGCTCGCCCACGTCCTCGGCATCCCCACCGAGAAGATCCGCGTGATCCAGCCGGTCCTCGGCGGCGCCTTCGGCGGCAAGTCCGAGCCCTTCGACCTCGAGTTCTGCGTCGCCGCGCTCTCCAAGAAGGCCGGTCGCCCGGTGAAGATCCTCTACACCCGCGAGGAGGTCTTCTACAGCCACCGCGGCCGCCACCCGGCGGACATGTGGTTCAAGGTCGGCTGCGACGCCGACGGCAAGATCACCGCGGTCGAGAGCGACATCACGCTCGACGGCGGCGCCTACCACAGCTTCGGCCTGGTCACGTCGTACTACGCCGGCCAGCTCCTCGCGGGCCCCACCGCCTTCGGCAGCTACCGCTTCAAGAGCCGCCGCGTCTACACGAACAAGCCCTGCTGCGGCCCGAAGCGCGGCCACGGCTCCGTGCAGCCCCGCTACGCCTTCGAGATGGCGCTGGACGAGGTCGCCGAGAAGCTCGGCATCGACCCCATCGAGATCCGCCGTCGCAACGCGATGAAGCCTGGTGAGCACACCATCAACGGTCAACTGGTGCCCTCCACGGGCCTCGGCGCCTGCCTCGACGCCGTCGCCGGCCCCTCGGGCTGGACCGAGCGCCACGGGAAGCTCCCGCCCGGCCGCGGCCTCGGCGTCGCCTGCTCGATGTACATCTCGGGCACCGCCTACCCCGTCTACCCCAACGAGATGCCCCAGGCCGGCGTGATGCTCCGCGGCGATCGCGGCGGCAAGATCACCGTCTTCTGCGGCGCGAACGACATCGGTCAGGGCAGCGACGGCATGCTCGCCTACATCGTCGCCGAGGAGACCGGCGTGCCGCCGGACGACATCACCGTCGTCAGCGCCGACACCGACCTCGTCCCGGTCGACCTTGGCGCCTACTCCTCGCGCGTGACCTACATGTGCGGCATCGCCGCGCAGGAGGCCGGCCGCAAGCTGCGCGTGCGCCTCGTCGCCGCCGTGGCCGCGAAGCTCGGCATCCCCGACGAGCAGGTGCTCGTGGCCCTCGGCAGCTACCACGACAAGGCCGACCCCGGTCGCATGGTGACCGCGCGCGAGGCCCTCATCCTCGCGGAGGCCGCCGCCGGCGTCCCCCTCGTCGAGAGCGGCGGCTACCGCACCCGCAAGGTGGGCGGCGACTACCGCGGCGGCACCATCGGCGCGTCGCCGGCCTACTCCACCACGGCGCACGTCTGCGAGGTGTCGGTGGACCGCGAGACCGGCATCGTCCGCGTCGAGAAGGTCTGGGCCGCGCACGACTGTGGCCGCGCGCTCAACCCCACCCTGGTCGAGGGCCAGATCGAGGGCAGCGTCTACATGGGCTACGCCGAGGCGATCATGGAGGCCCACACCTTCGACGAGCGCGGTCTCCACCGCGCCCCGAACCTCCTCGACTACCGCATCCCGACCAGCATGGAGAGCCCCGACTTCTTCGCGAAGATCGTGGAGACCATCGACCCCGGCGGGCCCTACGGCGCGAAGGAGGCCGGCGAGGGCCCGCTCCACCCGATCATCCCGGCCATCGCCAACGCTATCTACGACGCCGTGGGGGTGCGGCTCCGCCAGCTCCCGTTCACGCCGGATCGTGTGCTCGCGGCGATCAAGGCCAAGGAGCTCGCTGAAGGGGGTGCCGCATGCTGAGGATGGAGCCGTTCGCCTACCGCCCCGCGCGCACCTACGAGGAGGCGCTCGCGATCTGGTCCTCCGCCGAGGCCCCGATGTACGTCGCCGGCGGCACCGACCTGCTGCCGAACCTCAAGCACGGCATCGTCCACCCGCGCACGCTGGTGAGCCTCGCCGAGATCCCCGGTGGCATCACCGAGGACGGTGACACTCTGGTGATCGGCGCGGCGACCAAGCTCCACGCCATCGCGACGAACGCCACCGTGCGCGCGCTGCTCCCGCCCCTGGCACGCGCCGCCGGCCTCGTGGCGGGCCCGCAGATCCGCGCGATGGGCACGATCGGCGGGAACGTCCTGCTCGACACCCGCTGCCTCTACTACAACCAGTCGGCGTTCTGGCGCGGCGCGCTCGGCCACTGCCTCAAGGCGGACGGCACCTGGTGCCACGTCATCGGCGGCCCGAAGACCTGCGTCGCCGCCCAGTCCTCCGACTCGGTGCCGGTGTTGCTCGCGCTCGATGCGTCCCTTCGCCTCCTCGGTCCCGAGGGTTCGCGCACGCTCGCCATCCGCGATCTGTACCGCTTCAACGGCATGGATCACCTCACCCTCCAGAAGGGCGAGCTGCTCACGGCCATCGTCGTGAAGAAGCCCGCGCCCGGCTTCCGCGGCAGCTACCAGAAGCTCCGGACGCGCGACTCGATCGACTACCCGCAGATCGGCGTCGCGATCGCCGGCACCTTCGACGGCGCCGTGCCCTCCGCGCTCGAGATCGTGATCGGGGCGGCGAACCCGCAGCCCAAGCCCGTGCGCGGCCTCGAGGCCTTCCTCGGCGCGCCGCTTGACGACGCGGCGGCCTCCGCCATCGCGGACCTCGTCCACAAGCAGACCCGCCCCCAGGCCGCCGTCCACGGCGACCCGGCGTGGCGCCGCCAGATGGCGAGCGTCTACACCCGGCGTGGCCTCCTCGCGCTCGCGGCGGGCTGACCGTCCGCTCGGGCGGCGCCCGCCTCGGGGGCGAAAACGAAGAAGGCCGCCCCGAGAGGCGGCCTTCCGTAAGCGGGGCGAACCCTTAGCGGCTCTTGCCCATGCCGCCCGACTGACTGCGGCCGTCGTCCTTGTTGTCGCCGTCGCGCTTGGTCCCGCTGCCGCTGCCGTCGCGGGTGCGGCCGAAGTCGGCGGCGGGGCGGTTGTCCCGGGAGGGGGCGCGGGCGCCGGTCTCGGAGGCCTTCTTGGGGGGCTCCGCGGCCTTCTCGTCGGTGGTGGTCACGACCGTGGTCGTCGTCGTCGTGGTGGTGGTGGGGGTGACCACGGCGGCCGTGCCCGGAGTGCCCGGGGTGCCGGAGGTCCCGGGGGTGCCGGGGGTGCCGGGGGTGCCGGGGGTGCCGGGGATCGCGCCGACGCCGTCCGTGGGGACGAGGGGCGTGCCCGCCGCCGCGCCCGCGCCGCAATTGGCGGGGATCGAGGCGAGCATCACCGAGCAAGAGCTGGCGAGCGTGCCGCGGGTCTGGGGGATGGCGGCGGCCTGGGCCCACGCGTCACGGGTGGTCTTGAAGCCGCTCTCCATCGCGCTCTTGGCGGCGGGGTCGGCCGAGGCGATGCACGCCTCCATCTTGGTGATGTAGTCGTCGCACTCGGGCACGCCGATCTTGCCGTCCGCCGCGGGGGGCGGCGGGGGAGGGGCCGTGGTCTCGGGGGTGCCGCCGGAACAGGCGAGGGCGAAGCCAAGGGCGACAGAGAGCACGGGCAGCATCCGGATCTTCATGGTACCTCTACAGTTGCGGAGCGGGTTTGAAATCGTCGGCGAGCGTAGCGCACGCGCGTGTCACTTTCAAGCTACGCGAGGCGCACAGGGCTTGCCGCCCGGCCGAGATCCGAATAGTCGGCGGGCCGCGGAGGGGGTGCCCACCCCGCGCCGCTCCCCGACCGCGCGCCGCGGTGCAGGACTTTTCGGAGGCTACGTGATCACCGACCTCAATCTGATCCGCAACATCGGAATCAGCGCCCACATCGACTCCGGCAAGACGACGCTCACCGAGCGCATCCTCTTCTATACCGGCCGCATCCACGCCATTCACGAAGTGAAGGGCAAGGACGGCGTCGGCGCCACGATGGACTCGATGGATCTCGAGCGCGAGCGCGGGATCACCATCCAGTCCGCCGCGACCCACTGCCAGTGGAAGAGCACGCAGGACCCCGAGGGGCCCACGTTCTCCATCAACATCATCGACACCCCGGGCCACGTCGACTTCACGATCGAAGTCGAGCGCGCCCTCCGCGTGCTCGACGGCGCCATCCTCGTGCTCTGCGCGGTGGCCGGCGTGCAGTCGCAGTCCCTCACCGTCGACCGCCAGATGCGCCGGTACAACGTGCCGCGTCTCGCCTTCGTCAACAAGTGTGACCGCCAGGGCGCCAATCCCTACCGCGTCCGTCAGCAGCTCAAGGAGAAGCTCGGCCACAACGCCGTGATGCTCCAGCTGCCCATCGGCCTCGAGGACAAGCACATCGGCCACGTCGACCTCGTCAAGATGCAGGCGTTCACCTTCTCGGGCGACAACGGCGAGATCATCCACATCGGCGAGATCCCTGCCGACATGGCGGACGACGCGCGGACCTACCGCGAGGAGCTCCTCGACAACGTCTCGATGTTCAGCGACGCGCTGACCGAGCAGATGCTCGATGAGAACGTCCAGGAAGAGACGCTGGTCGAGGCCATCCGCCGCGCCACCATCGCGCTCAAGCTCGTCCCCGTGTTCGTGGGCTCCGCCTACAAGAACAAGGGCGTCCAGCGCCTGCTCGACGGCGTGCTCGCCTACCTGCCGACGCCGACCGACGTCGTCAACGAAGCCGTCGATCTTGCGCACGACGAGGCGAAGCTCGTCATCCCCTGCGATCCGAACGGCAAGATGCTCGGTCTCGCCTTCAAGCTGGAAGACGGGCGCTACGGGCAGCTCACCTACCTCCGCCTCTACTCGGGCACGATCCGCCGCGGTGACACCATCGTCAACGCGCGCTCCGGCCAGAAGTTGAAGGTCGGTCGCCTCGTGCGCATGCACTCCAACGAGATGCAGGACATCGAGGACGCCTGCGCGGGCGACATCATCGGCCTGTTCGGGGTGGACTGCTTCTCCGGTGACACGTTCCACGACGGGTCGCTCGACATCGCCATGTCCTCGATGCACGTCCCCGCGGCGGTCATCGACCTGACCATCAAGCCGAAGAACCAGTCGGCCACGTCCAACATGTCGAAGGCGCTCCGCCGCTTCTCCAAGGAGGATCCCACGTTCCGCGTGAGCTCCGACCCGGAGACCGGCGAGACCATCATCTCCGGCATGGGCGAGCTGCACCTCGAGGTGTACGTCGAGCGCATGAAGCGTGAGTACCAGGCCGAGGTCATCACCTCGCCGCCGCGCGTCGCTTACCGCGAGACCATCTCGCAGCGCTCGGACTTCAACTACACCCACAAGAAGCAGACCGGCGGCTCCGGCCAGTACGGTCGCGTCGCCGGGTGGCTCGAGCCGGTCGAAGGCAAGAACTACGAGTTCGTGGACGACATCACCGGTGGCTCCATCCCGCGCGAGTTCATCTCGTCGTGTGACAAGGGCTTCAAGAAGATGCTGGAGAAGGGCGAACTCATCGGCGCCCCCGTCGTCAACGTGCGCTGCGGCATCAACGACGGTTCGTCCCACGCGGTCGACTCGTCCGACATCGCCTTCCAGCTCGCCGCGATGGGCGCCTTCCGCGAGGCCTACCCCAAGTCCAAGCCGGTCGTCCTCGAGCCCATCATGAAGGTCGGCATCGAAGGTCCCGCCGAGTTCCACGGCCAGATGGTGGGTACCATCATGCAGCGCCGCGGGATCATCATCGGGTCCTCCGAGTCCGACGGCTTCTCCCAGCTCGAGGCCGAGGTGCCCCTCGCCGAGATGTTCGGGTACTCGACCACCCTGCGGTCTGCGACCCAGGGCAAGGCCGAGTTCTCCATGGAGTTCGCGCGCTACACCGTGGCGCCGAACAACGTGACCGAAGAGCTCGTCAAGAAGTACCAGGCCGAGAAGAAGGCGGGTTAGCGAAATTGGCCGGCCCCGAGACTGTCGACCGTGGGCCCTTGCGGGCCATCCAGGGAGCGCTCGGAGGCGGGCTGCGGCCGGGCGAGATCGGTGCGATCTACGCCCGCGCCGGTGTGGGCAAGAGCTCCTTGCTCGTCCACCTCGCGCTCGAGCGGCTGTTGCGCGGTGAGCCTGTGCTGCACGTCGCCGTGCAGGGCGGGGTCGAGGCCGTGCGCGACGGCTACGAGAGCATCTTCACGGGGCTGCACCACGCGCAGAAGCCCCTGGAGCGGGCGGAGGCGCTGCTCTCCGTCGAGCGCCACCGCGTCATCCACTGCACGCGGGGGCGGGTCCCGCTCGCCGAGAACATCGACGGGCTGCTCCAGTCCCTCGCGGACGCCATGGAGTTCGCGCCCCGGCTCGTCGTGATCGACGGGCTGGAGGCCACCGAGCCCGCGCTCACCGCGCTGCGGGAGCTCGCCGTACGGCGGGGCCTCGCGGTGTGGTGCGCGTTCACGCCGACCCACCCCGTGACGGACGCCGCGTACGACGTGTCCCTTGAGATGGTGCCCGAGCGCTCCGTCGTCTGGCTGCACGTCCACAAGGGCCGCGACGGCGTGGAGCTCGCGCCCATCCGTCTCGACGCCCAGGCCTTCGTCGCGCGCGACGAGGAGCCCCCCTCTGGCGGCCCTCCCACGCGGGTCAAGGCCGGCGAGTGCACGCTGTACAGCGGCGGCGCCTCCGGGTCCGAGGCAGCCTTCGGCGAGGCCGCCGAGCGCTGGGGTGTCCGCGAGGTCAACTTCACGTTCAACGGGCACGTCCAGGCCCGCACGCGCGGCGCGCATCCGCTCACGGAGCAGGAGCTCGCCGCGGGTGAGGTCTCGCTCGCCTACGTGAGCCGGCGGCTGCGCCGGGGCTACGGCGAGGGCACGATGATCCGTCGCGTGCTCCAGAGCCTGTGGCACCAAGTCGGCGCGGCGCAGGTCGTCTACGTGGTCGGGGCCATCCAGGAGGACGGCACCGTCACCGGCGGCACCGGCTGGAGCGTCGAGCTCGCGCGCATGTGGAACAAGCGCCTCTGGGTCTTCGACCAGGAGAAGGGCGGCTGGTACCGTTGGAACGGCGAAGACTGGGTGGAAGGCACCCCCGTCATCGACGCCGCGGCCATCTGCGGCACGGGTACCCGGTACCTCTCCCCCGTCGGGAAGGACGCGATCGACGCCCTCTTCGAACGGACCTTCAGCGGGCGTTCGTAGTTCGGCCGGCCGCCCGCCGCGGGCGGTTCGTGCGCCTTCGGAGCCGCGCCGAACCCTACTGCGCGGCGCCCGTGGTGAGCGACTGGGCCATGCTGCGCCCGGTCGACGCCGTCTCGCTGGCGATGCGCCCGTACAGCACCAGCATCACGGCGGCGATCGCGATGCAGATGAACGAGATGGTCAGCATGTACTCGGTCGTGCTCTGTCCGCGGCGCATGGCGACCTCCCCCGAAGAGTGTAGCAGGCCCGGCGCCCGATGTGCGGCGCCCGGGGCCTACTTCTGGATGAGGAACTCGACGCGTCGGTTGCTGAGGCGGCCGGTCTCCGTCATGTTCGTGTCGACGGGGCGGGTCTCGCCGTAGCCGACGGTCATCATTCGCTGCGCGCCGACGCCCTTGGACAGCAGGTACTCGAACACGGCGTCCGCGCGGTCCTTGGAGAGGCGCTGGTTCTGCGTGTCGTCGCCGACGTTGTCGGTGTGGCCGCCGATCTCGACCCGGATCTTCGGGTAGTCCTTCATCGCGGCCGCCACGTCGTCCAGGACGACGAAGCTGTCGGGCAGGATGGTGGCCTTGCCCGTCGCGAAATTGATGCGCTGCTTGATGACGATCTGGTCGGCGGTGACCTCGACGCGCTGCGGCTTGCTGTCGGGGCAGCCGTCCGTGTCCTGGTAGCCGTTGAGGGTCTCGGCCTCGCTGGGGCAGCTGTCCGTGGTGTCGCCGACGCCGTCGGCGTCGCGGTCGCTGGAGGCGCAGCCCGAGGGCGGGTCGCCGGGCTCGTTGGGGCAGCGGTCCTGCGCGTCGGGCACGCCGTCGCGGTCGTTGTCGGGGTCGATGCAGCCGTCGGCGTCCTCGACGTTGTCGCGGTCCTCGGGCTCGCGCGGGCAGCGGTCGACGCTGTCGGGGATGCCGTCGCCGTCGTCGTCGAGGTCGGGGCAGCCGTCGGCGTCCTTGTAGCCGTCGAGATCCTCGGGATCCGACACGCAGAGGTCCTCGCTGTCCTTCACGCCGTCGCGGTCGCGGTCGGTGGGCGCCGGCGCGGCCCAGGGGGTCGGCTCGAGCGCGGTGGTGATCGGCTCGGGTTTGCCCTCGGGCTCGACGCGCACGGGCTTGGTGGGCTTGAGCGGGGCGCTCGTGCAGGCGCCGGCGATCTTCGCGTGCTCGCGCGCCAGCCGCACGTGCTCGGCGGCGCGCTTGGTGTCGCCCTGCTCGAACTCGATCTTGGCGAACTCGGTGTTGGCGTCCGCGAGGGCGAGGTCCTTCGGCGCGCAGTTCGTCGTCTGGTGCGCAGCCGCGATCTCGGTCTGCAGGCTGGCGAATTCGCTGGCGAGGAGCGCCTGGCTGGCGCATCCGGCGAGGAGCGACGTCAACAGGACCGGCAGGAGGGGCAGGGGCCGCATCAGAGGTCGTCCAGGTCGATGTCGTCGAGGGTGTTGGGGGTCTCCGGCTTCTTGACCTCCTCCGGCTTCGTCTCGGGGACGAACTCGTCGGTCTTGTCGAGATTCGGGCCGTCGTCGGCGGACTTCTCGTACGCCTCGGCGGACCACGCCATCGACTTCTTGCAGAGCTGCTCGGCGGCGCCGTAGTCGGAGGAGTTGACCTCCTCCTTCGCCTTCCAGAGGTACTCGCGCGCGAGGGTCGTCTCATAGACGGCGCGTTCTTCGCCGCCCGCGTTCACCGCGGCCTCGTAGTCACGCTGAGCGTCGAAGACGAAGTACGACGCGCGGGCCGCGCAGCCAGAGAGGAAGAGAGCCAACAGCAGGAGCGCACGCATCGGGAGGTATCAATCCACGTTGATCGGCGGGCTGTCAAGTGCCGGCGCCGCGGCCGGCGGGGAGGCGGGCGGCGCCTCGTCGCCTTCGGGGGCGTCCGCGACGGCCGGAGCGAGGTTCGGACCGAGGTCCGCCACGGTGGGGCCCGCCGGGAACAGCTCGAGGACGGCCATGCGGTACTGCGCCGGGGCGCGCTCCGGGGGCAGCTCGGCGGGCTGGGAGGTCCACGGGACGAGGTCCCCGACGATGGGCACGCCGAACTCGGGGTGCGCGGGGTCACCCTTGGAGAGCTCGACGGACTCGACCGCGGTGGCGCCGAGGGCCGCGGAGAGGCGGCGCACGGCGGAGAGGTAGAGCGTGGTCCCGCGGGTCGGGTCGACGAGGAAGTAGCCGCGCTCGTGGAGGATCACGCGGGTGTAGTTCCCGGACTTCGCCCAGGAGACCAGCGCGTCGGTGCCGAGGGCGGCGAGGTCGCTGTTCTCCGGGTCGCGGGAGAAGGCCTGCCAGATGTCCGGCACGGGGCCGCTCACGAGGTCCGCGCGCGCCCAGAAGCGCAGGCGCTCGCCGGTCGGCCCGCCGGCACCCTGCGGGCGGAGGGAGGGCGGCACCGCGGAGGGCGAGGCCCACGAGCGGTACACCTTCTGTCGGTGGACGAGCTGGTAGTAGCAGAGGAGGTCCTGCTGCTGGTCGAGGGGGAGCTCGACGAGGCCGCCGAGCTCCGTCGCGTCCATCTCCTCGTACGCCACGGGGACGCGGATGCGGTTCGCCTTGATCGGCGAGCGGAACTCGCGGCTGTCGGCGTCGCCCTCGTTCACCGCGCCCTTGCCGAAGCGGTACATCGGCTGGAGGACGGTCGCCGCGAACACGAAGGGCCAGAAGTACGAGCGCCACGGGAGGCGGGAGAGGCCGATCGCCACGAGCGCCACGCTCGAGACGATGACGAACGACGCGAGCCGGTACGGCGCGAACATGCGCGCCATGCCAGGGATGA
Source organism: uncultured Pseudomonadota bacterium (assembly GCA_903959175.1). Classification (GTDB taxonomy): domain Bacteria; phylum Myxococcota_A; class UBA796; order UBA796; family SXON01; genus CAJBVW01. The sequence continues at coordinate 24,050 of CAJBVW010000226.1, forward strand.
ACTGGAACATCCAGGTGTAGGGCAGCCGGACGACGTAGTCGTCGAAGACGCGCGTGACGTTCGTGTTGTCGCCCGCGCCGATGCGGAGGAAGGGGCCGAGGGTGCCCAGGTAGAAGAAGAGCCACACCGCGAGCCAGCCCCAGGAGCGGCGGCGGAGGATGGCGGGGAGCACGCCGATGGCGATCACCACGAGGGGCAGCGACTCGTTGAGCGTCGGGTCGAAGGGGTAGCTCGCGCTCCAGCTCGAGCCGATGGTTCGGTTGATCGAAGCGTGCACGTTCTCGGCGTAGGTCTGCGGGCGCATCGGCGCGTGCGAGACGGTGTCGTACGCGGGGAACGGCATGAAGAACGTCATCTCGGGCAGCGCCGCCGCCCCGCCGGCCCCCGCCCCTCCGCCCCCCTGCCCAGAGCCGCCGTCTTCCGGCAGGGCGTAGGGCAGGATGAAGGGGCCGGCGGAGAGGACCACGCCGAGCACCACCCCGGACGCGGCGCGGGCCATGCCGCGCCAGTCGAGGCGCGCGCGCTCGACGACGATGTGCTTCACGAACCAGACGCCGGTGAAGATGCCGGTGAACAGGCCGTAGAACCAGTAGAACGCGGCGGCGGCGCCGAAGCAGATACCCGCGGCGACGCCCGCGCCGAGGGTGCGGCGCCGGAGCGCGCGGTCCAGCAGCGCCGGGTAGAGGAGCACCCACCAGAGCAGCGCCTGACGGAGCCCGGAGGACTGCACCTCGAGGAGGCACAGCGGGTTGGCGACGGCCAGCGCGCACGCGCCCAGCGCGGCGGACACGCTCCCTGAGAAGTACCGGCCGAGCGCGTAGGCGCAGATCCCGTTCCCCGTCAGGAGCAGCAGGATCTTGAGGTTGTAGCTGGTGGGGAACCCGAACACGACGTCGAGCGGGTAGGAGAGCGCGAGCACGTCGAGGATGTTGCCGGTCTCGGGGTGCCGCCCCAGGCTCACGAACTGCCGCCAGTACTCAAGGGGCCCGAGGTCCGCCTCGGTGATGCCCTCGAGCGAGCGGAAGTGCCAGTCGTACCGCCACAACCAGCCGCCGAGCTCGCCGCCGCCGAGCACCACCTTGTCGATGTACTCGACCATCGGCCAGGTGATGGCGATCGCCGCCCCGAGGGACAGCAGCGCCGCGAGCAGGAGCCCGCTTGCCTCGCGGAGGCGCCCGTCGAACTTCATCCCCGCGGCTCCTCGGCGTCGTCCGGCAGGACGAGCTGCCACAGGTGCCGATCGTCTCCCGTGGTCGTGGTCTCCGGACCGAGCGCGCCGCGCAGGAGCTGGAGGGTCTGGTCTCGCCGGTCGGGCGGGTAGAGCGGGGCGTGCATGACGATCCAGCGTACGCCGAGGCGGGCGAGCGCGCGTCCCGCGACCACGAGATCCAGCTCCCCGACCATCGGCGGAAGGCGGTCGAGACGCCCCGCCTCCGCGACCGTGAGCGCGCGCGCGAGGTGGGAGCGGTCGAGCAGCGTCGGGAGCGGCTCGTTGAGCGCGTACGGGCTCGGGCGCCGGTGGCCGGTCTGCCAGTAGAGGTAGACGGCGCGCTCGAGGTTGGGGACCGAGATGGGGAGGTCGAGGACGGCGCCGGGGGTGGGGTCCGCAGCGAGGATGGCGACGCTCTCGGGAAACCGTGCGTCCGAGCGCGGGAGCGGCCACGGGGCCGGAGAGGCGAGGAGGGCCTCCGCGGCGAGGAGCAGCACCGCGGCGACGCGCGCGGGGCGCGGGAACGCGCCGAGGCCGACCGCGGCGAACACGCCGAGGCCGAGCTGCACGGCCATGACGAAGCGGAAGGGGTGCGAGATGCGCCCGAACAGCGGGATCACCTCGAAGAGCGCGAGGAAAGGCAGGGGGATGCGGCGGTCGGTGAACGTGAGGTACTCGCCCGCGACGTAGAGGTACGGGCCGAGCATGAGCACCGCGAACACGCCGATCCACACCGCCCACGGGAGGCGGTCGCGCCAGCGGCGGATGCGGAAGAAGCCGACGGCGGCGAGGGCGAGGAGGGTCCAGCCCACGTAGGTGACGATGAGGAGGTCCTCACCGTGGAGGAGCTTGAGGTCCGGGCTGTAGACCTTCCCGGGCCGGAACGCGCTCACCACGTCGGTCATGTTGTGGTCGACGAGCGACTTCCACACGAACTCGGGGTCGCGCTGGACGATGGCGTCGTCCCCGTCGAGCGTGCTCGCGAAGCCCGCCAGCACCGGGCCGACCGCGGCGGCCGAGACCACCCCGGCGAGGGCGAGCGCGCGGGGCAGTCCGGCCCAACGGATCCGCTCCCGGCGCGTGGCCGCGAAGACGACGAGCAGCAGGGCGCTGCCGATGACGGCGAACAGGCCATAGTACCAGTTCGCCAGTACGCACAAGGACATCCCTGCGGCGGCGAGCAGCGCGTTCTTGATCGTCGGGCGTAGCAGGAGCCGCAGCACGCCGAGCGTCGCGAGCGGGAGGCCGAACGCGAAAAGTGTCTCCGTGATGCCGTTGTAGGCCTGCGCGACGAGGTGGGGGGCGGTCGCGTAGGCCACCGCTGCGACGAGCGCGTCCCGGTCTGCGTCGGGGCCCGCCCCGAAGAGCTCGGCGCGCACCTCGCGTGCGAGCGCCCACGCGGCCATCCCCGCCGCCCAGAACGCCCCGATCACGACCACGTTCATGGCGGCGACGGGCCCCGCGAGCCACTGCAGCGGGAGCGTCAGCACGGCGCCGAAGGTATCGATGAAGAAGAGGCGGCTGGAATCCGGGAAGTGCTGGAGGTCCGTCCGGAGCGGGAGCCGGCCCTGGGCGAGCTCGTCCGCGACCCACCAGTAGCCCCAGACGTGGTTCCACACGTCGTTGCCGGGGTGGCCGGAGAGCGCGCCGGCGGGATCGAGCGCCAGCGGCCAGGTGACCAGCACGGCGACGAGCGCGGTGACGATCACCGCCCATGTGGTTCCGCTAAGGGGGCGCACCGCGCGAGGGTATCAGACCGGGCCGCTGGGGCACACGCGCAGCGGTGGTGGGCGCGCTCCCCCGCGGCGGGTGCGAGCCGGTATAGTGCGGCCGATGCTCGCGCTCCTCCTCTCGCTCCTCGCCTGCGTGCCGGAGCCCATGCCGTTGCCCGCGGAGGCCGAAGCGGCGCTCGATCGCGCCGGGGAGCCGCCGCTGTACCGGAAGCTGTACGACTACGCCTTCCTTCCGAAGGTGCAGGAGAGAGAGCAGCGCGTCCGCCTGCTCATCTGGCTCCGGCACATGGCCTTCAACCGCTACCAGCTTGGCCTGCTCTCCGAGCTCGCGGCGCGCACCGAGCGCGAGCGTGCGGATGTCGAGCGCCTCGCGGGGGAGCTCGTCGCCGAGCACGAACCCGCCGTGGCCGCCGTGTACGACGAGCTGTGGGAGGCCATGTTGGCGGGCAGGTCGGAGGACGAGCTCGCGGTCATCGGCGACAAGCTCGACGTGTCCCGCGTCCGCGAGTCGGACCTCCTCGAGCTGCGCGCGCGCTCCGTGCGCACGCTCATCGACGCGCAGAAGCCCTTCCTCGGCACGCTCACGCCGAAGCAGGAGGCGCTCTTCGCCGACGCGACCTTCCTCCTGCGGCACCGCCTCGATCCCTACGCCAACCCCGGCGACTTCCGGGCCCTGATCGGCACGATCTACTACGCCGGCGACTTCGGCATGCTCACCAAGCCGACGTTCAACCCCGACGAGGACCACCTCAACATCGGCGGCCTCTGGTCGGAGGAGCCCGCCGAGCTCGCGGGCGCGCACTTCCCCAACGCGCGCCGCGAGGTCGTCCTCTACATGGTGCTCCTCGAGCCCGCCCTCCCCACCGCGATCGAGGCGGCGACGCGGCTGCGCGTCTCGTCCGGCGTCGCCGAGCCCGGCGCCGCCGGGGCGACCGTGGGCGCGAGCGCGGGGGGCGTCCCCGCTCCGGCCGGCGCCGGTGGCGTGCCC
>CAJBVW010000227.1 GCA_903959175.1 uncultured Pseudomonadota bacterium
CCCAGACGCCGGGCCGCCCAGACGCCGGGCCGCCCAGACGCCGGGCCGCCCAGACGCCGGGCCGCCCAGACGCCGGGCCGCCCAGACGCCGGGCCGCCCAGACGCCGGGCCGCCCACCCTACTCACACAGGCCGGTCTCCAGGCAGGCGGCGTAGCCCAACACGCGCGGGCCGGTCGCGACGGGGGACGCGCGCGGCCGCCAGCCGCGGCGCACACGGTCGTCCAAGAGCGCGCGGGCGCTCGGCGCGTGGTCCCACACCGCGACCGCGGTGACGGCGCCGAGTCAGGTGGTGTCGTACACGAGGAACACGCCCGCGATGCCGACGACGTCGTCGTGGGTGAACTCGTCCTGGACGATGATGTCACCGCCGACGACGCGCATGCCCGTCCTCTACCCCACGCCGCGCACCACGGATCGGCGCCCGCTTTTCGGCGGACGCCGACGCAAACGTCAGCGCACGAGCGGACGGTACTTGATGCGCGTGGGCTTGTCGGCGTCGGCGCCGAGGCGGCGCTTCTTGTCCTTCTCGTAGTCCTGGTAGTTGCCCTCGAACCACACCACCTGGGAGTCGCCCTCGAAGGCGAGGATGTGGGTGGCGATGCGGTCGAGGAACCAACGATCGTGGGACGTGACGACCGCGCAGCCGGCGAAGCCGAGCAGGGCGTCCTCGAGGGCGCGGAGGGTGTCGACGTCGAGGTCGTTGGTGGGCTCGTCGAGCAGGAGCACGTTGGCCCCGGCCTGCAACATCTTCGCGAGGTGGAGGCGGTTGCGCTCGCCGCCGGAGAGGGTGCCGACCTTCTGCTGCTGGTCGGTGCCACGGAAACCGAACGCGCCACAGTAGGCGCGGAAGTTGATCTCGCGGCCGCCGACCTTGATCACGTCGCGCCCGCCGCTGATGATCTCGTAGACGGACTTTGCGCCGTCGAGCGAGTCGCGCGACTGGTCGACGTAGCCGAGCTGCACGGTGTCGCCGAGGCGGAACTCGCCGCCGTCGACGTGCTCCTGGCCGGTGACGATGCGGAAGAGCGTGGTCTTGCCGGCGCCGTTGGGCCCGATGACGCCGACGATGCCGCCGCGGGGGAGGTTGAAGTTGAGGTCGTCGAAGAGGAGCTTCTCTCCGTAGGCCTTCTTCATGTGGCTGCCCTCGATCACCAGGGTGCCGAGGCGCGGGCCGGCCGGGATGATGAGCTCGGCGCGGCTGCGGCGCTCCTCGGGCTCGTCCTGCAACATCTCCTCGTAGGCGCTGATGCGGGCCTTGCTCTTGGCCTGGCGCGCGCGGGGCGACATGCGGATCCACTCGAGCTCGCGCTCGAGCGTCTTCTGGCGGGCGACGGTGCCCTTCTCCTCCTGGGCGAGGCGCTTCTGCTTCTGCTCGAGCCAACCCGTGTAGTTGCCCTCCCACGGGATGCCGTGGCCCTGGTCGAGCTCGAGGATCCAGCCGGCGACGTTGTCGAGGAAGTAGCGGTCGTGGGTGATGGCCACGACGGTGCCCGGGTACTCGTGCAACGTGCGCTCGAGCCACGCGACGCTCTCGGCGTCGAGGTGGTTGGTGGGCTCGTCGAGGAGGAGCATGTCCGGCTGCTCGAGGAGCAGGCGGCAGAGGGCGACGCGGCGCTTCTCACCGCCGGAGAGGTTGGCGCAGGACTGGTCGGCGGGGGGGACGCGCAGGGCGTCCATGGCGATCTCGAGCTTGCGGTCGAGGTCCCACGCGTCGGCGGCGTCGATCTTGTCCTGGAGGTCAGACTGCTCGGCGAGGAGGGCGTCGAAGTCGGCGTCCTCGTCTCCCATCGCGTTGCCGACCTCTTCGAAGCGCACGAGCAGCGCGCGGGTGGCGGCGACGGCGGGCTCGATGTTCTGGAGGACGGTCTTGGTCTCGTCGAGCTTCGGCTCCTGGGGGAGGTACCCGACCTTCACGCCGTTGGCGGCCCAGGCCTCGCCGGAGAAGTCCTTGTCGACGCCGGCCATGATGCGGAGGAGCGTGGACTTACCCGCGCCGTTGCCGCCGAGGACGCCGATCTTTGCGCCCGGGTAGAAGGAGAGCCAGATGCCCTTGAGGACCTCCTTGCCGCCGGGCCAGGCCTTGCGTAGATCCTTCATGACAAAAATGTACTGAGCGGCCATTGTTGGGTTCCAGAAAGTCGGGTTCTCTATCGCCCTCCCCCCCGGCTCGCCATTGGTGCGCCCCCGCACCGCCGGTGTTACGCGCGCCCGTCCCTCGCCTGGAGTATCCGCATGTTCCGCATCGCCCTCGTCTCCCTCGCCCTCACGGGCTGTGTCCAGAAGGCCGACTTCGACGCGCTCGAAGCGCGCGTCAAGACCGCCGAAGAGAAGGTCGCCACCCTCGAGAAGGCCCCCGCCGGCAAGGCCGCGCCCGTCGCCGCCAACCCCGAAGCGGAAGAAGCCGCCAGCAAGCTCATGACCGCGGTGCAGGAGGCCGTCAAGGCCGGTGACTACCCCACCGCCAAGGCCAAGCTCGCCGAGCTCGCGGTCGAGCCCCTCGCGTCCACCCGCGCCGGCAAGGCCTCGCTCCGCATGGCCTCCGAGATCAACCTCGTCGGCACCGACGCCGCCGCCCTCGACGCCGAGAAGTGGTTCCAGGGCAAGGCCGCCCTGGGCGACTCCAAGGCCACCCTGCTCGTCTTCTGGGAAGTGTGGTGCCCGCACTGCAAGAAGGAGCTCCCCAAGCTCGCCGAGGAAGAAGGCAAGTACAAGGCGAAGGGCATCCAGGTCGTCGGCATCACCAAGGTGACCAAGTCCGCGACCGACGAGAAGGTCGAGGAGTTCATCAAGGAGTCCAAGGCCAAGTTCCCCATCCTCAAGGAGAAGGACGGCTCGCTCTCCAAGGCCTACGCGGTCTCCGGCATCCCCGCCGCGGCCCTCGTCAAGGACGGCAAGGTCATCTGGCGCGGCCACCCCGCCCGCCTGGACGACGCCACGATCGACGCCCTCATGAGCAAGGGCTAGCCGATGCATTGGGAGGTCGCCCCCAAGCTCCGCTTCGATCTCGTGGCCTTCGCCGGGCTCAACCTGTCCGGCGAGCGTCGCGTTGTCGAGTTCCACACGATGGGCGGGCGCCAGGGCGAGCTCCACACCGAGGACCTGAAGTCGCTTGCGATCGTCGGGCCCCTCGGGCTGCGCGTCGTCCTCAAGACGAGCGAGGACCCCGAGAACTGGATGAACCACTCCTGGCGGTGCATCCGGCTCCTCGCGGGCCACACGTTCGACACGAAGGAGGGCCGCCCCTGCGTGCGCGTGCCCGACCTCGACCTGTTGAACAGGTTCGACGCGCGCCGCACCGACCCCGAGTTCGAGGAGACCTTCGAAGAGGCCACCTCGCTGGACGCGCCGGGCTGGACCTTCGGCCACATGGGCAAGTCGCCCCTGAAGCAGAAGATCAAGTCCATCCAGGTCGACCTGCTCTGAGCGCGTGACCGCCCCCCGTGCGCACGACGCGCGCGGGGGTCCGGCCGCCCACGAGCCTAGTCTTCGAGCAAGCTCCGCAACATCCACGCGGTCTTCTCGTGGACCTGCAGGCGCTGCGTGAGGAGGTCCGCCGAGGCCTGGTCTCCCCCCTTCTCGACCACCGGGAAGATGGAGCGCGCCGTGCGGATCACCGCCTCGTGGCCCTGCACGAGCTGGCGGATCATGTCGGTGGCGGACGGCACGCCCTCGGTGCGGGCGATGGAGGTGAGGCGGGCGAAGTCCTCGTAGGTGCCGGGGGCGGGCGCCCCGAGGGAGCGGATGCGCTCGGCGACGAGGTCGACCGCGGTCCACATCTCGGTGTATTGGCCCATGAACATGAGGTGGAGCGTGTTGAACATCGGACCCGTGACGTTCCAATGGAAGTTGTGGGTCTTGAGGTAGAGCGTGTAGGTGTCGGCGAGGAGGCGGGACAGCCCCTCGACGATCTGGGCGCGTTCGTTCTTGGGAATGCCGATGTCGATCTTCATGGGGGCCCTTGGGAGGCGCCTCTCTTGCGCACGGACCCGCCGGCGGTCAAGGGGCGCCCGGGTCACGACGCGACCGCGGGGAGAACGGGCTTCGATCGGTGTCAGGCCCCGTCGAGCGCGGCGACGAAGCGGGCGGCGAGCTCGCGGTAGCCGGCGGCGGTGAAGTGGATGAGGTCTCCGGCGGCGAGCGCGGGCGTGGCGCCCCACCAGCGGATCATGCTGCCCGGCCCGCCGCCAACCTCCTGGAGATCCCAGGTCGCGCAGCCGAATTCCGGGCCGACCTCGCGCTGGACGGCCGCGACCCAGGCGGTCGGCTCCCAGATCGCGTAGGTGGCGCCGGACACCTTGCGGGCGCGGTCGCTCGGGCCGATGAGGACACAGGCGGCGTCGGGCAGCACCGCGCGCATGCGGGTGAGGACCTTGCGGAGGGTGACGCGGTATTCGTCCGGAGTGAGGCCGCCGTCGTTGGCCTCGTTGGTGCCGTAGGCGAGCACCGCGAGGTCGACCGGGCGGCGGTCGAGGTAGGCGCGCTGCAGGTCGGCGTCCCAGGAGAGCCAGGAGGCGGCGGTGCGGCCGCTCACGCCCATGGCGTCGACGATGACGCCGGGGACGTCGCGCTCCATGTGGACGCCGAAGACGCGCGCGGGGCCGTCGCCCGCGCCGGAGACGGCGAGGCGGTGGGGCCCGTCGGGCACGGAGAGGACGGCGACGCCGGGGCCCTCGTCCCCGCGCGTGGACACGCGGATGGGGGCGATGTCGTCGACGTGGAGGTCGAGGCCGCCGCCGCCGGGTTGGCGCAGGTAGAGGACCTCGAAGCGGGTGACGGCGCGGCCGTGGGGGTTGGACTTGGTCGTCTGGACCCAGCCGTAGCTGGTGGGGGCGAGGGTCTCGATGCTCATGCCGCCGGGGCCGAAGAGGCCGTCGTCCCGGCCGCCCTTGCGGTTGTGGAAGTCGCTCGTCCAGGCGCCGCCGGTGCAGAGGTTCACGTCGGAGGCGCGGTAGCCGGTCCACGGGGCGGCGGGCATGACGAAGCCGTGGCCGGCGTCGCCGTAGCGGTCCTGGAGGATGCGGCGGAGCTCGCCGGTGAAGAACTCGCCGGCGACGTGGGAGGCGCCCCAGAAGGAGAGGCGAGTGTGGCCCTGCTTGCGGGCGGCCTTCGCGAGGACGGCGCGGACGCGGGCGAGGGCCTCGGGGGGGCCGCGGAGGGGCTCGGGGGCGATGGTGGCCACGTCGAAGGGGGCGCCGAAGCCGAGGCGCGCGCGGACGGCCTCGGGGAGCTGCTCGTTCGTGGCGCCGGCGGAGCTGTCGACGCGGACCATGCCGGCGGTCGCGGGAGCGGGCGCGGGGGGCTCGACGGCGACGCTCGGGACGGGCGTGCGCTCGACGCCGGGGGACTCGATCTTCGCGGTGGTGGCGCACTCGTCGACGGGGAGGGTGCTCGTGCCGAGGGTGTAGCGCTCGACCCACGCGGGCTCGGCGGGGCGCGCGACAGCGGACGGCGGGGAGGTCGTCATGGCGAGCGCGATCGGCGTGGCGGCGGCGCTCGGCTCGTTGACTAGGGTGGAGCCGGCGTAGGCGAGGGCGCCCGCGAGGGCGAGGGACGCGACGAGGCGCTGCGGCGTCACTGCGGGGCCCCGGCGGGGGCGGGGGCAGGGGCAGGGGCAGGGGCAGGGGCAGGGGCAGGGGCAGGGGCAGGGGCAGGCGCGGGAGCGGGAGCGGGAGCGGGCGCGGCGAGGACGGGCGCGACGGGCTCACCGGGGGCGGTGGCGACGGCCGGCGCGGGCTCGCCTGGGGGGCCGGGCGGGAGGGGGACGGGGAGCGCGGGGCCGCCCGCGGCGCGCCAGGTGTCGAAGCCGTGCTCGATGGCGTCTGCCAGGAGGTCGCCGATGATCCGCTGCCCGCCGGCGGAGAGGTGCATCAGGTCGGTCCACGCGAGGGGGGGCTTCTTGGCGCCCCAACGGAGGATCGCGCCGGAGCCGCCCATCGCGCCCCAGGCGTTCCAGAAGGCGCAGCCCTCCTCCGCCGCCACCTTCTGTTGGGCAGCGACGAGGCGGGGTAGGTTGGGCTTGGTGGCGGGCTCGCCGCCCTCGCGCGTGCCCTGGTCGAGCGGCGTGATCACGAGGCACCCGCTCCCGGGAGCGCCGGCGCGGATCCGACGGAGGGTCTCGCGGTAATAGGGCACGTACCCGGCGCCGCTGCCCTGACCGAGCACGGGAAGGCCGAGTTCGTTGCCGCCGAGCATGACGACGACGAGGTCGGGACGGCGCTGCGCCACCTGGCTGGCGAGGTGCTTCTGGCTGTGTTGGGTGAAGGACCGCGAGCCCACGCCGACGACTCCGAGCGCGTCCCATACGACGCCGGGGCCGCTCGTCTCCATCACCGCGCCATAAAACGTGACGGGACCGCCCGTCGCGCCGAAGGCGGCCTTGGTGTAGCCCTCGGGGCGGTCGACCGGGAGGTGGCGATCCGACGTGCCCTCGGCGAGCGCGCTGCCCGCGCCGACGCCCGCGCCGTCCAGGCTGGCCCAGAAGCTGCCGCGCTCGGCGCCGGACTGGTACCAGAGCTCGAAACGTTGCATCGGGGTGGGCTTGCCGTCGCTTCCCTTGGGCGACGTGATGGTGAGGTAGGCGTCGGCCGCCGCCGTGCTCACGATGCCGCCGTAGCCGTAGCGCCCGCTCCCTCCGCCGAGGAGGAGGCTCTTGGTCTCCCACTCACCGGTGCGGCCGATCGTCACGTCCCGACGCATGCTCCAGCGGGGGTCCATCCCCGCGGAGAGGTAGCCGGGGCCGCCGTCGCCGAAGCGCGCCTGGAGGCGGGCGCGGACGGTGGAGGTGATGCCGTCCGCCGCGATCGTGGAGTCGCCGTAGTGGGAGGCGCGCGCCATGCCCGCCCCCTCGGTGGTGCGCTGGAGGGCGCGGTAGAAGGGGTCCATGCCGCGGTGACCGGCGTCCACCAGCGCGGTCGCCACACCCGGCGGCCGGGCGGGCAGGCCCGCCACGGGGGTCACCTCGACGGGCGCGGCACCCGCAGGGTCGGCGCCGGGGGCCGCCACCGGGGCTTCCAATCCGACGTCTCCCGCAGCGGCGGGCGGGGCCTCGGTCGGGACCGCGTCCGGCTCGGCGGCCGGCGCGACGCTCATGCCGCTGAGGTTGTCCTCCACGACGCGGGTGCCGCGATCCGGCGTGAGCGCGGCAAACACGGGGATCGGATCCCCTTGCTCCCACGGACGATACTCGGCGAGGGACGGGCTCGCGTAGGTCGCGCCGACGCACGCTCCGGCGGTGCCGAAGGCGAGGAGCAGGGCGCGGATCCCCGCGAAGGAGGAGGGCTCAGAAGTCATAGGGTCTATGGCCATTGGACGGCCCATGGAAAAACTGCGCCCTCGACGTGGATCTCCTCAACGCGGCGCTCCAGCCACCGCAGACCGCCGCACGATTCCACCGCAAGACTCCGCGTACGTGTCGGGAAGATGTGGGGGCCGTCGAGCACACGAGAGCCTATCGCCGGGCGGCCCGGGACGTCGACGTGGAGGGCGTCCGGGCTCGATGCCGTGGGCGACGACCGGAAGGCGTCAACACGCGGGACCGGGGGCGGAGCCGTGTGCGAGGCGCGGAGAACGCCTCCTTTCGTGCGTCGGACACCGGCTGGGCGCGCCCCTGCGGGAAGGGCGTAGGGGTTGACGACGGGGAGGGTCAGGTGCGGGGATGGGGGAATGCGGGGTTCCTCTTTCCCATTCCTCGGCGCGCACCGTGTAGATCAAGCGGTTCACGAGGTGCGCGACATCCCGGAACACGAAAGCGCTCACGACGATCCCGAAGAACCCGATGACGGCCATGTGTCCCGCGTGGAGGTCGTTCCGCGAGAGCACGGACACGGCGATCCCCACGAAACCCGCCACCAGCCAAGCCGCGAGCGGCGCGCCGAGGGCGTTCCAGACGCTGAACCAGCGCCGCGTGAGCACCACCGCGTCGCCGTCGAGCGTGACCGACCAGCCCCTCGGCGGCGCGAGGGCGGGCTCGCGCCGGACGGTCGTTGGGCGCTCCCCGGCGCCGTGCGGGACGATCGGTACGGGAAACTTCCGGTCGCAGGGCTCGCAGCGCGCGACGTGGCCGTCCCGCAGGGCCGAGGCGCGAAACGGCGCTCCGCAATCCGGGCAGCTGGGGGACGTGGGCACCGGCTCCTCGCAGGCTGCGAAGTCTACCGCAGCGGGGGACGGCCGGACGCGCGGTGAGCCAACCGAGTGGCATCGGGATGGGGACGCGGCACCGCCGGCCGGTCGAAGCTGCGGAGCCCGCGCACCAGCACGGGGATCTCGTCCTCGTGCGCTTCGGGCATCAGGAGGAGCGCGCTCCGGGCGGTCTGGCAGGCTGTCGAGGCGTTTCAGCTCCCCGAAGCGGCCGGGTATGTCGACCCGGCCCCTTTAGCAGCGTGTATTCCGAGCGGGCGCGCGCGGCTCCGTATCGAGGCGACCTCCGCCGTGTGAACGTCCGCCGCGTCGGGCGGTCAGAAGTGGAGCCCTACGCCGAGCTGGGCGCGGGCGGAAAACGATCTGCCGGAAAGAGGAACTAAGGCAGAACTTCCGAAGTCAACGGACAGTGACCGAGTGGGGAACCACCGAGCAAACACGGTGGGCTCCACATAAACCGTCATCGGAATCAGGACTTCGCCTAAGAAAATGAACGCTGGCTCGATCTCGACAATGACCGCTGGCTCGATTTCGACCCAAGAGCGGGCGAACTTAAAGGCATATCCCGCACCCCCACCGAAGAAGGGCTGCCCAAACCCAAAGTCATAGGCCACCACAGCATGACCTCGAATACCTTTTTTTCCAACAGAAAGATCGGCACCAACTTCCAAGAAACTGTCCACGCCAACAGTAAGGCCGATCAGACTCGCGGGTCGAGGGCCCCGCTTGGGCCGAACCGAGGGAGAAGCAGCCGCGTCGTCATCGTCGCCTACGGCGACGGTCGGGTCGGCCGGTGCTTCAGTGCCATCGGTATCCAGGGGCGCGGCCTGCACGAGCGCCATCTCGCGCGCGGTCAGATGCACCTTCCAACTGACTGGGGCGGTCTCGAAGTCGTCGTCGGAAGAGGCGGTGATCTGGTACTGAACCACATACAGAGCGTCGACGCGCTCTTTCCACGCCAACTGGGCCGCTGCTTGCCTAACCGCAGCCGGAAGATCATTCGCGGCCTCGATGTAGGCTCCTTGCATGGGTTGCAACGCATCGCTGGTCACATCCTCGTCGGCGTCGAACGAACGTTCCCTTACTTGCCACTCAAGCCGCGATGGAAGTTGAACGGCACTCACCGCAGCAGGCGCCACTGCATTCGCAGAGTACAGGGTTTGCGTGGGCGCCCGACCGGCCCCCGTGGTGGCGCAACCGATCAAGGATGCGCACACCCCGACGAGAAGCGGAAGACCGAACAGCTTTAGCTGAAGGACGGAGCACTCCCCGCTGCTCCGCGGCCTCAATTGCCCGTCTTGGTCGCAGGCGCGACAGGTGCAGACGCGGGCGCACTGAGAGAATCGTGCGTGACGAGTGTCATTTTACGAGCGCGGAGGCTCACAGTCCAGGAATCCGGGGGGGCACCTGACTCGGTGCCCTCGTCCCAGATACCGGTCAGAGTGTAGTCCATGACAAAAATGCCATCGATTTCTCCGTCTACCGCAAGCCTGGCAGCGACTCGCGCAACAGGTGCCGGCAGCTCAGCACCAGCCTCGAGATGAACGCCAACAATCGGCTGAAGGTCCGATTTCGAAACGGCAACATCGGCCACCTCCACAACGTCGTCTTCCAGCACCCAGCTCACTACCAACGGACGCTGGTTGATCACCGGTGCCGGGGCGACTCCTACCGCCGTCTGGTAGACGGAGCGCTGTGCGGCCCCACCACGAGAAGAGGAGGCGCAGCCGACGGTAGCAAACATGACGAGCGAGAAAAGTCCGAACTTGAGCATTTGAGCCCCCTTGGTTTTCGAACGTTATCCTATGAATTGCGCCAGCCCTGTCGCACCCTGTATGCAGAACCTTGAAAGCGGCTGCGCTGCGCTCGCACCCGTGCCTGCGCTTCCGGCGGTGCAGGGGCGCCGCGAGCCAAGGCGGATCGGCGCCTCCCGTGACTCGCGGCGACGGGAGGCCCGCGCCCGTCGTCGTGCGCGGACGGGCGGCGAGGGCTACATGGTGGCTCCCGAGGTGAGCCATGTTTCTTTCCGTGCGCGTGGTGTCCGTAGGCATAGGGATCGTCGGCGTGTTGACTGCATTGGCGTGCGGCGGAGGACCGGCGGACCTCACGGGCTACACCGCGACCGTCCAGTCCTGGGTCGGGCATGACGGCAACACCCTGGTGCGCACCTGGGGGCCTCCGGCGTCGATGTTCACGATGCCGAGCGGCAACACCACGTACGTCTACATGGACACGACGAGCATCAGCGCGGGCAAGCAGCTCGAATGTCGCGACGGCGGGAGCGGCAACACGGCCTCGTGTTGGGTGAGCGGAGAGCAGGTCTTCACGTTCGAGTGTCAGACCCAGTTCGAGGTCGACCCGCAGCAGAAGGTCGTCTTCGCGAGAGCGGACGGCGTGCGCTGCTTGACGGCCTACCCGCCGCCAGGCGCCGCGGCGGGCGTAGCCGGCGCCGTCCCCGCCGCTGTCGACGCTGCTGCGCCGGTCGCTCCCTCGCCGGTCGCCCCCTCGCCGGTCGCTCCCTCGCCGGTCGCCCCCTCGCCGGTCGCCCCCTCGCCGGACGCCCCCGCCGCGACCGCGCCCAGCCCGCCCGCGACGTCGACCCCCGCGCCCGTTCTCCGCGAAGTCCGCCCCGGAGCGATCAACGCGCGCCGGGCCGAGATGAAGCAGGCCCGCGAAGAGAAACGCAAGGCCGCCAAGGCCGAGTAGAGGCGCAGTAAAACAGCGCCATCCTCCGCCTCCCGTGGCTCGCGACGCTCCCCCCCGACGGCAGGAGACACGCGCCCCCGGCGCCCCCTTGACGGCTATTCGCGCCTCGTGTAGGAATTCAGTCCATAACAGCTACATGATTTCGGCGCCGCGCCACCGAAAGCCCCGCACCTACCATTCCGAGCTCCGCGGCGCGCCGCTCGCGGATCCCGTGTGTCGCCTCGATCCAGCCGGGCGGCAGCCCGAGCCGCGCCTCGATGGCCGAAGCAGGGACGATCGTCTCCAGAAGCGCGGCCCCGAGCCCCGCGACGCGCAGCGGAAGGGCTTGCGATGCGGGCAGGGCCGCGGCCATCAGGCGGCCCGCTCGGCGAGGAGCTGATCGATCGCGGCGGCCAGCCGTCCGTCCTCGAGGATCACGTTGAGCCGGTGATCTCCGCCGACCACGGTGCGCAGCTCGACGCCCGGGCCGCCCGTCTTCGCCAGCGCGACGCTGTCCTCGTGGAGCACGGTGTCGTCGATATCGCCGTGGAGGATCACGGCGCGCGTGCCGTCCGGCAGCGCGTCGTCCCCCGTGATCTTGTGGGCCGCCGGCGCGATGAGCACGACGGGGCCGCGGAACGCGCCCTCGCGCAACAGCCGCACCGTGATCGCCCCGCCGAACGAGGACCCGACGATCAGCGCCGGGTCGTGCTCGGCGATGGCGGCGCGCGCCACGGCGAGCGCATCGTCCACCATGTGCGGCAGCAGCGGTGAGGAGCAGCCGAGCGCCGGCGAGAACGCGCCGTAGCGCTCGCCGAGGTAGCGGGACTTGGAGCCGCCCGGCTTGGACTCGAGCCCGTGCAGGAAGAGGATGCAGGCCATGGCGCTGCTGTAACGCAGGACGGCCCGCCGGCCGACGGCTCTACCGCGGTAGCGGGCCGGATGCGCTTCTCGCTCCGCATGTTCTGGACGCTCGACCCCACGCTCACCCGCGCCGACGTGGCCGCCTTCGCCGAGGATGGCCTCTACTTCGACCCCGACCCGATCTTCACGCCCGCCCCGACGCCGCCGGAGGCGGCCGCACCGTGCCCTGGAAGCGCCGGTGGATGCTCGCGCGGCGCCCCGAGCTGGCGAGCGGCGTCCACACCGTCGCCCTCCGAACCATCGAGCGGTGGTATGCGGCGGCGGGCGGCGCCCCGAAGACCGGCCGAACCGGCTCGGTCACCGCGACCCAACGTTTCGGCTCCGATGACCGCCTCTCCTTCCGTCGCGTGGTGCCGCACACCGAGGACATCGAGCGCCTCGTCGTCCGCATCGCCGAGGCGTGCGAGGCGTGGCTGGCCCGCCAGGGCTTCGGCGACGAGGGCGAGGGTGACGACGACGAGGGCGATGACACCCAAGCCGTGATCCAGCAGGCCTCGCTCCTCGGGCAGGCGGCCCTCAGCGAGCGGGCGGGCAAGCGTGCGCGGCGCCTGCAGGTGCTCGGGGGGAAGGAGCTGGCGCTTCCGCCCCGGTGCGCGAGCTTCGCCGGGTACAGCCTGCACGCCGGCGTGGGCTTCAAGGCGACCGACCGCGCCGGCCTCGAGCGGCTGTGTCGCTACATCCTCCGCCCCCCGCTGGCCAAGGACCGTCTCCAGCGCGGCGACGACGGCAACGTCGTGGTGGGGCTCAAGCGCGTGTGGAGCGACGGGACCTCGGCCCTCGTCCTCTCGCCGTCCGCGCTCGTCGAGCGTCTCGTCGCACTGGTTCCCCCGCGTCGGGCAAATCAGGTGATCTATCGGCGAGTTGTCGCCGCGAACGCAGCGTGGCGCGCTGAGGTGGTCCCCAGCCCCCCACGCGAGACCCCCGACGCGGCCAAGTCGCGTCGCGCCAAGCGGCTCACGCGGCACCCGCGCATGCGGCTCGCCGGGGAGCGCCCGAGCTGGAGCGACCTGTTGGCGCGGGTGTTCCGGGTGGAAGGCTTCGCGTGCCCCGGCTGCGGCGGCCCGCTCACGTTGCGCTGCGTGGTCGTGAACCCGCCGGCCACGCAACACATCCTCGACGGGCTCCGCCGTGCGACCGGCCCGCCTGGGCTCGACGCCGCGGGCGACGACCGGAAGGCGTGACGACGCGGGACCGGGGGCGGAGCCGTGTGCGAGGCGCGGAGAACGCCTCCTTTCGTGCGTCGGCCACCGGCTGGGCGCGCCCCTGCGGGAAGGGCGTAGGGGTTGACGACGGGGAGGGTCAGGTGCGGGGATGGGGGAATGCGGGGTTTATTTTTCCTATCCGTTGAAATAAATTGCGCTTCGGACGGCAGGAGGGGGTTTCACGAGGGCGCCGATCTGTATCAGAGGATGACGGAGGGCTGCGGGCGCCGACAGGGTCACGCACGCCATCCCACTCTGGAAAACGCTCGCCGTCGTCACTGAAGGTTATGGAGAGGACACGCCGTATCTCCTTCCGGCCGACGCCGCATCGCCACCCACCGGTGGACGTGCAGCCGCCCATGACGCCGAGATCATCGCGTCGCGGCATGGCGACGCGGGCAGATCGACGCGCTGGAAGCACGTTCGCCGCGCCTGTCCGCCGGGGTTCGCGCAGCGTGGGAGGCCTGGTGGCGCGAACACGCGCCGGCTACCTTCGCGTCACGTTCCTTCCGATAGCCTACCCACGAGGAGACTTCGACATGAGCAAGGTTCGTTGCATCGGAATCGACCCCGCACCCGGCAAGCCCACCGTCGTGTGTGAAGAACGTGAGCCCGGGGTCTTCCACTTCGAGGCGTGGGAACCCCACGAGGTACGCGCGGGCATCACGAAGCTGCTCGTCAAAGCCAAGGAAAACGGGGAGCGGCTCGTCGTGACGTGGGATGCGCCCCTCCGTCTGGACCGCGGGGCGGTGGCGGGCACACGCGACTATGCGTCGCGCCTCGTCGACAACGCGGTCGCGAGCTGGAAGAAGTCGAAGCAGACGACGTCACCGCCACTCCTGGGCCCGGGGGCGGTAGGGGTCGCGAACGCGGCGTCGTGTCCGCACAACCTGCTCACCCAGCACGTCTGGGGACTTCCCGTCGGGGAAGTACCTGAGCATGGCGCGCATCTCGTGCTGCCGGGGCAGACGTTCACGACGGTGTCGGCAAGCTGTATGCTCGCGGAGGTGCACCCAGCCGTCGCCCTGGCCGCCTGGTGGGTCGGGCAGGGCAAGTCGGACCCCATGCCGCGGTACAAGGACGAACGCAAGGGGGCCCGCGAGGGGCTCTGTGCGGTCGCCGAATTTCTCGGCCTGCCTGTCAAGCACCCGTCGCTATACACGGACATCATGAAAGAGGGCGGTTCGGGCCAGCCCGACGACCGCCTCGACGCCTGGATCGCGTGGCGTCTCGCCCACGAATGGACGCAGGGTACGGCCCATCCTGTCGGTGCCCCTGACGGCGGGAGCTACCTCCTTCCCACCAGCCTCGCATGGGACGTGCTCCACGGCCATCTCTCGACGGAGGGCAAGGCGAAGCTCGCGCGCTAGAACGAGCCGGCGGCGTGACCCGCCCCTCGACTGGACTCTCGTTCCCGACCGCTGGTTCATGACCCCTGCCGAGGTCGAGGACCTCGGCGCGCAGATCCGCGCGGAGGGCGTCGTCTCGCGGGACGCGGCGTGGGAGGTCGACGTCCGGCAATGGAGATCACGCTCGACGGCGTGTCACTTGTCCTTCCTGCCGCGCGCGAGCTGCGCTGGGACGGCGTGCCCTTCGTGTGTGTCCCCGCCGACCGGTCGCGGGAAGCCGCGCCGAGGTCGCGCGAAGGCGGGTGGGATGGGTCAGGGCGCCCCGAGGGACCCGACGTCCCACCCCACCTCCGCCGTCCATCCCGAGCCGCGCGCCTCGCCGGGCCAGGTCGTCCCGTCGATGGCCCTGGCGACGCTGTCGCGCTGGCCGGCCTCCTGCAGGTCGAGCGCGCCGTTCAGGGCGGCGCCCGCGTCCGTGCAGCGCTCGGTGAGTGTGCCGGCGAGGATCCAGCCCTCCCCGACCCACTCGACCTCGAGGCCCCGACGCGAGCTGTCGGTCACGACGCCGAGGGCGCCGAGGGCGCCGTCGACGCCCACGTCCCCGAAGGCCCATCGCACGGCACCGGTCGTGTCGTCCCGGGTGACGGTCACGCTCGTGATGCCGAGCGCCCGGGCAGGGGCGCACTCCCGCACGTCACGACGCGGCAATGGGTTGTGACGGTGCCCTGGAAGCGCCGTTGGCTGCTCGCGCGGCGCCCCGAGCTGGCGGACGACGGCAACGTCGTGGTGGGGCTCAAGCGCGTCTGGAGTGACGGGACCTTGGCCCTCGTGTTCTCCGCGTCCGAGCTCGTCGAGCGTCTCGTCGCCCTCGTTCCCCCGCCGCTGGCGAAGCGGCTCACGCGGCACCCTCGGATGCGGCTCGCGGGGGAGCGGCCGAGCTGGAGCGTCCTGTTGGCGCGGGTGTTCCGCGTGGACGGCTTCGCGCGCCCCGGCTGCGGCGGCCCGCTCACGCTGCGCTGCGCTGCGTGGTCGTGAACCCGCCGGCGACGCGGCGCATCCTCGACGGGCTCCGCCGTGCGACCGGGTAGCCGCACTCCGACGGGGCGGGCGGAGGGGTTGACGGAGGGGACAGGCAGGTGCGAGGATGAAGGAATGCGTGGTTCATTTTTCCTTTCCGTACGACGCTCGTTTTTCTATCATCCAATGTTCCTATGCGATTGGTGGTCCGACTCGTGGGAATCTCGCTACCTGCAGCAATCGACTTAATTCTAATCCCTAAGGCGGATATCAAATGCCAAAGACCTCCTACACACACTCCCACTGGCTCTACCTCTGCCTCCTATCGGACATGCGAAATCGTGGTCCAATCCTTCCCGATGCTACAACCGAGGACATGGTGAACTCCTTCATGTCCAAGCATGGACTCACCGCTCTGACAGAGACGGTACTTTCCATCGAGTTCGACAGCCACGCCAAGGCTTGTGCCTTAGAGAACGGGCTTCCCCCTAATTACCGTAATCCCTACGTTGGTCACACGGTCAAATCGTAGACTTTCGGCGACACTCTCCGGTCACTTCGATCTCTGCGGGCTCGGGCTTCCCGGCTTCGCCCCCGTCGTGATGTCCGTTTGCCGTTTCGCCAGCGTGTACCCGGATCGTAGGACACACTTCTCGCCACGCGGGAGTTGGCACCTGACCCTACGGTGGGGCTCAGTGGGTGGTGGGCACCTCCTTCGCGGGCGCCACGGGAGGTCGTCGTTGGAGCGGCGTGACGACGCGCCTCGGCCGAATGCGATCGCGGAGCAGCGAGGCGAGTGCGAGTGCGAGGATGCTCCGCAACGAGCGGAAGCGGTAGCACCCCTTCTGTCGTCGGCGGTACTCGCGATTCTCCCGCTCGACGTGATTGCTGGTCTTCTCGGCGTTTTCGAAGGCGAGGTAGCGGGTCAGGCGTGCGAAGAGGTCGTCGTTCCGGAGATGGCCGAGGCCCTTCTCCAGGCCCGGGACCTTCGCGAACTCCGCGTCGTCGACGATCGCCTTGCGTCGCTCCTGGGCGAGTGCCGCCGTCGTCGTCGTTGGTCCGAAGCGCTCGTGGATGGCGACGACGAAGCGCCGGAGAACGCGGAGCGACGGGCACAGGTCGAGCGCCTTCTGAAGCGCGGCCCGCGCCCTTTCGTCGAGGTTGGCGTCGCGGGCGAGGAACAGCTAGCGCCCGGCCTTCACCGCCTCGCGGTTGTCCCACTTTCGGCCGTCTTCGCGCGGGCGCCCGCGCTTCTTCGGTCGACCACGCCTATTCGGCCGACCGCGCTTCCGCTTCGGAGGCGCAGGCAGGGTCGCGTACGCAGCCCATAACGGTTCGCGAAGCTCCTCATTGAGCTGCTTGATGAAGTGGAAGACACACCGTTGGTGCTCCGCCTCCGGCCACACCGCGGCGATGACGGGCGGGTAGAGCGCCGAGCCGTCGGTGACCACGAGCATCGGCAGAAACCCGGCTACCTTTAGGTCTTAGCGGGCGGGTGGGCCAATTTCTGTACTGTCGCGGGAGTATCACTCTCCGTGTCGGATTCAAATCCTTTAAACCCACCGAGGAGCTGTGAATATGATTACCCTGTACCGATTTATGGTCACCAACCCCGATGGGCGATTGCACCACAGATGCGATGAAAACATCTGGCATGTGCAATGGTTTTCCACCCCTGACGAGGCCATCCAAGGATTGGAAAACTTGTTTGAACGGTGCCTCGCTGAGCGGGATTCCACTGTAGAAATCGTGGGTCGTGATTTCGCTGTTTCCGAACTCGACCCACATGGCACCACCGTGATTCTCGATGAGGAACACGGTGTGGCGACTTGGCTCTGGGGCTCAGGTCTCGCTCCTGAAGACCTCGTGAAATACTGGTCCGACCTTCCTTCTGTGGACCCCCTTTATCTCGATCTCAAACGACTCCCCGGAGTTATCTCTCGTGTGCTGCCAACCGGGTCCCATGGGGTGGTGCTCTCCAAGGACGGTAACTCCGTGATTCGATGCGGCGGGGGAACTTGGGCTTCCCACCTCTGGCGAGACAACGATTCTTGGCTCCAAGATGACAAGGGAAACCGGATCCACCATAGGGGATTTCAGGAAAACGGACATTTGGGTAAAAGGATGTGAGGGCCGATCCAATCTTCCGTTCTCCTAATGAGGGAGACTCCCCCGCCGCGGCCAAATCCGGTGATTTATCGGGGAGTTGTCGCCGCGAACGCAGCGTGGCGCGCGGAGGTGGTCCCCAGTCCCCCGCCCGAGAGCCCCGTGGCGGCCAAGGCGCGTCGCGCCAAGCGGCTCACGCGCCACCCTCGCATGCGGCTCGCGGGGGAACGCCCGAGCTGGACCGACCGTTGGAGCAGGTGTTCCGGGTAGACGGCTTCGCGTGCCCCGGCTGCGGTGGCCCCCTCATGCTCCGCTGCGTGGTGGTGCGCCCGCCGGCCACGCGGCGCATCCTCGACGGGCTCCGCCGCGCCACGGATCCCCCTCGGCTCGACCTCGCGGGCGACGACCGGCCGGCGTGAAGACGCGGGCCCGGGGGCGGAGCCGTGGGCGAGGCGCGGAGAAAGTGTCTTTCGGGCTCCGTTCACCGCTTGGGCGCGCCCCGACGGGACGGGCGGAGGGCTTGACGACGGGGAGGGTCAGGTGCGGGGATGGGGGGATGGGGGGATGCGGGGTTTATTTTTCCTATCCGGCTCGAGGTGGCACTACACGCGCCAGCGGGGATGCTGAAGCGCAGAGAGACGCTTGACGCCCTACTTTACCGAGACATCAATATCCACGAACTTTCCCCTGTGTTTCCAGCGAAGACGGTACTCATCGCCTTCGAAGGTGAGGTCGGCGCGAATCTGCTTCACCCAAGCGCGTGCCGTCTCGGCTGACACCTCACCGGTAAGGGACTCGATGAAGATCTGCCTGAGCACAAAGCGGTCGAACAGGTCTTCGAAGTCCAATTCACCAAGATCCTCCAAGAAGACCTCGGCCTCCGGAAGGGGGCCCACCCGCACGGCCAGCCCGTCAGCCGGGGGCTTCCCGTACCGCTGTCGCCCGAGGAAAGCGACGGTCCACTCGACGTCCACCTGTGTATCGATGGCCAGTGCCGCGAACACGAACCCGACCACTTCGAGGAGCCCAGCCACCAGGGCAGGTCCCTCGTCGGTCTGGTTGTCGGGGTCGTACCCATGCCGTTCCAGGATGTGCCTGTAGCCATCCCGCTTCGCAGCAGCGCGGTAGGTGCGGCGCCACCGAGCGATCACCGACCCTATGTCAACGGGCTTGGGGGTCTCAACAGCCTTGGGCACGGGCACCTCACGGGCCGATCCGTAACTGTCCGTCTGGAATCGCGCTGCCTTGACACTCTCCGAGAACATCGACCCCTCCGCGTCAAGGTCAGTGAGACACCCGCTCACCCCCAGTTTACAGCGCAGGGCGCCCCGGACCACGACGATGTCGAGCTCACCCGCGCCCGCGCCCGCGCCCACCGAGGTGACTCCGACGCCGAAGCGGCGCACGTTCACCGCAAAGTACAAACGCCGCATCTTGCGTGAGGCTGACGGCTGCAACCTCGCCAAGTAGGCGCGCTTCTACGGCATGAGGGGCGCTACAGCTCGCACCTTACGGAATGGCGGAGTGCCCGGGAACGAGGGGAGCTGGCGGGCGAGACGCGGCGCCGCCGCCCTCCGCCGAAGGCGATCGACGCACGGGATGGTCGAATCGCGTAGCTCGAGCGGGAGAGCCTCCGTCTGCTGCATCGCGTCAAGCGGGAGGTGGGGTGACGCGCCGTCAGCCGCCGTCGAGGCGCCGTTCGTTGACGTAGTACATGGCCGCCTCCGCGACGGCCTGGGTCTCCGCGCCGAGGTCGAGGTCCACCAGGACGATCAGCGGCACCACCGTTGTCTTGACGCACAACACGAACGGCAGGTCAGCGTCGGTGGTCGGACGCACGTAGACGCTCTCGACCTTGTCCCATGAGAAGTCGTACTCGAGGATGCCCGTGGTGATGTGCAGGCGAGATCTCGCGACGCGGACCTCTACTTCGCGACCGAGGTCGACGTGTACGTTGGGGCTCACGATGCTCAGCAGCGTGAGCACCGCGATGTCGGGGCTCCATCGTACAAAGCCGATCGGCCGCGAACGCGCCGTGAAAGAGGCTTGGCGCATGTGCGCCTCGAACTCATATTCGGCGGTGGTGTCCGCTGCGGGGGGCGACTCTCGCCGCGCGGCCTCCACCGCGCCGCGCGGGTCTTCGGCACCCTCGACGACATGCGCGCAGCCCGGCGCGCGGAGCGTCACCAGAACGAGGGCGCACACCCCCACAAGCAGCACGACGATGGGCTTCCAATGAGGCACGACCGCATCCTACACCCCGAGGGCGCACGAGAGGCGACGGATAGGAAAAATGAACCCAGCATCGCTCCATCCTCGCACCTGAGTCTCGTACCTCTGCGCGGCGGCTCCCGCTTCCGCCGCGGTGCGCGAGCTTTGCGGCGTACAGCGTGCACGCCGATGTGGGCTTCAAGCGGCCGATCCTGCCGAAGTTCACTACTTCACTCCCACGCTCGTGTACCGGTAGGGCCGGTGAGTCGGCGCCGCGGATCGTTTCCCCCCGATCCGAGGGGCGTCCCGGACTCTCGGGCTGCCGGTCTGACGAGTTCATGCTGAGCAGGCGAGCGGCGCGGGTGACGACGGCGTCTGCGGGGCCTGAGCACGAGGGCCCTGGCGCCACGCTGCACGACGGTCCCGGGCCGCTTCGACCCTCGCGTTGCGGGCGGCTGCGATCGCGTCGTTCCGCCCCGCCAGGCGGTCTGCGGGGGTGACGTAATCGAGCCCAGGACGCGCGCAGACCGGGGCCACGTTGGGGGTGAACAGCCCCGCGCGGAGGGCTTCGAGGAGGGGGGCCGAAGACGCCAGGCGCTCGAGGGCCGCCATGGAAAACATCTCGGCGACGC
>CAJBVW010000228.1 GCA_903959175.1 uncultured Pseudomonadota bacterium
CGCCCGCCGCCACGCCGCCGCCCGCCGCCGCCACGGCCGACGCCGCGCCCCCGCCGGAGACGCCCACGTGAGCGCCCCCGACGTCTCCCCCTACGCCCGCTTCGTCACGACGGGCACCCCCGACTGGGACGCGGTCGAGGCCCGGCTCGCCGCAATGGCGAAGCGCGGCCCCGCCGCCCTCGACCACGCCGCGCTCGACGGCCTCGCCGCCGCCCACCGCCGCGTCGTCGCCGACTTCGCCTGGGCGCACAGCGCTTTTCCCGGCACCCCCGCCGAGTCGCGCCTGCGCCGCCTCGCCTTCACCGGCCACCAGCTCCTCGCCGCCCGCGACGCCCCGCTCGCCGAGCGCATCCGCACCTTCTTCCTCGACACCTTCCCGCGCGCCTTCGCCGACACCGCCCGCGAGCGCGCCGTCGCCCTCGCGGTCATGGGCGGCGCGATGCTCCTCGGCCTCGTGCTCGGCACCCTCGACGAGGGCGCCGCGAGCTGGTTCCTCGGCGAGGAGCAGGTCGCCGGCATGCGCCGCGGCGAGATGTGGACGGACCACCTCACCGCAGTCGCGCCCGGCAGCGCCGTCTCCGGCTTCATCGCCCGCAACAATATGAGCGTGGCGCTCGTCGGCTGGATCGGCGGCGTGCCCGGCGGCCTCGGCTCCCTCTACGTGCTCGTGCTCAACGGCCTGATGCTCGGCGTCGTCGTCGCCGCGTGCGTCCGCTTCGGCACCCTCCACCGCCTCCTCGCCTTCGTCCCCGCCCACGGCATCCTCGAGCTCTACGTCATCTCCGTGGCCGCCGCCGCCGGCCTCAAGCTCGCGTCCGGCCTCCTCGTCGCCTCGCCCCGGCCCCGCTCGGTCACCGCGCCCGAGGCCGCCCGCACCTCGCTCGCCCTCGCCGCCGGCGCCCTCCCGTGGCTCCTCCTCCTCGGCGCCGTCGAGGGGTTCGTCTCGCCGCTGGAGCTCCCGCTGCTCGTGGACGTCGGCATCGGCGTCGGGATGCTCCTCCTCTTCCTCGGCGCCACCCGCCTGCGCGAGGCCGCCCCGTGAAGCTCCGGACGCCCGCCACGAGCCTCGTCGCCGCCCTCGACGAGCCCTTCCGCTTCCTGCGCACGCACTTCCACGCGTGGGCGCCCGCCACCTACGCGCTCGCCCTGCTCGGCGTCGTGCCCGGCCTGCTGACGCAGTGGTTCAACACCGGCCTCACCCCGCCGCCGGGGGAGATCCCGAACCTCGGCAACCTCGCCGGCGTGATGGTCGCGGGCGCGGCGAGCGGCCTGACCTACTTCGTCAGCTTGCTCGGGGCCTACGTCGTGGTGGGCCGCGTGCTCGACGGTGAGCGCCCCACCTTCGGGACCGCGATCCTCGGCGCGCTCTCGCCCCGCCTCCTCCTCATCGGCGGGATGCCGCTGATGTTCACGTTCATCGGCTTCGGGTGCCTCGTGGGGGGGCCGGTCATCGGCGGCCTCGTCGGTTTTACTCCCGTCGCCGTGCTCGCGCGGCCGGGCAAGTGGGCCCCGAGCCTCGCCGAGGCGCTCACCCGCGCCACCGAGCGCGTCAGCCCGCGTGACGCCGGCCTGCCCGCCTACAAGCTCGGCGCCATCGCGCTCATCTGGTACGGCATCAACTCGGTGACCAGCCAGCTCGCGGCGCTGCCGACGGCCGGGTGGATGATCTGGCACGTCGTCACCTCGCTCGGCGCGGGTGACCCGATGGCGGCCCTCCAGGTCTCCCCGCCCTTTGCCGTCAGCACCGCGACCGTGCTCCTCAGCACCCTCCTCCGCCCCTTTGTCGACATCTACCTCGCCGCGGGTGCGACCCTCCTGTGGCGGGACCTCGAGCGCGTGCGCGAGGGCGCGGACCTCGAGGCCGTCGTGGACGCCGCGTGAGCGCCCCGGGGGATCCGGGGATCACCGCCGCGGATCCCGCCGCCCTCGATCCCGTCGCCCTCGATCCCGCCGCCCTCGATCCCGTCGCCGACCCCGCGCGCCTCGACGCCCTCCTCGACGCCGAGGGCCTCTCCACCTCCACCGCCGCGCCGAGCCCCCTCTCCTGGGCCGGCGACGTCGTGGAGCGCGCCGGCACCGAGCTGTTCGACCACGCGATGCCGTCCTTCGAGACGGGCGCGGGCGTCGCCGTCGTCGTGCTCGGCGTGGCCGGGGCGCTCGCCGTCCTCCTCTTCGGCACCCTCGCGTGGCGCCTCTACCGGCGTCGCGCCCCCGCCGCCGACGCCGCCTCCCCCGGGACCGCCGCGCTCGCCGCCCGCCCCGCCCCGCCGTCCCTCGCCGAGGTGGACGCCCGCCTCGCCGCCGGAGACGCCCCCGGGGCCCTCCACGCGCTCTGGCGCTGGGTCGCGGCCGGCGTCGAGGCCCGCGGCTACGCCCACCCCTCCCCCGACCGCACCAACCGCGAGCTGCTCGCCGAGGTGCGCCGCGCCGCCCCCGGCTGGGAGCGCCTGCCGCCCTTCGTCCAGCTCACCGACGCGGTCGACGCCCACCTCTACGGCGGCGTCCCGCTCGACCCCGCCGCCGTCCGCGCCCTCGTGCCGCTGGCCCGGCAGGTGATGGCGTGACGCGTCGTCAGTGGATCCTGTTGGCGACGGCCTGCGTGCTGCTCGCCGCCTCGCTCCTCGTGACCGCCCCGTCAGGCGGCGAGCGCAGCGTGACCGACCGCACTCCGCGCGGCTACCGCGCCGCGTACGCGACGCTCGAGGCCGCCGGCGCCGACGTCGGCGTGTGGGAGGCGCCCTTCTCCGCGCTCCTCGGGGACGCGCCCGCCGACGCGCCCGCCGACGCCCCCGCCGACGCGCCCGAGGACACGCCGCTCGACGACGCCGCCTGGGACCTCGACCCCCAGGCCGCCGCGCGCGAGGAGGCCGCCGCGCTCCTCCGGGAGAAGATGGAGGAGTGGTTCGGCGCCCCTGAGGCCGACGATCCCCCGTCCGTCACCGCCGACCCACCCCCGCCCGGCACCACCCTCGTCGTGACCTTCCCGGTCGCGCGGGGCTTCGATGGCGCGGGGGACGCCGCCGCCCTCGTCCGCTGGGTGCGCGGCGGAAACCGCGCCGTGATCCTCCTCGATCCCGAGAGCGACCCGCCCTTCTCCCTCGTCGAGGGCACGCTCAAGGCGCTGGTCACCCGCGACGCCACCACCCCGCCGTGGGCCTGGGCCGAGTGGCGCGCGTGGGCGGAGGGTCGCCGCGCCGCCACCTTCGGCCCCGACGCGACCCGCACCCTCTCCCTCGCCGACCCCGCGTGGAGGCTCTCCTGCCCGGGCAACGCCGAGGTCCTCGCGACCGGCGGCGACGGCGCCCCCCGCACCTGCCGCGTCCCGTGGGGCGACGGCGAGCTCGTGCTCGTCGCCGACGCGACCGTGTGGCAGAACGACCACCTCGCGCGCGCCGACAACCTCGCCTTCCTGGCCGACCTCCTCGGCGGGCGCGCCGTGCGCTTCGACGAGTGGCACCACGCCACCGTCGCCGTCGTGAGCACCATCCCGCGCCACGTCCCCGCGCTCTTCGCCGCCCACCTCGGCGCGATCTGGCTGCTCGCCCTCCTCGCCCTCGCCCACCGCTTCGGCGACGCCCTCCCCGCGCCCGCCCTCGCCGGGCCCTCCATGGCCCGCGCGCTCCACGCGCTCGCGACGCTCCACCGCGGCAGCGGCCACGCCACCGCCGCCGCCGCGCGCCTCTCCGCCCTCCTC
>CAJBVW010000229.1 GCA_903959175.1 uncultured Pseudomonadota bacterium
CCCGCGCGACGCGGAGCGCCTCGTCCAGCCGGGCGAGGAGGCCCTCCTGGTGGGCGCGGTTGGCGAGGAATTCCGGCGAGGACGGGTCGACCTGGGAGGGGAGAACCTGCATCTCCCGATCCTAACCGCGGAGCCCGGGAAACCGCGGAGCGACGGGCGGGCCCGGCCGATCCCCGCGAGGGAGGACCGGCCGGGCCGCTACGGGCTAGGCGCCGAAGGGCGGGACGGCCTCGGTGCGGCAGCGCTCGACGAACTCGGCGAGGGGCATCGAGCCGAGGTCGGCGTCGCGACCGCGCACGGACACGGTGCCGGACTCCTGCTCCTTCTCGCCGATGACGCACATGTAGACGGGCTTGGCGCCGTGGGCCTCGCGGATCTTGGCGCCGATCTTGTCGGCGCTGTCGTCCAGGTGGGCCCGGATTCCGGCCGCGGCCAGCGCGTCGCGCACCTGTGCGCCCCAGGCCTCGGACTTCTCCGAAACCGTCAGCACGCGCACCTGCTCGGGGGCGAGCCACATCGGGAACGCGCCCGCGAAGTGCTCGATCAGGATGCCGATGAAGCGCTCGAAGGACCCGAAGATCGCGCGGTGGATGACGACGGGGGTGTGCTCCGTGTTGTCGGCGCCCACGTAGGAGAGCTCGAAGCGGCGGGGCAGCTGGTAGTCGAGCTGGATCGTGGCGCACTGCCAGGAGCGGCCCAGGGCGTCCACCACGTCGAAGTCGATCTTCGGCCCGTAGAAGGCGCCGTCTCCCGCGTTGACGGTGAACTCGAGGTTGTTCGCCTTGAGCGACGCTTCGAGCGCGCCCTCGGCCTGATCCCAGAGGGAGTCGTCCCCGAGCTTGTCGGCGGGGCGGGTCGAGAGCTTGGCGCGGTAGCCGAGCCCGAGCGACGTGTACACGAGGTTCACCAGGCCGATGAGCTTGGTGACCTCGTCCTCGATCTGGGACTCCATCACGAACAAGTGCGCGTCGTCCTGGCAGAACTGCCGGACGCGGGTGAGCCCGCCGAGGGCGCCGCGCACCTCGTCCCGGTGGAGCACGCCCTGGTCGTGGATGCGCATCGGGAGCTCGCGGTAGGACCGCCGGGTCGAGCCGAAGATGAGCATGTGCGACGGGCAGTTCATCGGCTTGAGGCCGTAGATCCGGGCCTGCTCGGCCTCGTCGCCCTCTTCGCGCTTGTCGAAGTTGAACATGTTGTCGCGGTAGTGCGCCCAGTGCCCGCTGGTCTCCCAGAGCTTCTTGTCGAAGAGCATGGGGGTGCGGACGGCCACGTACCCTTCGCCGAGGAGCGCGGTACGCATGGCCTCGGAGAGGGTGTGGTAGAGCATCTCGCCCTTCGGGAGCCAGAAAGGCGCGCCCGGGGCGTACTCGTGGAACATGAACAGGCCCATCTGCGTGCCGACCTTGCGGTGGTCACGCTTCTTGGCCTCTTCGAGCCGGAAGAGGTGCTGGTCGAGCGCCTCGCGGGTGGGCCAGACGGTGCCGTACACGCGCTGGAGCTGCGGGCGGGTGACGTCACCGCGCCAGTAGGCGGACGAGACCTTCATCAGCTTGAAGTGCTTGCACTGGCCGGTGCGCAGGACGTGGGGCCCGCGGCACATGTCGACGAAGCCGCCCTGATCGTAGGTGCCGATGACGTCGTCACCGAAGCTGTTGATCAGCTCGACCTTGTACTTCTGGTCCTTGAAGTAGGCGAGCGCCTGCTCACGGGTGAGCTCCTGGCGGACGAACTGACTGTTCCGCTTCACGACGGCCTTCATCGCGAGCTCGATCTGCTCGAGGTCGGCCTCGGTGATGGGGCGAGCCACGTCGACGTCGTAGTAGAAGCCGTCCTCGATGGCGGGGCCGATGGCGAAGTCGGCCTCGGGGAACACCGTGCGGATGCCCTCGGCCATGATGTGCGCCGTCGAGTGGCGCAGGCAATGCAGGCGGTAGGCTTCTTCGCTGGCGAAGGCCTCGCGGCCCCTCTCGTGCTCTTCCACGGTGATTTCCTCTCGGGCGCCGTCTAATTCGGCGCCGGGCTCCGAGCGGGGGGATTTCGGCGGGGCGGACAGGATCTGTCCGCCCCCCGCGACGCGACGCCTCCACTGCGCGCGCTCAGGTCCGCAGCGCCCCGAGGAGGTACGGCACGAGCGTCTCCGTCCGGAGCACACGCGGTCCGAGGGAGAAGGGCGTAAACCCCTGCGCCACCAACAGGTCCAGCTCGAAGGGCACCCACCCGCCCTCGGGCCCGACGGCCAGGACGGAGCGCGGCGCCAGGGGGATCGCGGACAGGCCCGTCTCGACGTGCGGGTGGGCGAGCAGGCGGCGCGCGGGCGCGGGGAAGAGCGTGTCGAGCTCGTCCTCCACGAAGGGGCGGAAGCGTTCGCGCACGATCACGTCGGGGAGCACGGTGTCGCGGGCCTGTTCGAGCCCCTCCAGGAGCGCGCTCCGCAGGCTTGCGGCCTCGAGCACGGGCGAGCCGAAGTAGCTCCGCTCCACCCGCGACGCGCCGAGCAGCACCACGCGGTCCACGCCGAGCTGCGCGATCGCCGAGAGCATGCGCTTGAGCGCCTTCGGGCGCGGCATCGCGAGCACCAGGTCGACGCCGGGGCGGGGCGGCGGCGGGTCCGTCAACTCCAGGCGCACGAGCAGGGCGTCCTCGTCCACGGCGAGGATCTCGGCGCCGCCGGTCGCCCCCCCGAGCACGCCGGCGCGGAGCCGATCGCCGGCCTGGGCGTTCCAGACCTCACGCGCGTGCGCAAGGCGACGGCCGGCCAGCCGCGCGGTTCCGTCGGCGAGGAGCTCGTCGGGCGTCAGGACGAGGAGGTTCATGGCGGCCGGGCGTAGCCCGCGCCCCCGCGGCGGGCACCCCGCCCGGTCGCGCCGTCGGTTAGCCGGGCCAGATGCTGATGCTCCTCCTGTTGGCCTGCGACCCCGCGATCACCGCCACCGACCTCTGCCGCGAGCGCCGGGACGCGCTCGACACGTTGTACGCCCGCTACGGCGGCAGCGCCGTCGCCGCCGAGGCCCAGAAGGGCGTCCTCGGGGGGGTGATCGGCGAAGCCGACCGCACGCGCTTCGAGGCCGGGTGCGTCGAGCTCGGCGGGGGAGGCCGGCCGACCTTCATGGCGAAGAAGGCGAAGGACTTCTTCGCCGAGCCGCAGACGAAGAAGACGTGCGAGCGCGTGGTGGACCTCGCGCTCAAGCTCAAGGCCGCCAACCGCGAGTTGCCGGCGGACGCCCAGGTTACCTGCCCCTAATCCATGTACCGCGTCCTCGACTTCACCCGCGTCCTCGCCGGACCGTGGGCCACGCAGATCCTCGGTGACCAGGGCTTCGACGTCGTCAAGATCGAGGGCCTCACCGGCGACGAGACCCGCGCCTTCCTGCCCCTCGTCGACGGTGAGAGCGTCTACTTCGCCTGCACGAACCGGAACAAGCGCAGCGTCGTCGTCGATCTGAAGCACCCCGAGGCCCTGACCCTCGTGCGCCGGCTCGTCGCCGGGGTCGACGTGGTGATGGAGAACTTCCGCCCCGGCGTGATGGACCGCCTCGGCCTCGGCTACGACGCCCTCGCGGCCA
Source organism: uncultured Pseudomonadota bacterium (assembly GCA_903959175.1). Taxonomy (GTDB): domain Bacteria; phylum Myxococcota_A; class UBA796; order UBA796; family SXON01; genus CAJBVW01. The sequence continues at coordinate 3,564 of CAJBVW010000229.1, forward strand.
ACAATCCCGGGCTCGTCTACGTGGGCATCAGCGCCTTCGGCGGCGAGACCGAGGGCTGGGCGGATCGCGCCGGGTACGACCTCGTCGTGCAGAGCGTGGGCGGCATCGCCGCGCTCACCGGGGATCCGCCGATGAAGGCGGGGCCGAGCATCGCGGACCTCGCCAGCGCGCAGGTCGCCGTGCAGGCCGTCCTCTTCGCGCTGCTCGAACGCGGGAAGACCGGGCGGGGCAAGCGCGTCGACATCCGCATGATCGACGTGGCCCACCACCTCCTCGCCTTCTACGCCTCCGCCTGGATCAACGCGGGCCGCGCGCCCCCTCCCCCGTCGAACCGCCACCCGTCGATCGCCCCGTACAACCTGTACCGTTGCGCGGACGGCTGGCTCGCCGTCTGCTGCGCGAATGACCCGCTCTGGGAGAAGCTCCGCGGGGTCCTCGGGCTCCCGGGCGGAGGGTGGGCCACGATCACGGAGCGCGTGGCGGACCGCGACCGCCTCGACCGCGCCATCGAGGCCGTCCTCGGCACCGACGCCACCGCCGCGTGGGAGGCCCGGCTGGCTGCCGTCGGCGTGCCCTGCGGCCCCGCGCTCTCCGTGCAGGACGCCCTCGAACACCCGCTCGCCCAGCGGATCTCCGCGGGCCCGTGGTCCTTCCCGGCGCCGCCGCTCGCCCCGCTCCAGCTCCGGCCCCCGCCGGGCCTCGGCGAGCACACGGACCAGGTCCTGGTCGAGGCCGGGCTCTCCCCCGGTGAAATCGGCCAACTGCGCGCGCGGGGTGTAATAGCTTGAGCAAGTGAGGCGTTGAGGCCGCATGTCCAGCTCGCCTTTTGTCGGCTCCCGCTTGTTGCCCCTGGCGGTGCTCTCGAGCGCCATGGCGCTCCTGCTCGTCGCCCCCTCCGGCGCGCCCGCCCCCGAGTCGGGCGACATGGAGGGCGTCACGCCCGGCTCCACGCCGGGCCCGATCGCGGTCGACTTCGTCGACGGCACCGACGCGGGCGACATCGCCGCGGCCGCCCAACGCGCCGGCGTCACGTTGACCCTCGCGACCCCCGTGTCCGAGGACGAGGCCCTCTACACCGCGGACGCCGCCGATCCCTCCGCCGCGATCGCCGCCTTCCTGGCCGATTCCCTGGTGGAGGCCGCCGAGCCGGTCATCGAGATGGCGCTCCTCGACGTCCCGCCCTCCCTCCCCGACGCCGCGGGGGACACCCTCGAGGCCGCCGCCCCCGCCGCGCCGAGCGACCTCCCCGCGCCCACCGCCGGCCCCGCGCCCACCGCCGCCCCC
>CAJBVW010000230.1 GCA_903959175.1 uncultured Pseudomonadota bacterium
CACCCGAAGGTGAGGGCCTCTCTCTTTCGCGAGGGGCTACCCCTCGATGTCGTCGAGCTTGCGGCGGAGGCCCTTGCGCTCCTCGCGGAGGTTGGCGGCCTCGGCGGCCTTGATGGCCTCGTTGAGGAGGCGCGCGGCGGAGGCCTTGTCGCCCCGCTCGAGCTCGAGACCGGCGAGGTTCTCGCTGGCCTGCATGACCTTGCGGAAGTCCTTCGTCTTCTGGGCGTGGCCGAGGGCCTCGCGGAAGGCGCCGGCGGCCGTGGTCTTCTCGCCGATGCGGAGGCTGGCGACGCCCATGTGGAAGGTGAGCTCGCGGAGGAACGCGACGTCCTCGGCGTTGGCGCGCTCGCGGGCCTTCGCGAAGAGGGACAGCGCCTCGGTCGCGTGGCCCAGCTGGAGCTGGAAGTACGCGACGTTGTAGATGTCCAGCGGGACGAAGCGGTCGAACTTGAGCTCCTGCGAGAGCTGGAGCGTGCGGCTCGCCATCTGCAGGGCGGCCTCGTAGTTCTTGAGCATGCCCTGGGCCTGCGCGAGCAGGGCCACGGTGGCGCGCTCGCGGACCTTGTTCTGGAGGGCCTGGGCGATCTGCGCGACGCGCTGGAGCACGTCCGCCGCCTTGCCGACCTGCTGGCTCATGAGGAGCGACTCGCCGTAGTGGAAGCCGGCTTCCAGCGCGAGGGGCGCGAGGCCCACGGCGCCGGCGAGCTCGTTCGACTTGCGGAAGTGCTCGGAGGCGTCCGGCAGCTTCTTGGCGCGCTTGGCGATGAGGCCGCGGATGAACTCGGCGTTGGCCTGGACGGGGGGCACGTTGGCGGCCTCGAGCGCCTGGCGGAGGTGGTCGAGGGACGCGTTGACGTTGCCGTCCGTGAACTCGATCATCGCGAGGTGGTTCTGGAGCTCGGCGATCTTCATCTTGTCGTCGAGCGCGGCGTACATCTTCAGCGCGTCCTTCGCGCGGTCACGGGCCCGGTAGAGGTCCTGGCGGCGGTAGTCGAGGCGGCTGCCCGCGAAGAGCATCCACGCTTCCATCGGGCGGTCGGCCTTCTCGGTGGCCCACGCCATCGCTTCGGACACGAGGCGCTCGGTCGGCTCGACCTCACCGGCCTGGACCATGCGGTCCACGAGGTTCATGTAGACCGTGCGGCGCATCGGGTCGGGCCAGGTCACGCCGTCGAAGTACTTGACGGCGTCCTGCGTCATGTTCCAGACGTCCGGGCGGTCGTTCCCGAGCGCGACGCTGCGGAGGTTCATGGCGCGCTGGGGGGCGCCGTGCTCCGCGAACATGCGGAAGGTCTTGACGACGAACTCGTAGCCGCGGGGCACGAGGAACTTCTCGAGGAAGCCGGCGACGCGACGGGCGAGGTCGTGGTCCTCGTCGGTGGAGTGGGCGTCGAGGATGGCCTGGCGCCAGATGCCCTTCTTGTACTGGTAGACCCAGGTGCCGAGGCCCTTGCTGAACTGGAGCTCGGAGACGAGGTTCGGGCAGGCGTCGAGCAGGTCGTCCACGCTGTCGCGATCGAGGCCGTCCATGTCGGCGACGAGGCCCGACGGGAAGGAGAGGCCGAGGAGGGAGGCGAGGAACTGGACACGGGGCGCGTCCGCCACGCCGACCTGACGGCGCTTGCCTTCCACCGGGGCCTCGGGCTCGTCGACCTCGCCGGCGTCCGCCTCGAGGGGGGCCAGGGACGCGAGCGTGGCGCCGTCGAGGGCGTCGTCGAGGAGGTTCCGCTCGGCCAGAACGTCGACCAGCTCGGCCACGTAGGCGGGGCGGCCGTGCGCGATCTCGGCGATGCGGCCCGGCGCGGCGGCGGAGAGGCCCTTGCTGGTGAGGTAGGCGCCGACCTCGTCCGCCCCCCAGGGGGCGATGGTCATGCGCTCGACCTCGCCGCTGCGGCGATCGAGGAAGTCGAGGAGGGGGGCGGGCATCCACGCCTTGGCGGCGTCGGTCACCGGCTCGATGCCGAGGATCATCAGGAGCTTGCCGTTGCCCTTGCGCGCGTCGTGCAGGCCCTCGAGCGCCACGAAGGTGGACACGGAGTGGCTGTTGAACGCGTTCTGCACGTCGAGGATGACGGTCATCTTGCGGGAGATGCCGCTCATGATCTCGGCGAAGCCGATCACCGGGTTGTCGCGGGGGAGCGTGACCTGGAAGGACTGCTCGCCGTCCGCCGGGACGCTCTTTTTGAGGCCCTCGATGAACGCCTGGTACCACTGCTGCACGCGCTTGCTGTGCTGCGGCATCTGGGCGTTGAGGATCATCTCGACCTTGCCGCGCAGGACGGTGTCCCGGTACAGCGCGCCGTAGAGGGCCGCGTAGAGGCGGAGAAGGGTGCGGAGACCGTCCTCTTCGTCGGTGAGGGCCGCGCGGATGACGAGCACGTCCTCGTCCGCAGGGAGGTTGCGCACGAGCTCGCCGACGGCCGCGCGCTTGCCGCCGCCGAGGGGGGCGTCGAGCACGACGGTGCGGGACTGCCCGCCGCGCGCCGCGTCGAAGTGGGTGCGCAGCGCCGCGAGATCGGAGGGGCGGCAGACGAAGAGGGGAGCGGATTCGGCCAAGCGGCCTCCGAAGCGGACGAAAGGGAGGGAGAGGGGCCGCGGGACGCCGGCGGCGGCGCAATGTAGGCGCCGGGCCGGGGGGTGTCAACGGCCGCAGGCGTCGCCCCTTGCTCCGGCGTGGTGTTATGGTTGCCGCGCCCCTCGATCGCCGGAGCCTGCACGTGCTGCTCGTCCTCTCGCTCCTCGCCTGCTCGAACTCCAAGGTCCCGGAGGACGCGATCTTCTACGACGTGACGGTGACCACCGCCATCGACGAAGACGGCGGGCGCCCCGGCACGTCCGACGAATGCCATCCGGACGCGACGGAGGGCTACGAGGACAACTTCACGTACGCCGTGGCGTTCGACGGCTCGAAGGCGACGATCTACATCGGCGAGGACGTGTTCGCGATCGGGACCATCACCGGCTGCGACCTGACGTATTCCACCGTCGTCATCGGCTCCGAGACGGAGAACGACGGCCCGGTCAAGTGGCAGCTCACCGGCACGGCCTCGGTCGACCCCTCCGAAGGCGACGCTTGCGTCGAGGGCGAGCGTGACTGGGAGGGCTCCGAATACTTCGAGATCGTCGCTTCTGAGGAAGAGACCCTCGAGGTCGGGTGCCAGTACGGGCTCAACACCTTCGGCGGTCTCGTCGGCCAATGACCGGGGCGCCCGCTGAGGCGGACGCGCTCGGAGCCCTCCGCGCCCTCGTCGAGCGGCGGGTCGTGGGCAAGCCCGAGGTGGTCGAGCTCGCGCTCGTCTGCGTGCTCGCGGGCGGCCACCTGCTGCTCGAGGATGTGCCCGGCGTCGGCAAGACCACGCTCGGCCTGACGCTCGCGCGCGCCCTCGGCGGCACGTTCAAGCGCATCCAGTTCACGTCGGACCTGCTGCCGTCGGACATCCTCGGCGCCACCGTGCTCGACCCGCGCACCGGGGCGTTCACCTTCCGCGCCGGGCCCATCTTCGCGAACGTCGTGCTGGCGGACGAGATCAACCGCACCACGCCGCGCACGCAGTCCGCGCTGCTCGAGGCGATGAACGAGGCCCAGGTCAGCGTGGACGGCGAGACCCTCACGCTGCCCGACCCCTTCCTCGTCATCGCGACGCAGAACCCGCACGAATACCAGGGGACCTGGCCCCTGCCGGACTCCCAGCTCGATCGCTTCCTCGTCCGCACGTCGATGGGTTACCCCTCGCGGGACGCCGAGCGCGCCATCCTCCGCGGAGACGCGCGCTTCTACGAAGACGATCGCCCGATCACCGGCCCCGCGCTCGCCGCGCTCCGCCGCGAGACCGCCGCCGTGCGCGTGCACGCCGAGCTCGAGGACTACGTGCTCGACCTCGTGGCTGCCACGCGGACCACCCCCGCGCTCGCCCGCGGCGTGTCGACCCGCGGCGCCGAGGCGCTGCTGCGCGCCGCGCGGGCGTACGCGCGCCTTCGCGGCCGCGCGTGGGTCGTGCCCGAGGACATCCGCGCGCTCGCCGTGCCCGTGCTCGCGCACCGCGTGCTGGCGCGCACCGAGACCGGAGAGGATGCCGGCGCGGCCGCGATCCGCGGGCTCCTCGCCGGGCTCGCGCCGCCCGTCTGATGGCCCGCCCCGAGAAAGCGGCCCGCCCTCCCGGGGACTGGAACGCCGTCCGGCCCACCCTCGCGGGCGTCTGGTTCTTCCTCGTGCTCGCCGGCCTCCTGTTCGGCGCGGTGAACACGGGCAACAACCTCGTATACGTCGTGCTCGCAGCGCTGCTCGGCGTGCTGATCGTGAACAACGTGCTCGCCGAGTGGAACCTCCGCGCGCTCATCGTGCGGCGCGCGCTGCCCGGTGAGCTCTATGCCAACGAGCCCGCGAGCGGACGCCTGGTGATCGAGAACCCGCGCCGCTTCGGCGGGGCGTGGCGCGTGGAGGTGGAGGAGCGGGACGGCGGGCGCGCGCGGGCGCGCTTCGGGCGGGTGGCGCCCGGGGCCACGGTGGAGGAGCCCGCGACGTGGACCTTCCCCGCGCGCGGGCCGGCCGCCTTCGCGCGGATCCGGATCGCCTCGCGCTTTCCGTTCGGCCTCATCCTGCGGTGGCGCGACCTCGACGTGCCGGGCGAGATCCTGGTGTATCCACGGCCGGAGCGCGGGAACGCGGCGGACGGTGGCATGGGGATCGGCGAGGCCGCCGCGGTGCGCGCGAGCCGCGAAGGTGTGGGCGAGCTCGTCGGGATGCGGGCGTATGCGCCGGGTGATCCGGTGCGCCGCATCCACTGGCCGAGCAGCGCGCGGTCGCCGAGGCCGCTGGTGATCCTGCGGAGCGCGGAGGGCGGCGGGGAGGTCGTCGTGCGCGTGGGCGCGGAAGGGGAGGGGGCGATCCGGCGCGCGTGCGGCGAGGTGCTGCTGCACACGCGGCGGGGGGACGCCGTGGGCCTCGAGGTCGGCGCCGAGCACATCGTCCCGCGCTCCGGGGCCTCCCAGCGGCGGCGCCTGCTCACGACGCTCGCGCTGCTGCCTGCGCGCGCGGAGGGGCGGTGAGCGCGCCGCGGCGACCGGGTGGGGGGGCGCTCGGCGGGGTCGTGCTCGCCGGGTTGGGCTCCCTCGCGCTCTCCGGAGGCCCGAACCTCGCCGTCGCCGTGGTCGGCGCGGCCGCGTTCCTCTGGCCGGCGCCGCGCCTCGCGCCGCGCATGTGGCTCGCGTGCCACGCCGGCGTCCTCGCGGGGACCGCGCTCCTCGCGCTCGCGGGGCCGCCGACCGTCGCCTTCGCCCTCCTCGTGACGTGGCTCCTCGCGCACCGCACCTGGACGGGCCGCACCGGCGACGACGTGCGGGTGGCCCTCCTCCTCGCCACGCTCCTCCTGCTCCTCGGCGCCGTCGCCACCGAGACCGTGCTCCTCGGCCCGCTCTTCGTGTTGTTCGCGGGGCTCCTCCCGGTGGCGCTCCTCCGCGCCGAGCTGCACGCCGGCGACGAGGGCGCGCCGCGGCTGCTGGAGGGCATCGTGGCGGTCGGCGCCGCGGTGCTCACCGGGGTCCTCTTCCTCGTGCTGCCCCGGCTCGACGGCGGGTACCTCGGTCACGGCAGCGGCGGCGCGCGCTTCCCCGACGATGTGACGCTCGGGGTCGAGGGGCTCGTCTCGGACGACGGCGCCGAGGTCATGCGGCTGCGCGTGACCGACGCGGAGGGGCGCCCCGTGCCCGGGCCCTTCCACGTCCGCGGCCGCTCCCTCGACCGCTTCGACGGCGCGCGGTGGACGGCGGCCGCCCCGGTGGAGCGGCCCGTCCGCGACGCGACGTGGGACCGTCGCGCGGAGGTCGCCCTCCAGGCGCTCGGCGGAGATCTCCTCTTCGGCGTGCCCGACCTCGTGCGCGTCGAGGGCATCGGCGCGCGCCCGGAGGCCGGCGGCGCCTTCGTCGCGTCCTCCCCCGTGCGGAGCGCCGAGTACCGGGCCTTCTCCCGCACCGTCCCCCTCGCGGATGTCGACACCACCGACATCGCGCCGTGGATCGCCCTCCCCGAGGTCGACCCCCGCATCCGGCCCCTCGCGTGGTCGATCGCCCAGGACGAGGGCGATCCCGTCGTCGTCGCGCGCGCGCTCTCGGAGTGGCTCGGCGCCACCTACACCTACGTGGACACGCCCCCGCCGCCCGTCGGCGAGCCGCTCGCGTGGTTCCTCTTCGACGCGAAGGCGGGGCACTGCGAGTACTTCGCGAGCGCGCTCGTGGTGCTGCTCCGCGAGCGCGGCATCCCCGCGCGCCTCGCGACGGGCTTCTACTCGGAGGAGGTCGGCGCGGACGGGTACGTCGTCGTGCGGCGCGGCAACGCGCACGCCTGGGTGGAGGTCCGCACCGACGCCGGCTGGGCCACGCTCGACCCGACGCCGGCCTCCAGCCTCCCGTCGGTGGACGCCGGCGGCCTGAGCGCGCGCATCGACGCGCTGCTCTCCGCCTGGTACCGCGACGTCGTCGAGTACGACATGAGCGCGCAGTTCGTGGCGTTCAGCGCCGTGGGGCGGCGGGTGATGTTCTCCGGCGAGGGCGCCGGGCAGAGCCCGATCCGCGCCGGGCTGGTGGGCATGCTCGCCGTGGTGGGCGGGATGATGGCCGGCCTCGTCGTGCTCCGCGCCGTGCTCGCGCGGGTCGGCGCCCCGAGCCGGAGGGGGCCCCGCCCGGACGCCCTCGCGCGCCTCTGCGCGGACGCGCGCACGGCCGTACGCCGCCGCGGATGGGCCTTGCCTCCCGAGCTGCCGCCCGCCGCGGCCGCCGAGTGGCTCCACGCGCGCGTCGGCGCCGACGCCGCGCCCTTCGCCCGCCTCGCCGCGCTCACGTACGCCTCGCGCTACGGGGGCTCCGACCCCGCGCTGGTCCTCGCCGAGGCCCGCGGCTGCGTCCGCGCGCTCCGGCGCATCCCGCGTCCCGACCGATCCGTCGCGAAGGTCCCTTCTTCCCTCTCGTCCCCGGGTTGACGCGCCCCCCGCCCGGGGAGTAGCTGTCCGGCCCCGCAGGAGAACCCATGCTCGCCGCGCTCACCGGCCTGCCGCTCGGAGACGTCCTCCGCCGCACCGCCGCGCTGCACCCCGAGCGCCCCGCGCTCCTCGGGGAGCACCGGAGCTTGACGTGGGCGGAGCTCGACGCCGAGGTCGACCGCGTAGCCGTGGCCTGGGAGGACGCCGGGATCGGTCCGGGCGTCGCGATCGCGTTCATGCTCGACAAGCGGCCCGAGGTCGTCGTGGGCTTCCTCGCGTGCGCGCGGGTGGGCGCGATTTTCGTGCCGGTGAACTTCAAGCTCCAGCCCGAGCAGGTCGCGGATCAGTTCGCGGTGGCCGGGGTGAGCGCGCTGGTGTGGGAGCCCGCGCACGAGGCGCTCGCCGCGCGGTTCGCGGGCGCAGTGCGGTGGTCGATCCGGGTGGACGCCCTGGATCCGGGCCTCTGCGCCAACACGCCTGGCGCAGAGGCGCGGCGCCCCACGTTCGTCGCGACCGCGGATACGCCCTGCTACTACAACTACACGAGCGGATCGACGGGGCGGCCCAAGGGCGCGATCACCACGTCGCGCAATATCCTCGTCAACGCCGTCGCGACCGCGGAGGGGCTCGGATTCGCTGCGGACGACGTGTACCTCGGCATGTTCTCGGTGTTCGCGCACCCGCACGAGCTGTTCCACCGCTCCATCCTCTACGGCGGCGCCTTCGTCGTCGTGGACTCGCTGAGCCCGCGCCACATCGCCGAGACCATCGCGCGCTTCCGCGTCACCTGGATGATGGCCGTCCCGAGCTTCTACGAGATGCTCCTCGACTTCCAGGAGGGCGCCCGGCGGGCGGCCAACCCCCCGGACCTCGGCTCGCTCCGCGTGCTGGAGGCCGGCGGCGCGTACGTGTCTCCCGAGTCGCTCGATCGCATGGAGCGGGCGTTCACCGCGCGCTTCCTGCCGGTGTGGGGGAGCACGGAGACCACGGGCGTCGGCCTCGGCATGCTCGCGGAGGGGCCGCGCCGCCCCGGCAGCACCGGCAAGCCCATCCCCACCTACGAGATGCGCGTCGTCGGCGAGGACGGCCAGCCCGTGCCGGTCGGCGAGGTGGGCGAGCTCTGGATGCGCGGGGACGCCCTCGCCCTCGGCTACGTGAACCAGCCCGAGGAGACCGCCGCGCAGTTCCACGACGGGTGGTACGCCACGCGGGACCTCGTCTACGTCGACGCCGACGGCTTCGTCTACTTCTCCGGGCGTCGGAGCGAGATGCTGAAGATCGGCGGCATCCGCGTGTTCCCGCTCGAGATCGAGCAGGTCGTCGCGCAGCACCCGGACGTGCGCGCGGTGGTCGTCGTGCGCGCGGAGGAGCGCCTCCGCGGGGAGGTCGCCCGCGCGATCGTGCAGGTGGTGCCGGGCTCGACCGTGTCCGTGCGCGCCGTCCAGGCGTGGTGCCGGGCGCGGCTCGCCTCCTACAAGGTGCCGCGCATCGTCGAGTTCTGGAGCGCCATCCCCGCGCTCCCCAACGGGAAGATCGACAAGAAGGCGGTCCTCGCCGTGCCGGTCGACCCCACGCGGGACGACCGATGAAGCCCTCCCTGCTCGTGAAGGACCTCGGCGGACTCGCGCTCTACTACCCGGGCCAGGCCGTCGTCGGGCGCGTGCCGCGGCGCGCCCTGATCGGTGTGGCGCGGATGGGCGGCGGCGTCGTGCGGCGTATGGGTCACGACGACATGCGCGACGAGCTCGCGCGCATCTACGCGGGGCGGACCCTGCCGCGGCCGGCGGAGGACATCCTCGCGGACGCCTACCGCCTCACCATGTTCAACGAGCTGGAGGTGCTGACTTACCCGCACCTCGACCCGCGCACGATCGACGGCACCTGCGTCGTGGAGGGGCGCGAGCACCTGGACGCCGCGCGGGCG
>CAJBVW010000231.1 GCA_903959175.1 uncultured Pseudomonadota bacterium
GGTCTACGGCTGCGTGGAGCTCGTGAACGCCGCCGGGCCCGACGGCTTCGCCCGCGAAGTCGTGTCCGACGCGGACCTCATCGTCGGGGCCCTGGCGCGGCGGCTCTCCGAGGAGCCCATCCCCTCGCCCCCCAACGTGAAAGGGCCGACGGTGCGCTGAGCGCGCGCCCGCCGGCCCTCCTCTCGCCCGTCGACGCTACTGGACCGCGATCGACTTGACGAGCGCGGTCTTCGCGTCGGAGCGGAGCTTGTCCTGGAGCTTCGTGTAGAGGGCGAAGTTCTCGGTCGCCTCGTCGCCGAACTGGAGCTCGCGGTCGTCCTGTTCGCGCACGGTGTACTTGTAGACCGACAGCTCGAGCGAGGAGCCGTCCGAGTAGCTGAAGCGCCACTTGTGCCGGTTGGTGACGGTGCCCTTGGACCCGTCCTTCATCGTGGCAGTGACGTTCGTGCGCAGGGTGCACTCGTACATCCACGGCGAGAAGTCGGAGCTGTAGGTGCAGTCCACCTCGTCCGGGATCTTGCCGGGCGCCACGGCGAGGGACTTCACGTCCTTCCAGGCGACCTGCTTCTCGCTGCCCGCGGCTTCCACCGTGAGCTTGAGCTTGCCCTCGTCGGAGGTCCAGCCCTCGTCGCCGTAGAAGTCGACCGTGCGCTCGATGCCGGTGACCTTCCCGGCCTTGGACGTGCCGTCTGCGAAGCCGATGGTGATGGAGAGGTCGGCGTTCTTCACGACCGGGGGCGGGGCGGGTGCGGCCTCCACCACCGGCGGCGGGGCCTCGACGGGCGCGGGCGCGGCGGCGGCCTCGGGGGGCGGCGGAGCCGGGGCGTCGCCCTTCTTCTTTCCGCCCTTGGCGGCGATGAGGGTGAGGAACAAGAAGGGGAGCAGGGGGCGCAGCCGCATCGGGTCTCCAGGGTCGTCCGTCTAACTGTTGAGCGCGCCGATATCATCCGTCCGGCCGGCCGCCATCCGGAGGAGCACCACGGCGCCGAGCAGCACCGTCAGGAGCTGTTGGACGCGAACCAGCAGGGTGATCGCCACGGCGTCCGTGACGGTGAGGCCCGCAGTGGCGACGAGGAGGGAGCCGAACATGGCGTCCCAGCCGACCTGCGAGCCGGGGAAGGCGTAGAGGACCACGGCGCCGGCGGTGGACACCGTGTAGGTGAAGGCGAGGCCGGCGGGGTCAGGCGAGGCGCCGAGGCCGAACGCGGCGAGGCCGATGCCGCCCACCACCATTGCGTGCCCGCAGAGGGCCCACAACACGCCCCAGGCGTAGCGGCGGGGGCCGAGGCTACCCGTGGCGTGCAGGGCCCGCGCGAGGCGCACCACAGAGGCGTGCAGGCCCGCGAGGAAGGGCACGCGGCCGACGGTGCGGTCGGAGATGGCCTCGAGCACGGCGGGGTGCGCGGAGAGCACGCCGAGGGCCACCGCACCGCCGGCGATCACCGCGGTGGCGGCGCCGATCCACCGCCGCGTGCCGTCGGGCACCGGCATGTCCGTCGTGAGGAAGAGCGCCGCGGACACCGAGCCCGCGACCGCGAGGCCGATGAAGCGCGCGTGCAGGCTGGCCGCGAAGGCGGTCTCCGCGGGGACCCGGAACCGCCGCGACACCATCGCCGCGGCGGCGAACTCCCCCACCGGACCGGGGAGCACGTAGTTCAGCAGCGTGCCGATGGTGAAGATGCCCGTCAGCGGGAGCACGGCCACGCCCTCCCGCTGGGGCATCAGGGCGCGCCAGCGGAGCGCGAGGAAGCACAGGCCGCCCGTCATCATCGCGAAGGCGACCACGAACACGCGAGGGTCCGAGCGCCGGAGCACGGTGCGGACGGCGTCTCCCGTGAGGTCGCTCGACGCGGCGGCGAACACCGCCAGCCCGAGCACCACGAGGACGACCGCGCCCGAGCCCAGACCGCGCAGCGCGAGCTTTCGGAGGGGCGGGGGGGTGGGCGCGAGGGCGGAGATGGCGTCACGGGCCGCGGAGAGCCGCGGAGCTGGGTCAGAGGGAAGCGCGGGCTCGGCGGAGGGGAGCCGGCGCCCCGCCGACTACTTCTCGATCGCCTCGGCCTCGCCCGACTCCACGTCGGAAGAGGACTTCTCGACGTTCTCGCGCATCAACTGCGCTTCCTTGCCGGAGAGCGGGTACACGCTGTCGGCCACGGAGGCACGAGAGAGATCCGCCTGGATCCTGGCTGATTCCCAGGACGCACGACCGAAGTCGTACTGCATGTGTACGGGCTGGGCGCAGGCGAGCAACAGGAGAAGGGTCATGGGGACGCCTCCGTGAGCAGCCGGTCGAGGGCCGCGGTGGCCGCGGGGTGCCCGGGGGCGGCCTCCAACGCGGCGTTGAATTGAGTGATGGCCGAGGGGCGATCCCCGCGGTTCACGCAGGCGACGCCAAGGTTGTAGCGAGCGTTTCCCTCGGTGTTGGCGGCGCGGAAGGCCTGGAGGGCCTCCATGTCGCGCTCGAGCCGGGCGAGGGCGAAGCCGAGGTTGTTGCGGGTGCGCACCTGCGAGGGGTCTCTCGTGAGGGACGCCCGGAACAGCCGCACGGCCTCTTCCGCGTCGTTTGCGGAGAGGTGGGCGAAGCCGAGGTTGTTGAGGACCACGGCGTCGTCCGGATCGAGCTTCGAGGCCCGCTCCAGCGCCCGGATGCTCCCGGGCACGTCGCCAGCGTCGGCCAGGACGATGCCGAGGGTGCTCCACCCCTCCGCGTCGCGCGGCACGCGGGCCGTGTGGAGCTCGAGCAGCGCGCGGGCCTCGGCGCTCATGCCGGTCGCGTGGAGCGCGCGCGCCTGGAGCACGTCGAGCCGGGCGTCGTCTCCGCCCTGGGACCGCACATCCGCGAGCACCTGGAGCGCCTTCTCGTTCAGGCCCGTGTCGATGAGCGAGGTCACGACGTTGACCTGCGCGTCCACGCGGGCCCGCTCCTCGGCGACAGGGCCACGCGGCATGTCGGGAGCGGCCCACGCGGCGGGCGCGAGCAACGCCAAGCCGGCCAACAGGAGGGAGGACGTCCTCATTGTCCGGCCATCGCGGGGAGGAGGATGTTCTTGACGTTGATGACCGCGGGCCCGATGAGCACGATGATGAGGCACGGCAGGATGAAGAGGATCATCACCACGGTCAGCTTCGGCGAGACCTGCGCGGCCTTCTCCTCGGCGCGCTGCATGCGCCGCACGCGCACATGCTCGCTGTGTACGCGGAGGGCGCGCGACACGCTCGTACCGAAGCGCTCGGCCTGCACCAGCACGTTGACCAGCGCCGTGATGTCGTCCAACCCGGTGCGATCGCCGAGGTGACGGAGGGCCTCGGCGCGGGGGACACCCGCGTTGACCTCGACGGTGACGTACTGGAGCTCGCGCGACAGGTCGGGCGCGGCGTCCTCCATCTCCTCGGCGACGCGGCGGAAGGCGGCGTCGAGGCCGAGGCCCGCTTCCACGCAGCTCACCAGCAGGTCGAGGGCGTCCGGGAAGGCCTTGAGCAGGTCCGAACGGCGGCGGTCGAGGAGGTTGGTGACCCAGATCGCCGGCAGGTAGTACCCGATCGTCGCGCCGAGCAGGGCGCTGCCCACCACGTAGACGACCTTCTCCTTCGGCAGGACCAGGAACGCGAGGAACGCGAACACGAGCGCGCCGACCGTGCGCGCCGCGCTGTAGATCTCGACCGCGTTGCGGTCGCGGAAGCCGGCCTGCAACATGCGCTTCCGGAGGGCGACGAGCTGCTCCTGGTCGGAGACGGCGAGGCGGGCGGCCGAGCTCGTGAGCTTCTGGAGGCGGGCGGAGCGGATGGCCGACTGGCCGGGGTCCGTCGGACCGACGCCGATCTCTGCGAGGCGATCCGACGCGGTGCGCTGCGGGTTGAGCACGAGGTACAACGCCCACGCCACGCCGCCGACCGACACGAGGGTCGCGAGGACGGCGAGGGCGAGCTGCACGCTAGCGTTCATCAGACCTCCACCTTGGAGATCTCACGCATGACGAAGACGCCGAAGGAGAACGAGAGCATCGCGCCGACCAGCATCAGGTTGCCGAGGGGGTCCTCGATGAGCGGGCGGAGGTACTTCGGCGACGCCCAGAGGATGGCGCCGATGACGAAGAACGGCAGGCCACCCAGGATGTACGCCGTGAAGCGCGCCTCCGAGGTGAGCGCGGCCACCTTGCCCTGGAACATGAAGCGCCCGCGGATCGTCGCCGAGATGCTGTTCAGGATCTCGACGAGGTTGCCGCCGGTGTCCCGCTGGAGGAGCACGGACCCGACGAAGATCTGGAGGTCGAAGCTGCCGGGGTTGCGGCGCGTGAGGTTCTGGAGGCACTCGCGGAGGTCGCGACCGAGGTTGTGCTCCTCGTAGACGCGCCCGAACTCCTGCGAGAGCGGGAGCGGCATCTCCTCGGCGACGCCGCGCAGAGACTCGGAGAGACCGTGCCCGGCCTGGAGCGACCGGGCCAGGAGGTCGAGGCCGTCGGGGAGCTGCTCCGTGAGGCGGCGCGCGCGCGTCTCGGCGGCGCCGGTGAGCAGGACGATGGGGATGTAGGCGAAGGCGAGCCCGGCCAGGGCGATGGCGCTCTTGAACGCCACGAGGAGCACGAGCACGCCGACGAGCCCGGCGACGGCCATCCGCGTGTAGAGCGCGTTGAGGGTGTAGGGGCTCCCGGCCTGGCGGATGCGGTCCTCGAGCCGGGCGGAGATCCCGCGCGCTTCCCGTCCGGACGGCGCCCGAAGGAGCTCGGGACCGGCGTTCTTCTCGACGAGCGTGCCGAGGCGCCGCGAGAGCTCGCGCTGCTGCTGGTCCGCGCGGCTCTGGAGGGTCCAGTAGCTGAACTGCGCGAAGAGGAGGAGCGCCGCCATCGCCATCGCCACAGCCACGACGAGGATGATGTTGTCCGCGTTCATCTCAAACGTCCTGCTCGAAGCGGAAGAGCTCGGGCGGAAGCTCGATGCCGTGCCGGGCGAGGCGCGCGGCGAACTTCGGGCGCGTGCCGGTGGCGCGGAAGGTCCCGCGGACGCGGCCGTCGTCGTCCACCGTGCGCTGCTCGAAGGTGAAGATGTCCTGCGTGGTGACGATCGGGCCCTCCATGCCGACGATCTCGGTCACAGCCATCAGGCGGCGCGAGCCGTCCGGCAGGCGGTCGAGCTGGATGATGATGTCGATGGCGCGCGCGATCATCTCGCGGATGTTGCGGTCCGAGAGGTTGGGGACGGCCATGCCGACCATCGTCTCGAAGCGCGCGACGGCGTCCCGCGTGGTGTTCGCGTGCACGGTCGCGAGCGATCCGTCGTGACCCGTGTTCATCGCCTGCAGCATGTCGATGGCCTCACCGCCGCGGATCTCACCGAGGATGATGCGATCCGGCCGCATGCGGAGGCAGTTCTTGACGAGCTCGCGCTGGGTGACCTCGCCGCGCCCTTCGACGTTCGGCGGACGGGTCTCGAGGCGCACGATGTGGTTCTGCTGGAGCTGGAGCTCGGCGCTGTCCTCGATGGTGACGATGCGTTCACCATCCGGGATGAAGCTGGATAATACGTTGAGCATCGTCGTCTTGCCGGAGCCTGTGCCGCCGGAGATGATGATGTTCAGCTTGGCCTTCACGCAGCCGCGGAGGACGTCCATCACGGGGCGCGGGCAGGCGCCGAAAGCGACGAGGTCGTCCGGGGTGATGGCGCGCGTGCCGAACCGACGGATCGAGACCATCGGGCCGTCGAGCGCGAGGGGCGGGATGATGGCGTTGAACCGGCTCCCGTCCGCGAGGCGGGCGTCCACCATCGGGCTGGTCTCGTCCACCCGGCGGCCGACGGCGCTGACGATGCGCTCGATGACCTGCATGAGGTGGCGGTTGTCGTTGAAGCGCACGTCGATGCGCTGGAGCAACCCCTTCTTCTCGATCCACACCTTGTCGAAGCCGTTGATCAGGATGTCGGAGATGTCCGGGTCCTTCAGCAGCGGCTCGAGGGGGCCGAGCCCGAGGATGTCGTCGAGGATCTCGTCGACGAGGCGGTCGCGCTCGATGCGGTTGAGCGGCAGCTGGCGCTGCTCGACCTCGTTCGTGAGGGTGTCGCGCAGCTTCGCGGCGAGCTCCGCGCGGGGGGTCGAGCCCACCCGGTCGAAGTCGATCATCTCGAGGAGCTCGCTGTGGAGCGTCTTCTTGATGCGTTCGTACTCCGCGGAGTCCGCGCTCGGAGTTCCCGTCTTGAAGCGCTGTTGGGCGCCGCGGACGCGGTCGATCAGGCGAGAGGACACGGATTACCCTCCGGAGAATCGGGAAAACCAGCCGATCGGACCCGCCGCGCGCTTCTCGACGGAGATCTCCCCGTCCGTCACGAGGCCGACGAGGGACTCGATGTCCCGGGCAGCGGCGCACTTCTTGTCGACGTCGCGCAGCAGCTTGCCCTCGTTCACCGCGCGGGTGGCGGCGCGGTCGAACGCGACGCTGGCGTCCACCTTGCGGGAGAGGTTCTGCTCGACGTCGGCCAGCGAGAACGGGGCGTCACGCTTGTCCCAGCGGTTGAGGATGACGTGGATCCGGCTCTTCTCGATGCCGAGCTTCTCCAGGAGCTGGAGGCGCCGCCAGGTGTTCTTGATGCCCGGGACGTCCGGCGAGCTCACGAGGAGGATGCGGTCCGCCACGGTCGCGGCCGTGAGCGCGGGCTCGTCGAGCCGGCTCCCGCAGTCCACGAGGCAGTACTGGTAGGACCGCGCGACCGTCGTGAGGATGCGCATCACGGTGTCGCCCTTGATCTCCTCGCGCTGCTCGAGGTCGGTGGGCTGCACGAGCGCGTGGATCTTGCTCGGATGGACCACCACATGGCCGGCGAGCATGCGCTCGTCGATCTTGTGGAGGTTCCGCAGCAGGTCCGACATGGTCTGGGCGGGGTTGATGTCGAGGAAGGCCGCGACGTCGCCCATGGAGAAGTCGAGGTCGACCACGCAGACGCGGTGGACGGGCGAGAGCTCGGCCGCGAGGTTCACCGCGAGGAACGTGGCCCCGGCGCCGCCCTTGCTGCCCCAGATGGTGACGACCTCGCCGTGATCTTCGTCGCCGCCTTCCTGGTAGATCGCCTCGTGGACGGCCTGACGGAGCAGCTCGGCGTCGTCCGGGAGGACGACGAACTCGCGGTACCCGGCGCGCATCGCCGCGCGGATCCGATCCGAGTCGGCGTGCGCCGAGAGGGCCACGAGCTGCACGCGGCCGCTCTCCGCGAGGAGCTGGGGGGCGAGCCGGATGGCCTCCTCGTAGTCCTGGTCGAAGCCAGCGATGACGACGTCGGGACGCAGCTTCCGTACGACCGCGAGCGCGTCCTCGTACTTCGTCGCTTGGGCAGGCAGGGTCGCCTCGGCGCCGAGCGTCTCGCGGATCTGCCCCATCGAACGGGAATCGACGCCGATCACCACCACCGATGCGACGTTGCTCGTGCTGCCCGCCTGCCTCATGGGTCCGCCTCTAGCGCTTCATGCCGTATTCGCCGGTGGGCTCCTCGGTGCGGGAGCCCGGGATCGCCAACTGACCCATCAGGTACAGCTGAAAGTCGCTCGGATTGTACCCTTCCGTCCTGCCCGGCGCCGCGGGCACCTCGTCCTGGGCCATCGGCCGCACCAGCTCGGGGGTCACGAAGATGACGAGCTCGGTCTCCTCGCGCTTGTGCTTCACGTAGCGGAAGAGGGCGCCGACGATGGGCAGATCCCCGAGGATGGGCACCGCGGCGCGGGTCGACGTCGTGCGCTCGTGCAGCATGCCGGCCATGGCGAAGGTCATCCCGCTCTCGAGGCGCAAATGGCTGTCACCCTTGCGGATGAGCATGCCGGGGACCTCCACGTTGGAGAGGCGCACCGTCGTGTTCGGATCGAGCTCGCTCACCTCTACGAAGGCGCGCATGTCGATCACGTTGCCGGACAGCACCGTCGGCACGAACACCAACTTTACGCCGTACTCCTTGAACTGGATGCTGACGCGACCGTCCCGCTCGTCGACCGGGACGGGGATCTCGCCGCCGGCGAGGAATTCGGCCTGCTGCCCGGAGAGCGCCACGAGCGAGGGCTCCGCGAGCGTGCGCGAGAGCTTGTTCTGCTCGAGCACCGCGAGGATGCCGCTGATGTCGAACGCCCCCGTGTAGGCGCCGATGAGCTGGATCACGTCGGTGCCGGGCGTGAACCCGGGGAGCGCCGCGCTGACGCCCGAGCCGGCGTCACTGAAGAGCACGGAGAGCCCGAGCTCGCGGAGGCTGGTCCGGTTCACCTCGGCGAAGACGACCCTGAGCTGGACCTGGTGGTCGCCGCGCACGGTCATGAGGTTCACGAACTCTTCGTCGTAGATCTTGGCGATCGCGGAGACGCGCTCGAGGGTCTCGAGGTCGTCCACGGGGCCCTCGACCACGAGGCGGTCCCTGACCGGGTAGACCTTCGGGGCGGGGCCGTTGACCGCGCCGCGGATGCGCCGGCCGACGTCCGTGAGATCGGCGGAGACGAGCACCTTGTAAGTGACCGGCTGGCTGACGTTGTCGCGGTACCACACCCAGAGGTCGGTGCTGCCGACCGCGAGGCCGCGCACCTGGTACTGCCCCTCCTCGAGGAGGCGCAGCTCCGCGACGGTGGGATCGCTGATGAGGACGCGGGAGATCGCCCGGTTGTCCCGCTGGATGACGGACTCGCCGATGCCGACGTCGATGACGCTCGCGTTGGCGCTCGGCGCGGGGTCGGCCGCGAACGCGACGGAGGGTGCGGCCCCGAGGGCGAGCGTGAGCAGGCCCGCCGAGAGCACGTGCCGGAACGAGTGAAACGAGCGCATTATTTCCTCTACTTCCCGTTGGTGGTCTCGTCGGTGGTGCCGTCCGCGCCGAAGGAGACCTCGACCTTCTGGCCGCCGGAGATGACCTCGGCCTTGGGGGAGACCGCGACGGGCGCGGGCCCACTGCGGCGCTTGATCGGGGAGGGATCGACCACCTCTTTCGGGTCGAAGCCGATCAGCTTGTCCGTGGTGATCACGCCCTGGGAGTCGATCTGCAGGATGTCGATGTCGCTGCGGAGGACGACGTGGATCTCACCGCGGCTCTGCGCGAGGGCGAGCTTCTCGGCCTCCTCCGGCGCGAGCTCGACCGTGATGGAGGGCTTGAGCTTCCTCGAGGCGGACTCGGACTTCTTGCCCTTCGAGTCCTTGGACTCGGCCTCCTTGGCGGCGTTCCCGCCGAGGCTGGAGCCGACCGCGAGGACCTTGATGTCCTGGAGGATGGTCTCCGCGACGTACTTGGCGCCGACGGCCGCCGGATCCTCCGGCTTGATGGTCACGATCACGTCGACGAAGTTGCCCGCCTGGAGGAGCCCGGCCACGGCGGTCTCGGTGTCGGTGGCGACGGTCATCGCGCGCTTGCCGGGCGTGACGATCGCGTTGAGGCCGACGCCGGCGTTGGCGGAGGCGAGGCGCTCCTCACGGACGGCCTCGTTCGCCAGGATGCGCTCGCGCGGGGTGCGGCCGAGCACGGTCTCGAGGTCGGCGAAGGTCTCGTCACGCATCACCATCTCGGGGATGAGATAGCGGACCACGACGTCTTCGGGAGCGATTGGAAGCCCCATGTAAAGATCGCGTACGGCCACGACGACCGCGATCGTCTCCTTCGGCTTCTGCGCTTCCTTGATCTGCTTCTGCGAGCGGCTGATGACGCTGAACACGATCGCCGCGGCCATGAACGCCAGCAGGACGGAACCCACCAGGAAGATGACCGCGCGCGAGCGGCCACCCGATTGCTGACGCTGCATCCCTGCTCCCGCAAATTATGTCGACGTGGCCGCGGACGGTCGGCCGTTCTGCGAGCGATACGTAAAGCACGCGCTCGCGATCGGCAATCCCGGACAGTGCTCCGTTAGGCCTCGTTCCGAGAGCAAAAAAAGAAGACGGGCGCTCCGCAATGCGGAACGCCCGTCTCGCGAGCCCGCCGATTTAGG
Source organism: uncultured Pseudomonadota bacterium (assembly GCA_903959175.1). Taxonomy (GTDB): domain Bacteria; phylum Myxococcota_A; class UBA796; order UBA796; family SXON01; genus CAJBVW01. The sequence continues at coordinate 9,927 of CAJBVW010000231.1, forward strand.
GCGTGGCGGCGTCCAGATCGTCAGAGATGCCCTGGAAGAGGCTGTCGAGGCTGGAGCCGAGGGCCGTGAGCGCGACGATGATGGCCACGGCCACCAGGGCGGCAATGAGGCCGTATTCGATGGCGGTGGCGCCGGACTCGTCGCGGATGAGCTGGGTGAACATGGGACGCTCCTTCAATGACGGACTTTTCACCGGTGACGTCATGCGTGCCTCCGTCCTAGCGCGCACTATCCGGCTAGAGGCACGATGCCCCCACCCCATCCATAGCGGAGATCGGGGTGCGCCCGCAACCTCCGCCCCAACAATTCAGGACGTCCAGTTACCCGGAAGCCGCACCCCAATCTTCCCCGACATGAACTGCGCGAATTGGTCACCGAGCGCTTCTCCGCGCCAGGGCTCGATCGACTGGCCGTGGGACAGGCGATCCAGCGTCGCGTCGGTGAGGACGAGCTCGGGCGAGAAGCCGCGCTCCGCTTCGGCCGTGCGGGCGGCGGCCATCACGAGGTCCTTCCAGAGGCGGCTCCGGGAGGACGGCGCCGGGGGGGGCGGGGCGGCCCGGCCCGCGGTGATGCACGCGAGCACGGCGGCGCCGTCGCGCTTCCAGACCTGGCTCGGCATCCGTCGGTTCGCGCGGAGGGTCTCGTACGTGGTCGGCTGCCGACGCGCGAGGTCGAGGAGCATGGCGTCGGAGATGACGTTGGACCGCGTGACGTCGCGTTCCCGCGCCTCGCCGTCCCGCCACGCCGCGAGCGCCTGGAGGACGGCCCGCTCGCGGTCGTCGAGGAGGTGGGCGCCGGGGACTGGCCGCCACGCCGTGGCGTCGTCTTCCGGGAGCAGCGCCCGCGCGACGTGCTCCGCGGTGCAGGCCGCGGCGAGCGCGGCGTTCCCGGTCGCCTCGAGGCGGGCCTCCAGCGCGGCGGCCAGCGGCCCGAGGAGCAGCACGTCGTCCGCGGCGTACCGGAGCTGGTCGGCGGTGAGCGGCCGCACCGACCAGTCCGAGAGCGTCTCCGTCTTCGCGATCAGCACGTCGAGGTGGCGGCGGAGCAGCTCCTGGAGGCGCACCGGGAACCCGTCCCCCACGCAGCCGGCGGCGATCTGCGTGTCGAACACGGCGAGCGGCCGCATCCCGATCTCGCGGTGGAGGATCTGGAGGTCCATCACCCCGCCGTGGACCAGCAACGGCACGGCGGAGAGCGCGGCGCCGAGCGGGGCGAGGTCGATGTCGCCGAGCGGGTCGATCAGCCACGCGGGCCCGTCGTCGACGCGGAGCTGCACGAGCATGAGGCGCGGGTAGAAGTGCCGCTCGGAGTGGAACTCCGTGTCGAGGGCCACGCGGCGGCCGCCGGCGATGGCGTCGAGGACGGGACGGAGGGCGGCGGTAGAGCGGATCAACGGGGACCTTGGGACCAGAGGCAGGCTATCGCATCGGGCCCCGCGCGTTAATCGGTCGGCGTCAGGAGGTCGCGGGCCACATGGTGGAAGGGTGGCAGCGCGCGGGGGATCCTTCGCCGTTCGAACGGGGAGCCTCCTGGGAAGACCCTGGGTTGCTGCGCGCGCTCGACGTGCGCCCGGACGACGACGTCCTCGTGTTCGAGCCCTCCGGAGACGACGCCCTCACGCTCGCCGCCCGCGGGGCGCGCTCGGTGCGCGCGGTCGTCCCGGACGCCGGCGCCGCCGCCCTCGTCGAGCTCAAGCGGGCCGCCGCGCGGGAGCTCCCGGCCCTGAGCATCCGCTCGTTCCTCGGGCTCGGCCACTTCGGCCGGCGGGTGTGGTTCTACCACTACCTCCGGCCCGGTCTCCCCCCGGAGACGCGCACCTGGGGTGACCGCCACGAGGGCCTCGTCCGCGAGGGGCTCCTCACCCAGGGCGCCCTCGAACGCGGGCTCGCGGAGCTGCGCGAGCGCGTGCTGCCGCTCACCGTCGGCCGGGGCGCGGTCGCCGCCCTCCTCGCGGCGCGGGACCTCGACACCCAGCGCGCCGTCGTCCACGCGCAGTGGCGCGGCCTGCGATGGCGAGCCGCCGCGGCCGTCGCGCTCCCCCGCCTCGCGCGCCTCGCCGGCGCCGCCCCCGGGGACGGCCACGCCCACCTCCAGGCGCTGCTCGAGCGCGTGCCGCTCGCCCACAGCCCGTTCGCGCACGCGCTCCTCACCGGGGAGTGGCGCGAGGCCGACGAGGCCGGCACCTGGCGCGCCCCCGACGTGCTCGCGGCGCTGAAGCCGCAGGTCGCCACCCTCCGCGTCGCCGTCGGCGCCCGCGCCGCCGCCCTCTCCGAGCCCGATGCCGCCTCGGTCGTCGTGCTCGGGCGCGCCCCGCTCTCCGCGGTCGAGGGCGCCGCGCTCCTCCGCGCGCTGCGGCCGGAGGGGCGCGTCCTCGGCTGGGGCCCGCCGCCGGCCGGCCTCCGCGTCGACGACAC
>CAJBVW010000232.1 GCA_903959175.1 uncultured Pseudomonadota bacterium
CGGGCGGGCGGGCGGGCGGCGCGATCGTGGCGGGGAGCGGCGGCGGGGCGGTGCCCATGAGGAGCGCGAGCGTCGGGACTGAGCGGGCGTCTGTCCACGCGGTCATGCCGGTCTTCCAGACGAGGTGTTCGGCGTCTGGAGAGGACTTTACGCGCGCGGCGATCTCGGGGCCGGTCAGGCGCTCGGGCTCTCCCGCGCCCCGGGCGTAGTGGTAGACCGTCACGCCCTGCGGCGCGAGCCACGCCATCGCGAGCGTCGGGACCTTGTTCCAGGGGGTCCAGTCCTCGGCGTCGGGGCCCCCGCGGACCTCGTGCACGCCGGCCGGCGCGGCGCGGATGAGCGCGAGGAGGTCATCGACGGTGTACTCACCGGAGGCCTCGGGGCCGCGGTACTCGTAGCGGAAGACGGCGGCGTCGCTCATGGGCACGGGCGGCGCGGCGAGCGCGACGGGGGAGGCGGCGAGGGCGAAGGCGAGGAGCAAGCGGGCGTCCATCACGGGGGACTACTCGGCGAAGAAGGGGGACGCGAAGACGCGGTGCTCGGCCTCGCCCTGCCAGGCGCGGAGGCGCACGTAGCGGGCCTCCCCGGGCGGGATGGAGACGGCGACGTCGGTGGTGACCTGCCCGAAGGCGTCGACCAGCTCGAAGGACCAGGAGGTGACGCGCGGATCGCCGAGGGTCGCCGTGACGACGATCGGCATCGCGGCGGCGGGGACGTCGTCACCGGGGAGGTAGCGGGCGCCGTCCGCGCCGGTGGCGTAGACGACGAGCTTCTCGGCGGCCCACGACGCGGCGAAGGTGTGGCGGGCCTCGATGGCGTCGAAGAGCGCGGCGCGGTCGAAGCGCTCGCCGGTGTAGATCGCGCCGGTGACGGTGCCGTTGGTGTACTGGTCGTGCCAGGGCTGCGGCGCGCCCTCGGCGGCCTGCAGATCGCGCACCTGGCCGGCCCCGCCGGCGACGCGGCCGGGCTCGTCCATGTGGTTGTCGGTGCCGCCAACGAAGCCGAGCCGGTGGCCCATCTGGAGCATGTACTGGATGGAGCCGTCGTCCTCGTGGTGGTCGGTGCTGAGGCGCCAGTCGCACCCTTCGGTCGCGACGCGGGTGTCGCACTCGGAGCTCCCGTGCTCCGAGGCGATCTCGACGACGGTGTCGCCGTCGACCCAGCTCTCGGCGGTGCCCCAGTCCACCCACGCGGGGCGGTCCTGGGCGACGTGGTGGAAGAACGCGACGGTGCGAGACGCCGCGCAGCCCTCCTGCGTCGGCACGGCCTGGAGCCGCGCGAGGAGGTCGGAGGGGCGGATGGCGGGCTCGAGCTCGGAGTAGGCGTACTTCTCGGCGCCGTAGGTGACGAGGCCGGTGCCGTGACACGACGGGATGCGCCAGCCTTCGCAGCCCTCGACGTCCTCGACGAGGACGGTGCGGTGCGAGGTCTGGTAGTCGCCCTCGATGTCGGTGCAGGAGCTGGTCCACTCGTAGCCGAGCACGCCGAAGGCGGAGGTCGTGTCGGCGGCGCGCACGAGCTCCTGCATGCGCTCCCAGATGTTGATCTCGATGCCCTCGTCCGGGCGCAGGTAGCGCGTGAATTCGGCGTGATCGGTGAGGGCGGCGAAGCCGAGGCCGTAGGCGGCGGCGCGCGCGAAGGCGTCCTCCGCGGGGAGGTCTGCGTCCGGGAGGCAGAGGTTGTCGGGGGCCTCGCAGCCGTCGTGGGAGAGGTTCGTGTGGTTGTGGAGGTCTCCCCAGACGATCTGCGGATCGACCAGGGGCTCGGGCTCAAGGACCTCGACGCCGGTGTCCTCGTCCGGGAGCCGGAAGCGGAGGCACGCGGAGAGGGAGAGGAACAGCAGCGGACGCATCGTTCGACCTTTAGACCGGAGCGCGTACGACCGCCACCGGGAGCGGCAGGCGGAGGTCCGGACGGCCCCGTGTTCCCAGGCTATGGTTGGCCCATGAAGTGGCGTACCGTCGTGCTCCTCGGGGGGCTCGCCCCCGCTCTCGGCTCCTGCCGTTTCGAGTCCAACGACGTCGTCGGGGACGACACCGCGGTCGTCGACACCGACCCGCTCGACGCCGACACGGACACCGACGCCGACACGGACACCGACACCGACGCGGACACCGACACCTCGCCCACCGACATCCCGTGGATCATCGAGATCGTGCGGGACACGCGCACCTACGGCGAGATCGGCGTCGAGGTCGTGACCTACGCCATCACCGCGGACAACCCGTCCGGCTACCGCGATCAGGAAGGCGGCGACCCGCTCTTCCACGTCATCCGCCCCGTGGCGTTCACCGACCCCGACGCCGAACACCCCGTGCTGATGTGGCTCCACGGCTCCGCCCAGGGCGTGGACGACGACGAGGCCCTGAGCGTCCGCTGCGGCGCCGACGGCATCGCCCAGGTCGTGAGCGACGCGGTGACCGAGCACCACTTCGTCGCGGCGGAGGTGGCGAACCGCGAGTGGATCTGGGTCGTGCCCGAGAACACCTGGTGTGACCTCTGGACCGGCCTCGGCGCGGCGGATCCGGTGGATCCGGCCCACCACGGGGCGGAGCACGTCCAGACCATCCTCGACGCGCTGGAGACCGGCTTCGACGGGCTTAAGTCCGACCCCACCCAGCTCTACGGCTGGGGCACGTCCATCGGCGGCGCGGGCATCGTCGTGGCCGCGGGCGCCGACACGCCGTCGCGCTTCGCCGCGATCGTGGTCGACAGCAGCCCGATCAACACTTCGTCCTGGTACAACCTCCCCTCAGAGGCCCCCTACCTCGACCACATCCTCGGGGGCGCCCCCTACGACGACGGCGGCGCGCCCACTGCGGTCTTCCCGAACTACGAGCGGGTGGACGCCACGTTGCTGGTTCCGAACGGCATGCGCGTACCGATGTTCCAGGTCTACAACACCTACGACGCGCTGGTGCCCATCCGCCAGAACACCGAGCTCGCCGCGGTGATCGACGCCGAATACCCGGCGGACGACGTCCGCTACTTCCACCATGACGTGGCGCACCACGCGCCGTCCAACAGCTTCCACGTCCAGACCGGCTACGAGCGGCCGCCCTTCAGCTACACGACGCGCGCGGCCTTCCGCTTCCTCGACGGCGCCAACGTCGGCTACTACGAGGCCGAGGACACCTGCGACGCCGACGTCTGCACGATCGTGGCGGAGACGGGCACCGGCGAGCTCGAGTCGATGTCGGCCTACTCCCAGGGCGCGGCCGTCGTGCGCGAGGCCGCGAGCGGCGGCGGGGTGATGTACAGCGGCACGGTCCCGAGCACCGTCCCGCGCGGGGCCCGCCTGACGCTCCTGCCGGTCGTCGCGGGCGAGGATCTCTCCGCCGCCGCCCCCGCCGACGACGTCGCGGTGCTCGAGCTCCTCCGCGACGGCGCGGTCGTCAGCTCGCTCACCATCGAGCGCGGGGACCTCGCCGCGGGCAGCGCCGAGTCGCACGCGGCGTACTACGCCCAGGTCCTCAACACGGGCTGGCCGATCGACCTGACGGGGGACGGCGCGCCCGACCCGCTGACCGAGGGGGACACCTACACGATCCGGGTGACCCATCAGGGCCGCGGGAAGGTGTGGCTCGACGGCTTCTGGTGGGTCACCGAGTAGTTAAGACGGCCCCGCACGCGCGACGCCCCCGCGTCCCGCCCCGGAGTCCGCCATGACCGCCCCCGTGATCTGCCTCCCGCTCCGCACGCCGATCGGCCGCTTCGGAGGGGGCCTCGCGGAGGTTCGCCCGGACGACCTCGCCGCCCACGTCCTCCGCGCCGTGGTGGACCGCGCCGGCATCGACCCCGCGCTGATCGAGGAGGTGTTCCTCGGCTGCGCGAACCAGGCGGGCGAGGACAACCGCAACGTCGCGCGCATGGCCGCCCTGCTCGCGGGCTTCCCGCAGTCGGTCCCGGGCGTCACGCTGAACCGCCTCTGCGCCTCGGGGTTGGAGGCCGTGAATCAGGCGGCGCGCATGGTCCGCTGCGGCGACGCCGACCTCGTGCTCGCCGGCGGCGTCGAGTCGATGTCGCGCGCGCCCTACGTGATGCCGCGCGGGAGCAACTTCCCGAAGATGGGGAACCTGACCGTCTACGACTCCTCGCTGGGCTGGCGCTTCCCGAACCCGAAGATGGAGGCGCTCTTTCCGCTCGAGGGCATGGGGGAGACCGCCGAGAACCTCGTCGAGCGCTACGAGTTGTCCCGCGCCGAGCAGGACGCCTTCGCGGTCGAGTCCCACCGCCGCGCCCTCGCCGCCGACTTCTCGGCGGAGATCGTGCCGGTCCCGCGCGCCAAGCTGGAGCCGCTCGCGGTGGACGAGGGCCCCCGCGCGGACGCGAGCCTCGAGTCCCTCGCGCGGCTCAAGCCGGCGTTCCGGAAGGGTGGCTCGGTCACGGCGGGCAACTCCTCCACCCTCAACGACGGCGCGGCGGCCATGCTCATCGCGTCCCCGACGCGCGCCAGGCTGCTCGGCCTGGAGCCCATCGCCCGCATCGTGGGCGTCGCGAGCGCGGGTGTGGATCCGCGCGTCATGGGCATCGGCCCGGTGCCCGCGATCCACAAGCTGCTCGCGCGCACCGGTGTCGCCCTCGAGGACATCGACCTGTTCGAGCTCAACGAGGCCTTCGCGGCGCAGTCGCTCTCGGTCATCCGGGTGCTCGGCCTCGACGTCGAGAAGGTGAACGTGAACGGCGGCGCCATCGCCCTCGGCCACCCCCTCGGCTGCAGCGGCGCCCGCATCGTGACCACCCTCGCGCACGCCCTCCGCGCGCGCGGCAAGCGCTACGGCATCGCGTCGTTGTGCGTCGGCGTTGGCCAGGGCGTCGCTACCCTCATCGAGGCGGTCTGATGAGCGCCCTCGTCACCCGTGAGGACCACGGTCGCGTCTCCGTCCTCACGCTGAACAACCCGCCGGCGAACGGCTACTCGCACACGATGCACAAGGCGCTGGACGCCCACGTGCTCGACCTGCGGATGGACAAGGGCACCGACGTCATCGTGATCCGCGGCGCGGGGGACCGCTTCTTCTGCGCCGGCGCGGACATCGGCTACCTCCAGTCGCTCGACCCCGAGGACAAGTACGCCTTCTGCCTGCACGCGAACGAGACGCTCCTGCGCCTTGAGAACACGCCGAAGCTCGTCATCGCCGCGCTCAACGGGCACTGCGTCGGCGGCGGGCTGGAGATCGCGCTCGCATGTGACCTCCGCATCGGGCGCGCCAGCGGCGCCCGGCCGAACCTCGTCGGGCTGCCCGAGGTCACGCTCGGCGTGCTCCCCGGCACCGGCGGCACCCAGCGGTTGACCCGCGTGCTCGGCCGCGCGCGCGCACTCCAGTGGATGGTCGAGGGCAAGAACGTCTCCGTCGAGGAGGCCGTGGCCGTCGGGCTCGTCCACCAGGTGTTGCCCGAGGCGGGCTGGTGGGAGGCCGTGCTCGCGTACGCCGCCACCTTCACGCGGCCCGGGCGCGCGGCGGGGGCGGTGGGGCTCATCAAGCGTGCGGTGCTCGGAGGGGCGGATCTGCCGCTCGAAGCGGGACTTGCGCTCGAACGCGAGCTCCAGATGCGGCTGTTCACCGCGCCGGACGCGAAGGAGGGCCTCGCGGCCTTCGTCGAGAAGCGGACGGCGGTTTTCAGGGGGGTGAGTCCTGGGGCGGGGGGGACCCCCGCAACGCCCCCCGGCTCCTTGACCCCACCCGTTTCCGGCCGCGCAGAGCCGCGGCCGGAAACGGGCGGGGCCCCGTCGCCGGCGTCGGGTGCGACACTTGCGGGTCGGCAGAGTCAGTCGCTCCCTGCCGGTCGCTCCTTTGGTCTGCCTCCTGAGCAGGACGCTGCCCGGGCAACGGCGCGTGACCTGGCGCCGCCGCCGCGCGCCCCCGCCCACGAGACCGCCCTCACCCCCACCCCGCGCCCCCGCGACGACGAGCGCGGGCACCTCGATCGCCCCGGCGCGCTCGACGAAGGGTGGCGCGGGGACGCCGGCTCCGAGGGCGCGTGGGAGGAGAAGCCCGGGCGCGCGATCCCGCCCGAGTTCAAGGGTTTCGAGGACTTCGCGGACTTCGGTCCCGACGAGGGCCCGCCCCCGGACGGTGCGTTCGAATCCGGCGGGCGCCCGCCCGGCGCCACGGACGCGCCGCCGGGCCGCATCGACCTGCACCGCACGCGCATCCCCGACGCGGTGCTGAACCTGCTCGGGCGCTCGATCGTGGAGCGGTACCTCGTGCTCCCGGTCAAGCGTACGGAGACGACGATCCTCGTCGCGATGGCCGATCCGCACGACGCCGAGGCGATCGCGGCCATCCGCGAGGAGACCGGCCTGGACGTGCAGGCCGTGCGCGCCCCCGAGCTCGACATCGCCGTCATGGTCGCCCGCTACTACCGCGCTTGATCCCTTCAGAATCCGGAGAACACTCGTGAACGACATCCAACGCATCGGCATCGTCGGCAGCGGCACCATGGGCCACGGCATCGCGCATGTGGCGGCCCTCGCCGGCTGCGACGTTTCCCTCTACGACCTCGACGAGGGGCGGGTCTCCGCGGCGCTCGGCAAGGTGAAGTCCAACCTCGACAAGGGGGTGGACAAGGGCAAGGTCACCGCCGCCGACCGCGACGCAGCGCTCGCGCGCCTCACCGGCGTGACCACGCTTGAGTCCCTCGCGGACGCCGACCTCGTCATCGAGGCCATCCCCGAGAAGCTGGAGATGAAGCGCCAGCTCTTCCACGCGCTCGACACGATCGTGCGCGAGGGCGCCATCCTCGCGACCAACACGTCCTCGCTCTCCATCAAGGCCATCGCCGAGGGGGGCCGCGCGCCCAACCGCGTGATCGGCACGCACTTCTTCAACCCCGTGCACATCATGGCGCTGCTCGAGGTCGTCGTGTACGACGGCACCGCGCCGTCCGTGCTCGACGCCGTGCTCCGCTGGGGCACGCGCATCGGCAAGGAGTGCATCACCGTGCGTGACTTCCCGGGCTTCGCCACCTCCCGCCTCGGCGTGTGCCTCGGGATGGAGGCCATCCGCATGGTCGAGCAGGGCGTCGCCTCCGCCGAGGACATCGACAAGGCGATGGTGCTCGGCTACCGCCACCCCGTCGGCCCTCTCCGGCTCACGGACATGGTCGGGCTGGACGTGCGCATGGCGATCGGCGAGTACCTCGCCGAGGAGCTCGGCAACGCGGCGTTCGCGCCGCCGAAGCTGATGCGGGACATGGTCGCGCACGGCAAGCTCGGGCAGAAGTCGGGCGGGGGCTTCTACAGCTGGTGAGCGGCGCTCGGGCGGCGCGCTGAATCGCCATTCAGCGCGCCTTCGCCCGCGCTACATTCCGCGTGCTCTCCGAGGACTCATGGGCACCGGACCTGACGCTTGGATCTTCGACGCCGTGCGCACCCCGCGCGGCCGCGGCAAGGAGAACGGCTCCTTGTACGGTGTCAAACCGCTGGACCTGTTGAGCGGCGTCCTCGTCGCCTTGCGGGACCGCAACGGGCTGGACACCACGCAGGTGGACGACGTGGTGGTCGGCTGCGTGACCCAGGTGGGCGACCAGGGCGCGTGCATCGCGCGGACGGCCGTGCTGACCGCCGGCTATTCGACGGACGCGCCGGGCGTGACGCTGAACCGCTTCTGCGCGTCGGGGTTGGAGGCGGTGAACCACGCGGCGGCGATGGTCGCGTCCGGGTTCCACGAGCTCGTCATCGCGGGCGGCGTGGAGAGCATGTCGCGCGTGAAGATGGGGAGCGACGGCGGCGCGCTGTTCGACCCGCAGGTGATCTTCGAGGTGGGCGCGGTGCCGCAGGGCATCAGCGCGGATCTGCTCGCGACGCTGCGCGGCGTGACGCGCGAGGAGGCCGACGCCTTCGCGCTCGAATCGCAGCGCAAGGCGGTCGCCGCGACGGACGCCGGCGCCTTCCGCCGGAGCCTCATCCCCGTGACGGACGTAAACGGAGAGGTGCTCCTCGCAGTGGACGAGTTCCCGCGTCGTGACGCGACCCTCGCCGGGCTCGCCAAGCTCTCGCCGAGCTTCCAGGTGATGGGCGAACAATTCGGGCTCGACGCGTTGACCCGGAACGCGTACCCGCACGTCGAGCGCATCCGTCACATCCACCACGCGGGAAACTCCAGCGGCATCGTGGACGGGGCGACGGCGATGATCGTCGGCCAACGCAGAAAGGGGGAGTCCCTCGGGCTGCGCGCGCGCGCCCGCATCCGGTCGGTCGCGGTGGTGGGGGACGAGCCCGTGCTCATGCTCGACGGCCCCATCCCGGCCACGGAGAAGGCGCTCCGGAAGGCGGGCATGACCATCGGGGACATCGATCTGTTCGAGGTGAACGAGGCCTTCGCGGCGGTGCCCCTCGCGTGGCAGCGACACTTCGGGGTGCCCGACGACAAGCTGAACGTACACGGCGGCTCCATCGCGTTGGGGCACCCGCTCGGGGCCACCGGCGCGATGCTCCTCGGCACCGTGCTCGACGCCCTGGAGGACCGCGGGCTCTCGACCGGCCTCGTCACCCTCTGCGTCGGCGGCGGCATGGGCATCGCCACCATCATCGAGCGGGTTTGAGCATGTATACGCTTACGCATGACGATGGGATCGTCACCCTCACGCTCGCGATGCCGGGCAAGGTCAACAAGATCAACCGCGACTTCGCCGAGGGCCTGAACCGCGGCCTCGACGAGGCGCTCGCGGTGCCGGGCCGCAAGGGCATCGTCCTCGCGACGGGCCATCGCGACTTCTGCGTCGGGGCCGACCTCGACATGATCTTCGGCATGCGCGACCCCGCGGAGATCCGCGCGGTGACCGCCGGCCTGAACCAGCTCCTCCGCAAGCTCGAGACGTGCGGCGTGCCGGTGGTCGCGGCGCTGACCGGCTCGGCGCTGGGCGGCGGCTGCGAGGTCGCCCTCGCGTGCCACCACCGCGTCGCCCTGGACGACGCCACCGTGCAGATCGGGCTCCCCGAGGTGAACCTCGGCGTCATCCCCGGCGGCGGCGGGACGCAGCGGCTGCCGCGCCTGCTCGGCATCCAGGCGGCGCTGGAGATCATCGCGCAGGCGCAGGTCCTGCGCGTCGCGAAGGCGAAGAAGGTGGGCCTCGTCGACGCGCTGGCGCCGACGCGCGAGGCCGTGTTCGACGCCGCGAAGGTGTGGATCCTCGCCAACCCCGGCGCGAAGCAGCCCTGGGACAAGGGCACGAAGCCCCCCGGCCCGCAGCCCGGCTCGGAGGAGGCGCGCAACCTCCTGCTGATCGCGGCCGCGATGCTGGAGAAGAAGACCGCCGGCAACTACCCGGCCGCGGAGGCCGCGGTGCGCGCGGTGGCGGACGGGCTCGCGGTCAACTTCGACACAGGCGTCGCCATCGAGGGGCGGTTGTTCGCCAAGCTCGTGGCGTCTGACCAAGCGAAGGACATGCTCCGGACCTTCTGGTACCACAAGAGCGCGGTCGAGCGGCAGGAGGGCCTGCCGAAGCTGAAGGACGCGCGGTTCAACAAGGTGGCGATCCTCGGCGCGGGGATGATGGGCGCGGGGCTCGGCTTCGTGTGCGCGCAGCGCGGCTACACGGTGGTGCTCAAGGACATCCGGGCGGAGGCGCTCGTGGGCGCGCGGGCGCACTGTGAGGCCCAGGCCGCGGCGCTCAAGCACCTCCCCGAGGCCGAGCGCGCCGCGATCCTGGCGCGCATCAGCTACACGCTCGACCTCGCGGACCTCGCCGGGACGGACCTCGTCATCGAGGCCGTCGTGGAGGACGTGGCGGTCAAGGCGCGCGTGACGGCCGAGGTCGAGGCCTACCTCGGGGAGGACGCCGTGTTCGCGTCCAACACCTCCGCGATCCCCATCTCGATCCTCGCGAAGGCGTCGAAGCGCCCGGCGAACTTCATCGGGATGCACTTCTTCTCGCCCGTCGAGAAGATGCCGCTGCTGGAGATCATCGTCGGGAAGGAGACGAGCGAGGAGACCCTGGCGCGGGCGCTGTCGTTCGGGAGCCGAATCAAGAAGACGAGCATCGTCGTGAACGACGGCTACGGCTTCTACACGACGCGTCTCTTCGCCAGCTACATCCTGGAAGGGTGCCAGCTCGTAGCCGAGGGGCACGACCCCGTGCTCGTCGAGTGGGCGGGCCGCAAGACCGGCATGGCCGTGCCGCCGCTCAAGGAGTTCGACGAGGTCACGCTCACGCTCGGGCTCCACGCCTTCGAGGGCCGCGAAGCCGTCACGGGCCAGCCGCTCGACCTCGACGGCGTCGCGCTCGTGCGCGCGATGGTCACGGAGCACGGCCGCACCGGGAAGGCCGGCGGCAAGGGCTTCTACGACTACGAGGGCGAGCGGCGCATCTGGCCGGGCCTGCGCGCGCTCGCGACGGCCACCCCCGCGAAGACCGGCGTGGACTACCTCGCCCGCCGCCTCCTGCTCGTCCAGGCCGCCGAGGTCGCGCGGGCGCTGGACGAGGGCATCGTGCGCAACTGGCGCGACGCCGAGGTCGGGGCGATCTTCGGCGTGGGCTTCGCGCCGAACACCGGCGGGCCGCTCGCGTGGATGGACCGTCAGGGTTTACCGGCGTTGGTCGAGGAGCTTCGGGCGCTCGCGGCAGAGCACGGCGAGCGCTACGCGCCCGCTCCGATCCTCGTGGGGATGGCGGAGCGCGGGGAGCGGTTCTTCGCAGAGGGAGCGCCCGGGTAGGGCCTGGCACGGATCCTGCTTTATTGGTTGCCGAACCCGGAGTCCTCATGCTCGCCCTGCTCGTCTCCCTCGCTGTTTCGCCTGCTTTCGCCTGCAAGTTCGCGACCGGGAGCGCGCACGAGGTCGTCGCGAACCCCGACGACACGGTCGCGCCCACCGCCGCCACCGAGGAGGGCGTGTCGATCGTGCGCGGGGTCGGGCCGCAGTGTATCGGGCCGTCGTGCAGCTCTACCAGTTGCGACGGCCTCGGCCGCATCGAGCTCTCCCTCGGCGCCGCCTCCGACGACGTTTCGGCGGCGGAGAACATCGGCTATCGCCTGCGTGTGGTCGAGGGCGCGCTCCCCGACGGCCTCGCCATCGACGAGACCCGACGCGCCGACGGTATCGCCGACGGCACCGCCAGCCTCGTCCTCCTCTGGATCGACGAGGCCGAGGACGAGCAGGAGCCCTTCGACTTCGTGCTCGGCGTCACCCCCATCGACGAGGCCGGGAACGAGGGCGAGGAGCTGAGCATCAGCCTCGCGGACGAGGGCCGCGCCGCGGGCGGGTGCGCGACCGTGCACGGTGGCGGCGCGGGCGCGTTGGCGCTCGGGTTTTTGGCGGCGGCGGCGCGGGGGCGGCGGTCGCGCGGTGCGCGCGTGACCCCCACCGTGGTTCTCTCCCTCGCCCTCCTCGCCGGGTGCCACGTCACCAGCCGCCCCGGCTGCGACGTGGTCGAGCGCGAGGTGGCCGACGACGACGCCCTCGGCGACCTCTCCTTCACCGTGACCGATCTGGTGGCGGCCGCCGCGGGGACGTTCACGGTCGACCTCCGCGACGCCGCCGCCGCGCTCCACACCACCACCGTGAGCACCGTCCGCGGCGAGGGGCCCGCCACGTTCTTCGACGCGACGTACACGAGCGTCGAGACGCGGCGACTGGGCTTCGGGCGCGACACGCTCATGATCGGCGTGTCGTGCGACGACACGGTCGAGGTGCCGATGACGATCGACGTGGTGAGCACCGACGGCGCGATCGACGTGTCGGGCGACGCCCTCGCCTGGAACGAGCGCACCGAGGACCCGCCGCTGATCACCGTCGCGCGCGAAATCGACCCCGCGACGGACGTGATCCCGCCGCCCGAGGGCGACGCGGAGGCGGGCCACATCGAGGTCCAGTACCGCGACGGCGCGCTGACGTCGGTGAGCGCGTGGTGGGACGGCAAGGGCGGGGAGTACGAGCAGGCGATCGAGGGGCCGTAGGGGAGGGCCCCGCGTCCGCACGGGGGGCGCCCGGATCGCTACTTGTTCAGGCCGAAGGGGTCGTTCGGGTCAGCCGGGGCCGGAGGGGCGACCGGGGCCGGAGGGGCGACAGGGCCGACCGGAGCCGGGGGCGCGACGACGGGGGCCGGGGCTCCACCCCAGGGGTCATCCGCGGGCGCGGCCGGGGCCGCGGGGGTTTCCGACGTGCCGACGGGCTTGACGACGGGCTTGTCGGCGATCGCGGCGCCGAGGGGCGGGCGGACCTTTGCCTCGAAGCCCTTGATCACGAACTCGACGCGGCGGTTGTTGCCGCGGCCGGGATCCGTCGCGTTGGTGTCGATGGGCTCGGTCTCGCCGTAGCCGACGCTGGTGAGGCGCTTGGGCTCGACGCGGCCGAGCTTCGCGAGGTGGACGGCGACGGCGTCCGCGCGGCCCTGCGAGAGCGTGAGGTTGGCGGAGTCCTTGCCGACGCTGTCGGTGTGGCCCGCGATCTCGACCGAGAGGATGTCCGGGTTGCTGTTGAGGACCTGGGCGATCTCCTCGAGCAACGGGTAGGACTGCTTCTTGATCGTCGTCTTGCCGGTGTCGAAGTAGATCTTCTCGAGGATCTCGATCTTCTCCAGCGACACGAAGACGCGGGCGGGGCAGCCGTCGGAGCGCTCGGGGTCGACGCGGGGGTCGGCGGGCTGGTCCGGGCACTTGTCGCGCGTGTCGGGGACGCGGTCACCGTCGCGATCGGGGCAGCCGTTGGTGTTGAGGGGGCCGGCCTCGGTCGGGCAGGAGTCGACGGTGTCGACGAGGGAGTCGCCGTCGGTGTCGGGGCAGCCCTTCGTCGCGAGCGTGCCGGGCTCGTTCGGACATGCGTCGTCGTCGTCGAGGAGGCCGTCCTTGTCGTTGTCGGGGTCGGGGCAGCCGTCGGCGTCGGCGAAGTTGTCCTTGTCCTCGGCCTCGTTCGGGCAGCCGTCCGACACGTCGAGGATGCCGTCCCGATCGTTGTCGGTGTCTGGGCAGCCGTCGGTGTCCTCGAAGCTGTCGATGTCCTCGGGGTCGATCACGCAGGCGTCGACGTCGTCGTAGAGGCCGTCGCTGTCGGTGTCGTAGATGGGGGCCTTGCCGGCGGCGCGGTAGCCGATGCCGCCGATGACGCGCACGTCCGGCGCGCCGATGCCGGCGACGAGGCCGGTGCCGACGCCGAGCATCGCCTGGATGCCCGAGGCCTTGCCGTATCGGCCGTAGGCGTGAAGCTCGAAGGGGTTGTCGGACCAGGCGCGTGCGCCGACGAGATCCACCGTGCCGTCGAGCTCGAGGCCGACGGAGAGCTCCGGGAGCACGGCGTAGGCACCGCCGAGGCCGAGATCGAGGCCGCTGCCGAAGGCCTGGGACGCGCCGAGCTCGGCGGGCCGGTTGCCGCGGATGCCGACGTTTGCGGCGAAGGAGAGGGCGTCGGCCGCGCGGTAGCCGACCGCCGCCGCCACGCCGCCGGAGACCCCGCCCGCGCCGGTGTAGGCAGAGGGCTCGCCGGTGGGGAGCGCGATCATCGGGACCACGCCGAGCGAGAGCGGGGAGCCCTTGCCGAGGGGGATGCCGACCATGGCGCGGATGCGGAGATCGCCGCTGGAGACGCCGTTGATGTCGGAGTCTGCCGGGCCGCCGACGTAGGGGTAGAGCGGGAGGTCGACGCCGAAGCGGACGCGCCCGAGGAGCGTGTAGCCGGCGGCCACGCGCGTCGCGAACGAGTCGGTGACGATGCCGTCCGTCGTGCCGTCGTCGAAGGTCTGGACCAGCGGCGCGTGCGCGTAGACGAGCCCGAGGCCGCCGTAGAGGGCGCCGGGGTAGCCGAGCGTCGGGGACTCGACCTGCATGCCGCCCTGCGCGTCGAACGCGGAGCTGGAGAACGAGAAGGTGTCGACGTCCAGGGCGTGGGCGGCCGGGGCGAGCAGGTGGAGCGAGAGCAGCAGCATGGGGATCCTGGACGAAACGGACACTAAGCGGGGGGCCGGAGAGGGCGCAAGCGCGGCGCGCTTTCAGGCGCCGGCGATCGGGGCGGCGGTGGGCGGGCCCGCGACGCGGAGGAGGGCGGATCCGACGGCAGCGACGATGCGCCGGAGGTCGCCGGGCTCCATCGCGAGCGGGGGCATGACGACCACGGCGTCGCCGAGGCAGCGCACGATCACGCCCTCGTCGCGGCAGGCGAGCGCGACGTGGTGGGAGACGCGCGCCTCCGTCGGGAAGGGACCGAGCACGATCGCCGCCATCAGGCCGACCTGGCGGACCTCGACGACGGCGGGGTGGGTGAGGCCGGCGAGGGCGTCCCGCAGCGCCGCGATCTTGGGGACGAGCCCCTCGATGATCCGCTCCTCCTCGAACAGATCGAGGGAGGCGAGGGCGGCGGCGCAGGCGAGGGGGTTGCCCGTGTAGGTGTGGCCGTGGAAGAGGGTCTTCCACTCGGTGTAGGGGCCGCGGAAGGCGTCGAAGACGGCCTCGGTCGTGAGCGTGGCGGCGAGGGGGAGATAGCCGCCGGTGAGGCCCTTCGCGACGCAGAGGATGTCGGGGCGGACGTTCGTCTGGTCGAGCGCGAACATCGTGCCGGTGCGGCCGAAGCCGGTCGCGACCTCGTCCGCGACGAGGAGGGCGCCGGCGTCCCGGGCCATCGTGCACAGGGCCTCGAGGAAGGCGGCGGAGTGGGTGCGCATGCCCGCCGCGCCCTGGACGAGGGGCTCGAAGACGAAGGCGGCGAGGGTGCCGTCGGCCTCGCGGAAGAGGCGCGCCGCTTCTTCGAGGAGGGCGGCTTCGTTCTCGCCCGCGCGGTCGGGGGAGGGGATGCGCACCGCGTCGAAGAGCATCGGCTTGTAGACGCCGTGGAACAGCGGGATGCCGCCGACGCTCACGGAGCCGATGGTGTCGCCGTGGTAGGCCTCGGTGAGGGCGGCGAAGCGGGTGCGACCGGTGTGGCCGCGCTGTTGTTGGCACTGGAACGCGATCTTCAGCGCGACCTCGACGGCGGTGGAGCCGGAGTCGCTGAAGAAGGTGCGGGCGTAGCCGGTGAGGCGGGCGAGGCGGGCGCCGAGCTCGATGGCGGTCGTGCCGCCGAGGCCGAGCTGGGTCGTATGGGCGACCTTGTCGAGCTGGGCGCGGACGGCGGCGTCGATGCGGGGGTGGCGGTGCCCGTGGACGTTGCACCAGAGGGAGCTGGTGGCGTCGAGGTAGCGGCGGCCGTCCACGTCGATGAGCTCGACGCCCTCGGCGCGATCGACGACGAGCATGGGCTGGTCGAGCCACTCGTCGAACTGGGTGAAGGGGTGCCAGAGGTATTGACGGTCGAGGGCCGCCCATTCCGACGCGGTGCGCATGCGGGGCGCCTAACCCGGGGCGGCGTCGCCTCCGTGTTCCGCCGGTGCCGACCGTAGCGCGGAGCCGGGCGCCGGCTTAGTCCAGGGCGCCCAGAAACCGGGGTGATCGTCACCCCGTTCGCGTGCTTCGTTCAGGAGTGAACCCATGTCCCTCGTCCCCGTCCACGGCGGTCTCGCGGCCCCGGTCGATCGCATCCTCACCCTGGACCGCAAGAAGGCGCTCGTCGAGGAAGCGGCGCCCCTCCCCCGCATCTCGGTGACCGACGCGGACCTCTCCGTCGTCTACCGCATCGCGGACGGCACGCTCTCCCCCCTCGTCTGCTTCATGGGCCCGAAGACCTACAACACGGTCCTCGACGAGAAGCGCATCGACTACGACGGCAAGGCCTACGCCTGGACCATCCCCTTCGCCCTCCCGGTGACGGAAGAGGAGGCCGCCGCCCTCACGATCGGCAAGCCCGCCGCCCTGTACGACGCGCGCGGCACGCTCATCGGCGCGATCCTCGTCTCCAGCCGCTTCGCCTGGGACAAGCAGCGCTACGTCGAGAAGGTCTACGGCACCTCCCGCCTCGACCACCCCGGCGCCCGAATCGTGATGGACGACGCGCGCGGCACCCTCGTCGGCGGTGAGATCTCGGTCCTCCCCGCGGCCCGCCACGGCGAGTACGCGGACCTCCTCCTCTCGCCCGCCCGCACCCGCGCCCTCATCGCGGATCGCAAGTGGGAGGCCGCGCTCGCCTTCCAGACCCGCAACCCCCTCCACCGCGCGCACGAGTACGCCCTGGTGTACGGCGTCGAGCAGCTCACCCGCTCCGGCAAGTACGCCGGCGTTGTGCTCAACCCGCTCGTCGGGCAGCTCAAGGGCGACGACGTCGACGCCTCCACGCGCGTCCGCACCTACCGCATCCTCCGCGACCAGCGCCTCCTCGGCCAGGGCGACTCCGACCGCTCCCTCTGGGACAGCGTCGGCTACGACCTGAACGACGTGTTCGAGCTCGTCTGCCTCGACCAGAAGATGTTCTACGGCGGCCCCTCCGAGGCCGTCATGCACGCCATCTACCGGCAGAACCACGGCTTCTCGCACATCGTCATCGGCCGCAAGCACGCCGACGCGCCCTACGCCGACGGCAAGGCGATCTGGGGCGACTTCGACGCCCAGGAGATCTTCAGCCATCTCGCCGGCGAGCTCCACACCCAGCCCGTCAAGGTCGGCTTCGCGGCCTTCTACGAGTCGATCGGCCGCGTGGACCTCACCGAGAACCACCCGGGCGTGGCGCCCTACAGCATCTCCGGGACGAAGCTCCGCGAGCAGCTCGTGAGCGGCGAGCGCCCGGACGTTCGCATCATCCGCGAGAACGTGGCCGACGTGCTCATCGAGGCGTACCGCAACCGCGCCTCGTAGGCCGGCGCGATGACCCCCGGCGCCTTCGCCTGGCACGATCTGATGTCGACGGACCCGGCGGTCGCCGCCGGGTTCTACGGCGAGCTGTTCGGCTGGGCGTGTCGAAACGGGCGCTTCACGAAGGACGGCGTGGCGGTCGGCGGCATCGTCGCGCTCGACCCCGCCGAGGGCTGGCCCTCGCACTGGCTGCCCTACGTCTCGGTCGAGGACGTGGACGCGACGGTGGGCCGCGCCATGGCCCACGGCGGCCTTCCGCTCCTCCCCCCCGCGGAGACCCCCGACGGCGGGCGCTTCGCCGTCCTGGCCGACCCCGGCGGGGCCGTGTTCGCCGTGCTCTCAGGGGATGTGCCGCCCGTCGCCACCGGCGCCATCGCGTGGGACGAGCTCCTAACGGACGACGCCGC
>CAJBVW010000233.1 GCA_903959175.1 uncultured Pseudomonadota bacterium
GGAGGCCGCGGCCCCCGCCAAGACCACCGGGCGCGCTCCCTGCAGCCAGCATAGCGCTCTCAGCAGCGGCTGCGCTCTCTTGCGCGCGGGCTGCCTCCGCCGCAACGTGCCTGTGTCCGAGGCGGCTGACCATGCGCCGCTGGACGGGCGGCGGGTCGGCGAGGCCGAGGAGGTCGTCCGTGACGAGGGGCCGCACATGGGAGGTGTCGAGGGTCTCGGCAGTCGCGGCGGGGCCCGGCGCCTGGATGGTCCGCGCGCCGGGGACGATGTTGCCCGCGGGCGGCAGCCGCACGAAGCCGGGGTCCCGGCCCTCGGCGATGGCGGCGAGGCGCGTCTCGAGCTGGGGGATGTCGCAGCGGTCGCCGGGGTCGACCGCCATCGCGATGGCGAGGGTGTCCTCCATCCAGCGGCGCAGCTCCGGCGAGCCGTGGGCCGGCTCGAGGCGCGGCGGCAGGTGCCGGACGAGGTGGTCCCGCTGCGAGTCGGGGTCCAGCTCGGCCATGAAGTCGGCCACGGGGCGCGCGGCGATGCAGAAGTAGAGCAGGGCGCCGACGGCGTACACGTCCGTCGCGGGCTCGGGGGAGAGCCCCTCGAACTGCTCGGGCGCGGCGTACTGCGGGGTGCCGACGAAGGCGCCGACGCGCGTGAGGCGGTCCCCCACGCCGCCGAAGACCTTGGCGATGCCGAAGTCCGCCACGCGGATGTGCGGCACGGTGTCCGCGGAGACCTCGTTCACGAGGAGCACGTTCTCGGGCTTCAGGTCGCGGTGCACCACGCCCTGGCGGTGCGCGACGTCGAGCGCCCAGCACACCTGCCGCCCGAGGGCCGCGACGACGGGGATCGAGAGCGTCCCGACGCGCCGGATGTGGTCGAGGAGGCTCCCGCCCTCCTCGTAGCGGGTCACGAGGTAGGGCGAGTGCCCGGCGCGGTGCACGAACCCGCGGCACTCGACGATCTGCTGGTGGTTCAGCCCCTGGAGGATCTGCGCCTCCGTCGAGAGGCGGCGCAGGTAGGAGCCCTGGTCCCGCTGCTGGTAGAGCACCTTGATGGCGACGCGCGGCCCGACCTCGCGCTGCCCGTCCGGCCCGACCTCGCCGCCGAGGTAGGTCACGCCGGCGCCGCCGATGGCGAGCCGCGCATGGATCTTGTAGGTGCGATCGATGACCTCGCCCGCCTCGAGCAGCTCGCCCCAGCCGTTCACGGGGCGGCTCGAACGGCAGCCGAGGTTCGGGCAGCGCGGCGCGTCGGCCGGGAACGTGGTCAGGCACCGACTGCAGTAGCGGGTGCGCTCGGGCGTGCCGGACATGCCCGAGCACTATATTCCCCGTGCGGCGCCCATGCTCCTCGCACTCCTCCTCTCCTGCAGCTGCAACCCTCTCGATCCGCCCCAGGACGTGTCGTTCACGACACACGTCATCGAGCAGGTGGGGGGGCGTTTCCGCGAGGAGCCCGAAACCCCGTTGGCGCCGCAGGTCGCGTTCGCGGTGCAGGAGCGCTGTCCGCGCCTCGACGGCGTGCGCGTGCGGCAGGCCAACGCAGAGATCCGCGAGGTCACCGTCCGCGGCGCCCGCCTCGACGGCGTCCGGCGCGTCGGCGCCGCGCTGTTCGACGGAAAGCTCGCGAACGTCCAGTACATCCGCGAGGGCGACACCCTGGTGTTCCCCATCGCGTGCACCCGGTGCGAGATCTACTTCGGCGTCCAGGCCGGAGACCGCACCGCGGCCTGCCTCGGCCCCGGGTACTCGTTGTCCTTCGAGGACGGGAAGATCGTGCCCTGATCCGGGGGCCCCCGGCGCCCCGCGCGGCGCCCGCCCCCCCGTCCGCGCCGGGTTGTGGCAAGCTCCCCCGTGGAGGGACCCATGGACTTCGGCCTCGTCCGCGAGACCACGCCGCAGGAGCGCCGCGTTCCGCTCACCCCCGAAGGCGCGCGCGCGCTCGTCGCCGCGGGCCAGGGCGTGATCGTCGAGACCGGCGCCGGGCTCGGCTCCGGCTTCAACGACACCGACTACCTCGCGGCCGGAGCGCAGGTCGCCTACGCCCCGCGCGAGGTCGCCGCCCGCGCCGACGTGCTCCTCAAGGTGCACGCCCCGCTCGCCTCCGAGCTCGAGCTCGTGCGCTCGGGCGCCACCCTGGTCGGCTTCCTCCACCTCTCGAGCGCGCCGCCGGCCCTCCACCAGCAGCTCATCGCGCAGCGCGCCACCACGCTCTCCTGCGAGATGGTGCGCGAGGAGCCCGACGAGTACCCGATCCTCGAGCCCCTCTCCGCGATCGGGGGCCGGGTGGCGGTCACCCTCGCCGCCTTCCACCTCACCGCGCCCGGCAACGGCCCCGGCCTGCTCCTCGGCGGCGCCTCGGGCGTCCCTCCCTCGCTCGTGCTCGTCATCGGCGGCGGCACCGCCGGTCAGGCCGCGGCGGCCGAGGCCGCGGCGCTGGGCGCCCAGGTCGTCGTCCTCGACCGCGATCCGCGGCGCCTCCAGCGGCTCGAGCGCGCCATCGGCCGCGTCGTCGTCACCGCCACCGCCAGCGAGTACCACCTCTCCCGCTACCTCGAGCAGGCGGACGTGGTGATCGGCGCCGTCGCCGTGCGCGGCGAACCCGCACCCAAGGTCCTGCGCCGCCAGCACATCCGCCTGATGCGCGAGGGCTGCCTCTTCATCGACATGAGCATCGACGAGGGCGGCTGCAGCGAGACCAGCCGGCCCACCACCCCGGACGAGCCCTCCTACGAGGTCGAGGGCGTGCGGCACATCTGCATCCCGAACCTCCCGAGCGAGGTCGCACGCACCTCGTCCCGCGCCCTCGGGAACAGCCTGCTTCCCTACCTGTTCGAGCTCTCCCGCGGCGTGGACGAGGCCCTCGCGCGCTCGCTCGCGCTCCGCCAGGCCTGCGGCTACCACGCCGGCCGCCTCGTGAGCCGCTCGCTCCAACGCTACGTCACCGCCCCCCTCGAAGACCTCGACGTCCTCGTCCCCCGGGACGCGTAGGCCGCCAGAAGCGCAGGGCTACCGGCGCACGCCGCGGAGGCGCTTCCAGAGCTGGCGCCCGGCGAGCAGCTCGACGGCGGGGGCGAGGATCTTGCCGGCCGCCGCCTCCTCGCGGAGCACGTCCAGGGCGCGCTCGGGCGACATGCCGTCCTTGTACGGGCGGTCCGACGCGGTGAGCGCGTCGTAGATGTCGGCGATCGCCATGAGCTTTGCGCCGAAGGGGATCTCGGGCTCGGTCAGCTTGCGCGGGTAGCCGGTGCCGTCCAGCTTCTCGTGGTGGGCGTAGGCGATCGCGGGCACGTTGCGGAGCTCGCGGGTCCACGGGATGACGCGCAGGAAGCGGTAGGTGTGCTCGACGTGGCGCTCGATCTCGAGGCGCTCGGCGGGGTCGAGCGAGCCGCGCGGGATGCAGAGGCGCTCGACCTCGCGGGGGCGCAGGACGAGCTCCTCGCTACCCCCGGCGTCGAGGCGCCAGCGCTCCGCGACCTGCCGGATGGCCTCACGCTCGATTTCGCCGAAGGGCGTGTTCGGCCGGTTCAACCGGCGGACCAGCGCGAGGTCCTGCTGGAGCACGCCGAGGCGCGCGGTGAGGTGGTGCTCGGCGAGCTCGTCCCGCACGGACTCGAGCACGGCCTGGAGCGCGGCGAGGCGGAAGCGGAGCTCGACCTCGGCGATCTCCCACGGGAAGAGCTTCGTGGCCTTGAGGAGCACCTCCTCGCGCACGCCGACCTTCCCGAAGTCGTGGAGCATCGAGGCGTAGTGCAGCTCGGTGAGCTCCTGGGCGCTGAAGCGGATCGGCGCGAACGGCGGCTCGTCGCAGTCGGTGACCTCGCGGGCGAGCAGGGTCGCGAGCTCCGCCACGCGGTGGCTGTGGCCGCCGGTGGAGGGATCCCGCGCCTCGATGGCGGTCACCGCGGCCTCGACGAAGCCGTGGAAGAGGAGCTGGATGTCTCGGTAGAGCCGATGGTTCTCGAGGGCGACGGCCGCCTGCCCGGCGATGGACCGCGCGAGCGCGACGTGGCGATCCGAGAACGGGAGCACCTTGTCGAACGTCGCGAGCGGCACGCCGGCGACCGGCTTGCGGTTGATCATCGCGAGGGCGCCGATCACATGGCTGTCGCGGTCCATCAGCGGGACCACGAGCACCGAGCGCGTCTGGTAGCCGGTCTGCTGGTCGAAGGTGAAGTTCGGCTTGTAGGGCACGCTCGGGTCGAGGCGATGCACGTCCTCGATGTTCAAGGGCGAGCCCCGGAGCGCCACCCACCCGGCGAGGCTGTGCTCGTCGATCACGAGCTTCCGCCGCGAGGGAAAGAACGGGATGGTGTCGTTCTGCGCCGCGGCGAAGTGCAGGGCGCCGTCCTCGACGAGGTAGACGGTGCCGCCGTCCGCCTGGAGCAGCCGCCGCGCGTGGGTCAGCAGCTCGTCGAGCAGGCGGTGGCGGTCGGTGATGGCGGAGAGCGCGTACCCGATCTGGTTGAGGACCTCGACCGTGTTGCGCTCGGCCACGACGCGCGCCCGGAGCTTCTCCTGCTCCACGAGGTTGCGGAGCACCCGCGGGAGCCGCGCGGCGACGGCGCCGGGATCGACGACGTCGTAGGCGTCGAGGTCGGCCTGGCGGCTGATGGCGATCACGCGCGGACCGAGGCGGGCGGTGGCGAGCGCGCGGGTCAGATCGACGACATAGAGTCGTGACGCAAGGTCGTTCGGCATCGCGGCGTCGGCGCGGACGAACTCCGCCCCGCACATCGCCGCCGCCGCGCGCACGTCGCGGACGAACGGAGAGGTGTCCGGGACCACGGCGACCTCGATCCGCGGGAGGTCGTCGACGAGGGCGGAGGAAGGGGCGTCCAAGCGCACGGAGAGTAGCGCGGCACGGCGCGGTTTGGGGGGTCCCCCGCCGTACTTGCGCGGATCGGGGGCGCCGGTCACGTCTCAGCGCGCGACGGTTCCTGTGAGACGAGCGTAAGAATCTCGCCACTTCAGTCCGGATCGGGCTCGAGGTTCGGCCGCGTCGCTTCGAGCTCCTCGGCCATCTGGGCGAGCGCATCGACGATCATCGCGAGGCGCGCGGGGTCCAACACGTCGGGTCCCGGGCGCACCCACCGGCTCACGAGCGCCGATCCCTCCGCCGCCGTCTCCGTCGCGCCCGGCACGCCCGCGCCGGCGTCGAGCGCGCCGTCGTCGACGCGGCAGTCCACCCCGACGAGCAGGAGGTCCCCCGCCCCCGGCGGGCGCTGCCAGGTGACCGTGAACGGGCGCCCGCGGGCCACGCCGAGGATGGAGAGGGGCTCCAGCACGCCGTCCCCACGGGCCCGCGCGCCACGCGTCGCGGCGAACGCCCGCAAGGCATCGACGGCGGCGAGGCGGCGGGGAATCCACGCCAGGCCCAGCCAAAGGCAGGCCGCCGCGGCGAAGCCCACCCCGAACAACGTCCACTCGCCTACGCTCCACCTCCCCCGGTCCATTAGACTACCCCGATGTCGCCCCACCGCCCCGCGTCCCCCTCGTCCCCGTGGCCCCGGTTCGTCCTCGGGGCGGCGTGCCTTGGCGCCCTGCTCGCGGGCTGCGAGCCGATGGAGAGCCGGGGGGACATCTTCGCCCCCGCGCCGCGCACCCCCGTGTCGGCCCCGGCCGCCGCGGTCGCCCCCGACGGCACCCCCGCCGCCAGCGCGGACCCCACCTTCGACTTCCCGAGCGAGCCGCCCCTCGTGCTCTCGAGCGAGGAGATGGCCAAGGGAGACCTCCCGAACGCCATGGCGACCGCCGCCGGCGTCGACCCCACGCTCCTCCTCGGCGCCGAGCCCGCCGTCCTGCCCCCGGTCGAGTCGCCGGTCGCCGCGCCCCCGGCCTACGGCGTGCCCGCCGCGACGCAGTGGCCCGTGCGGCTCGTCTCCACGATCCCCCAGGCGCAGCCGCCCCGCGCGATCCTCGGCCTCCCCTCCGGAGAAGAGCGGGTCGTCTCGCCCGGCAGCATCCTCGCCGAGCAGGGCCTCGTCGTCATGGCGGTCACCGCGGACCGCGTGACGCTCGCCCGCATCGAGGCCGCCGGCGATCACGCCCGGATCGAGACCCTCGAGCTCACGGCGCAGTACGCGCCGGCCGTGGCCACCGCGCCCACACGATGACGGCGCCCGCCGCGAACAGCGCGGCGGAGATGGCCTGCCCGTTCGTGATGCCCGCGCCGACCTGCCCGCGCACGAGGTCACCGCGGAGCAGCTCGTTCCCCACGCGGAAGCTGGTGTAGCCGAGCAGGAGCACCGCGAAGGCGATGCCCTCCGTCTTGACGCGTGCGCGCACGAGGAGGAGGAGGAGGCCGAGGAGCACGTTGGCGCCGACCTCGTAGAGCTGCGTCGGGTGCAGGGACACGCCTGCGGGGGCCCGGCCGCCCGCCGGGAACACGACGCCCCACGGCAGATCGGTCGGCGCGCCGTAGCAGCAGCCCGCCGCGAAGCAGCCGACGCGCCCGATCGCATGGGAGAAGGCGATGAACGGCGCGTACAGATCGAGCACGCGCCAGATCGGCTGCTTGCGCCACGCCATGTAGACGATGGCCGCGCCCACGCCCCCGACGAGCCCGCCGTAGAAGACGGCGCCGCCGTCCCGTAGGTCGAAGACCGTGAGGGGGGCGGCCGCGAATTGGGCGAGCCGCGTGCGGACGTACTCCAGACGCGAGCCCACGACCACGCCCGCGATGATCACGAGCGCGAGATCCCACAAGAAGTCCCACGAGAGGCCCTCGCGGGACCCGACGATGGCGGCGCCGGTGAGCCCGAACAGGAAGGCGAGGCCCGCGGCGACCCCGTACGCGTGCACCTCGAAGGTGCCGATCGAGAACAGGACAGGGTGCACCGGCCGCTACGAGGGGGCGCCCGGCGTGCCCCCGGCCTCGTCCAGCGGGTTCTCGCCGACGCCACGGATCTCCTTGTCGCGCTCGAACAAGAGGTAGTGGATCAGGTACATCGCGACGCCGACGACGATGGCGGCGTCTGCCACGTTGAACGTCGGCCACTCGGCGGTCCCGACGTTCTCGATGAGCCACGCCTTGGGGCCGGGGCTGTCCGTGTAGACGCGGATGAAGTCGGTGACCGTCTGCTTGTGGGCGCGGTCGATCGCGTTGCCGATCGCGCCCGAGAGGATGAGCGCGACGGTTGCGGACTGGAAGCGGTCGTCGTCCGGGAGCTGCCTGTACATGCTCACGAGGACGCCCACCGCGACGATCGTGAAGACGAGGAACACCCACATGCGCTGATCGAAGCTGTTGAGCATGCCCATGGCGGCGCCGGGGTTCTGCGCGTGGATGAACGACAGGAATCCGGGGATCACGGGGATCTCCGCCGGGTTCGATGCGTCGTAGCCGAGCTGCTTGATGCCGTCCCAGGTGTGGGGCGGCAGCTTCTGGCCGCTGTAGCTGAGCGCGCGCACCGTCCACACCTTGGTGAGCTGATCGACGACGACCAGGAGGGTGGTGAGGAACGCGACGATCTTGAGCTTGGTGGACATGAGGGCGAAGGTCCCCAGGGCGACAGGGGTAGAAACGGAGCCGGATAGCCCGCCCCGTCCGTCGCGTCGACTGAGCGCCCGCGACCCGTTATGAATCGCGCCTCAGATTCTGGAGCCGCCGAGATGCAGCGCGAAGCGATGCCCGTGGATGTCCTCTTCGTCGGTGGGGGGCCCGCATGCCTCGCCGGCGCGATCCGCCTCCTGGACCTCATCCAGGGCCACAACGCCGCGATCGACGCGGGCGGCCCGGGCGCGAAGATCGAGGAGCCCACCATCGCCCTGATGGACAA
Organism: uncultured Pseudomonadota bacterium; assembly: GCA_903959175.1. Taxonomy (GTDB): domain Bacteria; phylum Myxococcota_A; class UBA796; order UBA796; family SXON01; genus CAJBVW01. The sequence continues at coordinate 7,775 of CAJBVW010000233.1, forward strand.
GGGCTCGGAGATCGGCAGCCACGCGATCTCGGGCGCCGTGCTCGACCCCCGCGCGCTCTCCGAGCTCATCCCCGACTGGCAGAACCAGGACCCCAACTTCGTCGAGCGCTACGTCGAGGAGGAGACCTTCGTCGTCCTCACCAAGACGATGGCGTTCCCCGCGCCGCTCATGCCCCCCGGCATGGAGGACCACGGCAACCCCATCATCTCCATCGCCAAGTTCCAGAAGTGGCTCGCCGCCAAGGCCGAGGAGAAGGGGCTCATGCTCTTCTCCGGGTTCGCCGGCACCCAGCTCCTCTGGGAAGGCGACCGCGTCGTCGGCGTCCGCACGGGTGACAAGGGCATCGGGCCGGACGGCCAGCCCAAGGGCAACTTCGAGGCCGGCATCGACCTGCAGGCCAAGGTCACCATCCTCGGGGAGGGCCCGCGCGGCACGCTCGCGCGCCAGCTCATCAACCGCTGCGGCCTCGACAAGGACTCCCAGCCCCAGGTCTTCGAGATCGGGGTCAAGGAGGTCATCGAGATGCCGAAGGGCACGGTCAAGAAGGGCGAGGTCATCCTCACCCTCGGCTACCCCCTCGACCTGCAGACCTTCGGCGGCGCCTTCGTCTACGCGATGGCGGACGACAAGTACGCGATCGGCCTCCTCGTCGAGCTCGGCGCGCAGGACCCCGCGATGGACGCCCACTACCTGCTCCAGAAGCTCAAGGCGCATCCGTACATGCGCAAGAAGCTCGGTGCGGGCAAGGTCGTCAAGTACGGCGCCAAGGCCGTCACCGTCGGCGGCTGGGCCTCGATCCCGAAGCTCTACTCGGACGGCGCGATGATCGTCGGCGACTCCGCCAGCTTCCTCAACCCGGCGCGCATCAAGGGCATCCATCTCTCGATGAAGGCCGGCATGCTCGCCGCCGAGACCGCGTTCGACGCGCTCGTCCGCGGCGACTCCTCCGAGGCCGCGCTCTCCGCGTTCAAGGCGCGGGTGGACAGCAGCTGGATCCGCGAGGAGATGGAGCCCGCCAAGAACTTCCACGCCGGCTTTGACAAGGGCGTGATCGGCGGCATGGCGTCCGTCGGCATGGCGATGGTGTTCGGCCCCGGCAAGGACATCAAGCCCTTCGACGCCGACTTCGAGCACATGAAGAAGGTGGCGCACGTACACGGCCACAAGGGCATGCCCGAGCGGGACGAGGTCGTGTACGACAACGTCTACCTCGTCGACAAGCTGACGGACGTGTACCACTCCGGCACCAAGCACGAGGAGAAGCAGCCGTCCCACCTCAAGGTGATCGACCGCGAGATCTGCGCCACGCAGTGCGCCGAGGAGTACGGCAACCCCTGCACGCGCTTCTGCCCCGCGCAGGTCTACAACATGCACCCCAACCCGACGACCGGCCGGGCCGAGCTGCAGATCGACTTCTCGAACTGCGTGCACTGCAAGACCTGCGACATCCGCGATCCCTACCAGATCATCACCTGGGTCCCGCCCGAGGGCGGCAACGGCCCCGAGTACGGCATCCTGTGACGGTTCGGGGTCGGTCACGGGACAACCGTGATCGACCCGCGCGGGGGCACGGAAATCTGTGACATTTGCGAGTCGGATTGAACCTTTAAGTGACATTCCGCCGGATCTCGTGACCTGACCCCGGCGCTCGGGTAAGACCGCCGAGACCCGGAGGTCACTTGCTCCCCTTCGCACTCGCCCTCTCGCTCGCCCACGCCGCCGACGACGCCCCCGCCCCCCCAAAGTTCCCGGTGGTCAAGCCGAGCGGCGTCATCTACGCGCACTACCTCTACACGCTGACCGACGGCGCGGACGGGTACAACGAGTTCGGCGTAGACCGCGTCTATCTGCGAACCGATGTGCAGATCAACAAGCGGTTCTCCACGCGCGTCACCCTCGACGCCGACCGCGTGAAGCCCCTCGTCCTCGCCGACGGGTCCAGCAACATCCTCGACACGAAGTACCGCGTGTTCGTGAAGCACGCGTACCTCTCGGTCAAGGAGCTCGGCCCCCTCGAGATCCGCGCCGGCATGATCGACACGCCCTACGCGCCCTACTACGACAACCTCTTCGGCAACCGCTACCTCACCGAGTCCTTCGGCAAGAACGCCGGCGTCCTCGAGACCGCGGACCTCGGGGTCGCCCTCCTCGGCAAGCACGCCGACGGCCTCGTCGACTGGAACGTCTCGCTGCTCAACGGCGAGGGCTACGGGAAGATCGAGGTGGACGCCGGCAAGTCGGTCCAGGCGCGCGTCAGCGTCGACCCCCTCGCCAAGATGGAGGACCGCGACCTCCCCATCACCGCCTTCGCCTCGATGTCCGGGCACCCGAGCAGCAGCGGCGAGCCCACCCTCGTCTTCGGCGGCAGCGCCGGCTTCCAGATGCCGCGGCTCTTCGTGTGGGCCGAGGTCCTCACCAAGATGGAGGGCAGCGTCACCGGCCTCGGCTACTCCGCCACGCTCAATCCGCGCCTCCCGAAGTACGCCGGCCTCGTGTTCCGCTACGACCACTGGGATCCGGACGGCAGCACCGACGACGACGCCACGACCACGCTCATGGGCGCCCTCGAGAAGGACTTCACCGAGAAGATCGCGATCGCCGTGACCTACGACCGCAGCTGGAACGACGCCGCGCCCGACGCCGCCGCCCACGCGGTCGGCGTGCGCATGCAGGCCGGGTTCTGATCGTCGGGCGTCCGCGCCGCCCCGCGCCCCCGCGCCCGCGCCCTCCGCGCGCATCGAGGCCCGCACCGCCCAGCGCTTCGGCGTGCGGGGCGTCGTGATCCAGGAGGTGCTCGCCGCCACCCCGGCGACGAGGTGGCCCTCACCCTCGTGCGGGAGGGCAAGGAGCTCGTCGTCACGGTGCCGCTCGTCGTCGTCGGGGACGGCGCGTAGCCCCCGCGCGGCTCACCCGCCGACGTGCGTGACGATGCTCACGCCGGTGCCGAGGTCGATGCGGGTGGGGACCGGGTCGGCCGGCGGCGGCCACACCGGCGCCGAGATCGGCTCGATCACGAGGTGGGTGCCGTAGGTGCCGGTCGCCCCCGAGCCGCGCGGGACCTCGATCCGGTACGGCACCTGCGCGGTGCCCCCGGCGCTCACGGTGACGAGGCGCGGCGTGAAGCGGAGCCAGTCGCGGTTGGACCCGGCGGCGGCCGTGTCCGAGGCCTGGGCATCGTCGCCGTACACGGCGACGTCGCTCGCGTAGACGAACACGTCCACCGGCGCGTCGCTGTCGTTCTGGAGCACGACCTGCCCTTCGGCGGCCTCTCCGGCGGCGAGCGACGCCTCCTGGACCGTGGTGCCGACGACGCGGACGCTCGCGGCGTGGCTGGGAGAAGCGAGGAGAAGCGAGGAGAGAAGCACCATGACGGCCTCGTGTGTGCTCCTTGGTTCGGCTCTCCCGCGGCGCGACTTGAGCCGCCCTCTCCGTGCCTACGGCGTCCACTCGCCGTACGCGCCACCGAAGGCGCCGATGTCCGCGCGGGAGCCGTCAGGGTCGACGTCGCCCGGATCCCCGGCGTTCACCGCGGGGGAGCCGCTTCCCAGCGCGAAGTCATCGTTCGTCCAGTCACCGTCGTTCGAGACCCCGGCGAAGCGGGGGTCGGACGCGAGGTTGCCGGCGCCGGAGCCCGAGAGGCCCGAGTAGTTTGTCGCGTTGCCGTATACGAGGTTGTACGTGAACGTCGGGTCCATGTCGTCTTCGGAGTAGACGCCCACGCCGTCGTTGTACGCGATGATGTTGTTCGTGAACACGGGCGTCGTGCGGCGCCACTGCAGCACGCCGGCGCCGTAGTCGGTGTCGGTCACCTCGTTGAAGGTGATGGTGTTGTTCGTGATCTGGGCGGCCGGGTAGTCGTCGTTCGACTCGTAGGTCACGATGCCGCCGCCGTACATCGACGCGACGTTGTCGGTGATGACGTTGCCCGCGATGAAGGGGCCGCTCGGCCCCGAGATCTGGACGTTGATGCCGCCGCCCTGGCCGCCGGCGGTCGCATCGTCGTCCATCGCCCAGTTGCCGGCGATGAAGTTGTTGACGAGGATGGCGTCCGAGTACGCGATCCAGATGCCGCCGCCGTCGCCCGCGGTGTTGTCCGCGATGAGGTTGCCGACGATGTAGGGCGAGCCGCCGCGGACGTTGATGCCGCCGCCATCGGAGCCGTTCTCGGGGCCGCCGTAGCCCGCGTCGTTCAGCGTGATCGTGTTGTCCCGGATGACGGGCGCGCCCTCGTAGACGCGGATGCCGCCGCCCAGGTACGGGCTCACGTCCGCCACGTTCTCGGTGAGGACGTTGCCCTCGATCGTGGGGTCCGCGTAGCGGACGCTCACGCCGGCGCCGTCGTCCCCGCCGCCGTTCGTGATCGTGAAGCCGTAGACGCGGGCGTCCTCGGTCTCCGCGGTCTCGAAGGTGACGACGCTGCCGAGCATCTGCCCGTCGATCGTCGTGACCGTGGGGCCGCTCACGCTCTCGGCGTTGACCGGGTAGCTGTACCAGTTCACGTTCTCGTAGTAGGTGCCCTGGTACGCGCGGACCTCGTTGCAGCCGCTCGAGCCGGCGAGGTCGATGGCGTCCTGCAGCAGGCCGAGCGGGTCGGACACGCGGCCGTCCCCGCTGGCACCGGGCAGCGCGAAGACCGGGCAGTAGTCGGCGCAGTCGGCGAGACCGTCCTCGTCGGCGTCCTCGTCGATGTCGAAGCGACCGTCGCAGTTGTTGTCGCGGCCGTCACAGAGCTCGGGCGCGCCCGGGTAGACGGTCTCGTCCCGGTCGTCGCAGTCCTCGTCGTCGGCGTAGCCGTCGCCGTCGGCGTCCACGGGGGGGACCGTGTCGGTGTCGGTGTCACCGGAGTCGTCGACCACCGTGTCCGTGTCGGTGTCGGCGGCGCCGGTGTCGTCGTCGCCGACGGTGGGGTCGACACCCTTGTCCGTCAGGTCCGCGGAGCACGCCACGAGAGACAGGAGAACGAGCACACGACCGACCATGAGACCTCCGACGGGGGGGCGCAAGGTACGGCCTTTCCGCAAGAAGTCAAGCGCAGGTGAAGACGGCCCCCATCGGGGCCGCCTCCCGCCTCGGACGGGTCCTCAGACCGCGTCGTCTTCTTCGTCGTCTTCCGCCGCGAAGAGGGCCTCGGCCTGGGCCTGGACCTTCTTGAACGTCTCCTCGTCCTCGACGTCGGAGAAGCTCTCGCCGCCGTCCTCATCCTGCTCGTAGCGGAAGATGAAGATCTCGGTGGCGTCGTCTTCCTCGGCGTCGGCCGGGGTCAGGAGGGCGTACTGCTCGTCCTCGACCTCGACGATCGCCAGGAACTGGTATTCCTGCTCGTTCCCCTCGGCGTCGGAGAGGATGACGATGTCGTCGTCCTCTTCTTCCTCTTCGCCGTCCTCGACTTCGTCGAGCTCGGGTTCTTCGTTCTCGTTCTCGTTCTCGTGATCGTGATCGTGGTCGTGGTCACTCATGCGGACTCCAGGGCCACCGATCCTAACCGTGACGACTTTCGAAGTCACGCATGAAAGCGGCGAGTGCCTGGACGCTGTCCAGGGTCAGCGCGTTGTACATGCTGGCCCGGATCCCGCCCACGGAGCGGTGCCCCTTGAGGCCGTCCAGACCCGCGGCCTTCGCTTCCTTCACGAAGGTCTCCTCGAGGGCCTCGGTGGGGAGGCGCCAGGTGACGTTCATGACCGAGCGCGAGGCGACCTCGGCGTGCGGGCGCCAGAAGCCGGTGCGGTCGAGCTCGCCGTAGAGGGTGTCGGCCTTGGCGCGGTTCCGGGCGATGGCGCCCTCCAGCCCACCGTTGGCCTCCATCCACGCGAAAACGCGCTCGAGCACGTAGATGCCGAAGGCGTTGGGCGTGTTGTAGAGGGAGCCGTCCTTCTCGTGGACGCGGTAGTCGAGCATGGCGGGCAGGCCGGCCGCGCCGCGGGCGAGCGCCCAGGGCGAGAGGATGGCGAGCGTGAGGCCGCTCGGCCCGAGGTTCTTCTGGGCACCGGCGTAGATGAGGTCGTGCGCGGACACGTCGAGGGGCACCCCCGCGATGTCCGAGGAGTTGTCGAGCACGCGGGGCTTGCCGCCGCTGTCCGGCAGGTGGTGGAACTCGGTACCGTAGATCGTGTTGTTCGTCGTGTAGTGGAGGTACACGGCGTTGTCACGGACGGTGTACTCGCCATTCTTCGGGACGCGCTTGAAGTTGTTCGGCGCGTCGTCCCAGATGGCCTTCGCGTCGCCCACGCGCTTCGCTTCCTTGACCGCCTTCTGCGCCCAGGTGCCGGTGACGAGGTAGTCGGCGGCGTCCCCCGGATGGAGCAGGTTGAGCGCCGACATGTAGAACTGGAGCGACGCGCCGCCCTGGAGGAACAGGATGCTGTAGTCGGCCGGGACGTTGAGCACGCGGCGGACGCGCGCGACGGCGCTGTCCACGACGGCCTGGAAGGTCTTGCTGCGGTGCGAGATCTCGAGGAGGCCGAGGCCCGACCCGTTGAGGTTCGGCAGGGCGTCCCGCACCTCTTCGACGACGGAGAGGGGGAGGACCGCGGGGCCGGCCCCGAAATTGTGGATGCGACCGTAGCTCATGCGTTCACCGGGACTTGGGAGACGGAGAAGACGTTGGGGTCGGACTCGAGACGGGCGAGGGCGTCCGCGCCGAGCGCGCCCACCATGCCGATGCGCGCGCAGGCGGCGTCCCCGCCGGAGAACACGATGTTCTGCATGTCCTGGACGTTGATGTGCGCCTCGCGGAGCACGCCGAGCACGTTCGCCAGCACGCCCACGCGGTCGGCGTGGCGCACGACGAGCAGGTAGGTGGCGGGGGTGCGCGTCGCGAGGTTGACGACGTTCGGGATGGATGCGCCGGCCGTGAAGGCGGCGACGATGCGCACGACCTCCTCGCCGACGGCCTCCTCGGCCTCGTCCGTGCTCGCGCCGATGTGGTGCGTGCCGTAGACGTTGGGGGAGTCGACGATGGCGTCCGCGAAGGGGCCGCTCGCGCCCGAGGGCTCGTTCGCGAACACGTCGAGGCCGGCGCGGAGGTTCTTGGTGGCGACGGCGCGGATCAGCGCGTCCTGGTCGACCACCTCGGCGCGGGAGGTGTTGAGGAAGTAGGCGCCCGGCTTCATCGCGGCGAAGACGCTCTCGCCGATGCGGCCGCGCGTCTCCTTGGCGAGGGCGAGGTGCACGCTCACGGCGTCCGCGTTGGTGACGGCGGCCTCGATGCTGGCGGCGCGCTCCACGCCCATCGCTTCGGCCTCGGCGTCTGTCAGGGAGCGGGACCACGCGACGATGCGCATGCCGAAGGCCTTGGCGCGCACGATGACCTCGCGCCCGATCTGGCCCGTGCCGAGCACGGCGAGGGTGCGCCCGCGCAGGCCGCGCGCGACGCCGAAGGACTTCTTGTCCCACTTGCCGGCGCGCAGGGCTGCGACGTTGTCGGCAATGCGGCGGTCGAGGTTGACGAGGTGGCCGATGGCGAGCTCGGCGACGGCGACGGCGTTCTTGCCCGGACAATTCGCGACGTACACCCCGCGCGACGAGGCGGCGGCGAGGTCGATGGTGTTCACGCCGGCGCCGGCGCGGATGACCAGCGCGAGGTTGCGGCCCGCGGCGATGTCCGCGGCGGTCACCTTGGTGCTGCGCACGACCAACACTTCGGGGTCGAGCTCGGCGACGCGCGCCGTGAGCGACGCGTCCTTGGCGCTCGTGTCCACCGTCACGTGGGCCCCCGCGTCCTGCAGGCGTCCGGGCACGAACGAAGCGAGCTTGTCGGCAACCAGTACACGCATCGTCTGCCTCCGGGGATGGGCGAATGAGGAGGCGCAGTCTAAGCTGTCCGGGAGTGGATGTCTCGGGGCCGCGCCACGCCGCCTCACGCCGCGCCACTCGTCAACGAGCCCAATGCGACGTGCGCAGCACCGGAGCTCGAACACACGATGGCGCGGTTCCTCGCGGTCGACGACGAGCCGCTGGTACGCCGGGCGGTGTCTCGGGTGATGCACCGCCTGGGGCACACCGTGGCCGAGGCGGAGGACGGACGCGCGGCGCGAGGATCCGACGCGCATCGCGGCGGTCGAGTGCCTCCTCCGCAGCACCCACCCCGTACTCGCCACCCCCATGACGATCCTCGCGGCGGTGGAGCCCGCCAACCGCATCCCCGACCTCGGGCTGCGCGTCCACGCCCTCTGCGCGCGGTGGGCCGAGCGCCTCCCGGCCGACGTGCTGCTCTTCGTCAACCTCCACCCCGCCCCGCTCGACGAGCCCGCGCTCGACGCGCACTTCGCCGCGCTCCTCCCCCACGCGCACCGCGTCGTCCTCGAGATCACCGAGCGCGCGAGCCTGCGCGACTTCGGGCAGTGGGAATCCGCGCTCGCCCACCTCGAGATCCGCGGGTTCCGCTTCGCCCTGGACGACCTCGGCAGCGGCTACGGCTACGGCTACGGCGGCCTCAACCTCCTGGCAGACCTCCGCCCCGCCTTCATCAAGCTCGACAGGAGCATCGTCCGCGACGTGGACTCGAAGCCGCAGAAGCAGCGCCTCGTGGACCTGCTGACCACCTTCGCCAACGCGTCCAACGCGGTGCTCAACGCGGAGGGCGTCGAGACGCGCGCCGAACGCGACACGCTCGTGCGCGCGGGTGCCCACCTGCTGCACGGCTACCACTTCGCGCGGCCCTCGCTCACCTGGCCGGTCGAAGCCTCGCCGGGCCGCACGCTGATCGAACCGACATAGCGTCGGGCGTCCCCCCCCGATAGTCGGGCGCGCTCATGACGACCGTCTACGCCGGCGCTTCCACCTGGCCACACGCTGGCCCCGGCGCGGTCGTCGCCATCGGGAATTTCGACGGCGTGCACGACGGGCACCGCGCGGTCCTCCGCCGGCTCTTCGCCCTCGCGGCCGAGCAGTGCGCTCCGTCGTGCGTCCTCACCTTCGACCCCGCCCCCACCGCCGTCCTCGCGCCCGAGCGGCACCAGGCGCGGATCCTCACCCTCGCGGACCGCGTGCGGCTGCTCGGAGACGAGGGCGTCGACGCCGTGGTCATCGAGCCGTTCACGCGCGCCTTCGCGGAGAACTCGGCGCGCTGGTTCGCGGAGGACCTCCTCGGCAAGCACCTGCGCGTCCGCGGCGTGGTCGTCGGGTACGACTTCCGCTTCGGACACATGCGCAAGGGCGACGTGGCGGCGCTCCGCGAGTGGCTCCCCGGCGTGCCCGTCGTCGAGGTCGCGGCCTGGGAGTCCAGCGGCGCGCCCGTCTCGTCCTCGCGGGTCCGCCGCCTCGTCGCGAGCGGCGCGGTGGAAGACGCCGCCGCCCTGCTCGGCCGCCCGCACTTCCTGCGCGGCACCGTCGTCTCCGGCGATCAGCGGGGTCGCACCATCGGCTTCCCCACCGCGAACATCGTGAGCGACGTGGAGCTCCTCCCGGCGCACGGGGTCTACGCCGTGCGCGTGCGCGTGGACGACGAGGGCCCCGCGCACGCCGGCGTCGCGAACATCGGCATGCGCCCGACCTTCGCCGGCACCGAGCTGCGCGTCGAGGTCCACCTCCTCGACTTCGCAGGAGACCTCTACGGCCACCGCCTCGCGGTAGACCTCGTGGCGCGCGTCCGCGGCGAGCAGCGCTTCGACGGCGTCGCCGCGCTGGTGGCGCAGATCGGCCGCGACGTGGAAAGGGCGAGGGAGATCCTCCGATGATCACCGGCAGCACGCGCGTCTTCGGCCTGCTCGGGCACCCGGTGCGCCACAGCCTCTCCCCCGCGATGCACAACGAGCTCTTCCGCCGCGCCCGCGTCGACGCCATCTACGTCGCGTTCGACGTGTCGCCCGCTCGCGCCGGCGCCGTCGCCGACGCCATCCGCACCCTCGCCCTCTCCGGCGTGAACCTCCCCGGCCCCGTCACGGAGCGGGTCCTCCCCGGCCTCGACGCGCTCTCCGAGAGCGCGCGGCTCGCCGGGGCGGTCAACGTCGTGGTGCGGGAAGAAGGCGCGCTCGTGGGGCACAACACGGACGGCGAGGGCTACGTCCGCGCCCTCGTCGAGGAGATGGGCGTGGCGCCGCAGGGCCGGCGGGCGATCGTGCTCGGCGCCGGCGGGACCGGACGGGCAGTCGCCGCCGCGCTCGCGACGCACGGGGCCGTCGGGGTCCACCTCCTCAACCGCACCGAGGCGCGCGCGGAGCGGGCATGCCAGGCCCTCGCCGCCACCTTCCCGGGCACGCGCTTCTCCGCCGGCCCGCTCACCGCCGCCGGCTTCGCCGCGCACGCCCCCGCCGCCGACCTCGTGGTCAACTGCACCTCGGGAGAAGCCGTCGTGACCGTTGCCACGCTCGACGTGCGCGCCCTCGCCCGCGGCGCCGTCTGGACGGACGCGAACTACTGGATGTCGGAGCCCCCCCAGCTCGTCGCGTGCGCCGCGCACGGCGTGCGCATCCAGCGCGGCATCGGGATGTTGATGCACCAGGGGGCCCTCTCCTTCGGGCTCTTCACCGCGAAGACGGTGGACGCCGACACCATTCGTGGCGTGCTCGACATCGGCGGCTGGTAGACTCCCCCGTCATGCTGCCGGTCCTCTCCCTCGTGATCCTCGCCGTCTTCGGCGCAGCCGTGTTCGTGGTCATGCGGGCCATCTTCCCGGACACGGATCGGAGGGAGCTCGAGCGCCGCCTCGGCGGCGAGCGCGGCGTGGAGAACACCGACCAGGCCGTCCTCGTGGACGCGTTCCGGCCCTTCTACAGCTTGTTCCTGCCGGTCACGCGCGGCATGGGCCTGCTCGCGTACCGTCAGCGCATCGAGCGCGCCTTCGTGACCGCCGGCATGACCGGCCGCCTGACCACGGACGAGTTCCTCGCCTACAAGCTGGCGATGGGCCTCCTCTACTGGTTCCTCTTCATCGCGCTCCTCTGCTACGTCATCATCGGCACCTCGCCCCCGATCGTCGTGCAGCTCCTCGTCGCCGTACTCGGCTCGTTCTTCCCCGACATCTGGCTGCACGGACAGGTCTCGGAGCGGCAGGGGAACATCCGCCGTAGCCTCCCCTACGTGATGGACCTCCTCACGCTCTCCGTCGAGGCCGGACTCGACTTCATCGCGGGCGTCCACAAGGTCTGCGAGAAGGCGCGCTCCGGCCCCCTGGTCGACGAGCTCGCGTTCATGCTCCGCGAGATCCAGGTCGGCGCGAGCCGCCAGCAGGCGCTCCGCAACCTCGCGCGCCGCACGGACATGCCCGAGCTGCGCAGCTTCTCCGCGCTCCTCATCCAGGCCGACATCCTCGGCGCCTCGATCGGGCCGGTCCTCCGCGCCCAGTCGGACCTCATCCGGACCCAGCGCTTCCAGGCCGCTGAGCGCGCCGGCGCCTACGCCGCCACCAAGATCCTCTTCCCGCTCATCCTCTTCATCATGCCCGCGGTGTTCATCGTGATCTTCGGGCCGATCGTGCTGAACTTCGTCTTCGGCACGGGCGTCATCGGCGGCGCGGCGGCGCCTCCCACCGGGGGCCTCGGTGGTTGAGGTGCGTGTCGAGAACGCGACCCGCGGCGTCGTGCTGGCCGAGCGCGCCGAGCGCGCCGTGGGCTTCCGGGACCGCCTCGTCGGCCTGCTCGGGCGCGACGGCCTCGCCGAGGGCCACGGGCTCTGGCTCGAGCCCTGCAACTCCGTCCACATGTGGTTCATGCGCTTCCCCATCGACGTCGTCTTCGCCTCGCCCGACGGCCGGGTCGTGGCCGTCGTCCCCACGCTCCGGCCGTGGTCGATGACCCGCCCCTACTTCGGCGCCAACGTGGCGTTGGAGCTCCCCGCCGGGACGATCGCCCGCACCGGCACCGTGCCCGGTGACCAGCTTCGCCAGGAGCCCGCATGCGCCTGATCGTCGTGCGTGGCCCCTCGCCCGCCGGTCCCTTCGACCTCCGCGAGGGCGTCCAGCACGCCGGCCGCGGCCCCGAGTGCGAGGTCTTCCTCCCGAGCAAGCGCGTCTCCCGAAAGCACGCGGTCATCGAGGTCGTCGGGGGGAGGGTCGAGGTGCGCGACCTCGGCTCCCACAACGGCATCCTCTCGGCGGACGGCACGCGCGTCTCCGGCATCACGCTGGAGAGCGGCGGCCGCGTGCAGATCGGAGACTACGTCCTGCTGTACGAGGGCCCGCAGGAGGACCTCCTCCTCGAGGAGGAGGACGACATCCTCCTCGACGACGAGACAGCCGAGTCGGCGCAGCCGCAGACGCCCCGGCCCGTCCCCGCGCCGGCCCCGCCGCCCCC
>CAJBVW010000234.1 GCA_903959175.1 uncultured Pseudomonadota bacterium
GGTTTCGAGCAGGTCCATCGCGCCAACGTAGCGCGGTGCGCACTCCCTCCGACCGTCGCCGGGCGGGGCGCGCCGTCGGCACCCGCGCGGGAGTGCTTACCCGCTACCTCGAGATCCTCGGCACCGCGCACGCGGGCGCCGTCGTCGCCGTCGAGCGCGAGATCACCCGCACGGCCGGCGACATCAGGGCTGGCGGCGATCGAGGGGATGTCGATCTAGCTCCGGTCCCCCGCGGAAGAAAACGGCCGACATAGGGGTATACGAGAGGGGGTAGGTCCGGCGATGATCCTGCGAACGCGGGGCTCTCGCGAGGCCCGCCGCCGCGGGAGCTCGTATGTCGACGCCCTTCGCCCTCCAGCTCAACGCCGACTACGGCCCCATGAAGGTGTTGCGGTGGGAGCGCGCGGTCGAGCTCGTGCTCGCCGGCAAGGCCGTGACCGTGGCCGCCTACGAGGGGCGCTTCGTGCGGAGCGAGTCGCTCGCCCTGCCCTGGCCCTCGGTGGTGGCCCTCAAGCGCTACGCCCGGTCCCGCGAGCGCGTCCGCTTCAGCTCGCGGAACGTGCAGGCGCGCGACGCGTGGACCTGCGCCTACTGCGGGCTCCGCCCCCTCCTCCACGACGGCCGCCCCGACCGCAAGGGCCTCACCCTCGACCACGTGATCCCCCGCGCCCAGGCAAAGGGCGGCACCGTGTACCTCCCCTGGTCCCGACGCTGGGTGAAGGTGAGCTGCTGGGAGAACGCCGTCGCCGCCTGTGCGAGCTGCAACACGCGCAAGGCCGACCGCACGCCCGTCCAGGCCCACATGGACCTCCGCATCTACCCGCGCGTGCCGACGCACGCCGACGCCCTCCGCATCACCCTCGACCGCATCGCGCACGTGCCCCCCGAGTGGACGGCGTGGCTCCCGGAGCGGTGGCGGGCCCAGCCGGACCTCTTCGGCGAGGCCGACGTCCGCGACGTCGGGGACTGAAGCCTACTCGACGCCGCCCCGCGCGATGACCGCGGCGTACCACCGGGCGCTGTCCTTCGGCACCCGCGTTTGCGTCGCGTAGTCGACCCACACCAGGCCGAAGCGCTGTGCGTACCCCCACGCCCACTCGAAGTTGTCCAGCAGCGACCACGCGAAGTAGCCGCGGACGGGCACGCCCTGCGCCCGCGCCTCCGCCACCGCCATCAGGTGCCCCTCGAGGTAGCGGACCCGCCGCACGTCCGCGATCCGTCCGTCCGCGCCCGGGCCGTCGTGCGTGGCCGCGCCGTTCTCGGTGAGGAAGAGCGGGGTGGCGGGGTACTCCCTCGCGAGCCGCACGAGGAGCGCGCGCAGGCTCTCGGGGTGCACCTCCCAGCCGATGTCGGTGCGCCCCTCGGGCCCGGGCTCCTCCACCACGCGGGGCAGGTTCCCGGCCTCGGGGCCGCGCGCGACGTGCCGCGTGTAGTAGTTCACGCCGAGGAAATCGGCGGGGACGGCGATGACGTCGAGGTCGCCGGGGCGCACGGCGGCGAGCGCGTCGACGCCCTCGGCGGCGTGGTCGGCCACCACGTCGGTCGGGTAGCCGCGCCCGAAGATCGGGTCGAGGAACCACCGGTTGAAGGTCCCGTCGAAGCGGCGCGCGGCGTCGGCGTCGGCCTCGGAGGCGGACGCGGGGGTCGCGGGCGTGAGGTTCAGCGTGATGCCGACCTTCGCGCCGGGGCTGTGCGCGCGGATGACCGGCACGGCGAGCCCGTGCGAGAGGAGGAGGTGGTGGGCGGCCGCGAGGGCCGCGGCGGGCTCTTTCCGCCCGGGGGCGTGCTCTCCGGTGAGGTAGCCGAGCGTGCTCGCGCACCAGGGCTCGTTGTGGGTGATCCAGTGCTTCACGCGGTCGCCGAGCCGCCGGGTGACGGCCTCGACGTAGGGCACGAAGGCCTCCGCGGTGCCGCGTACCGGCCAGCCGCCGCGGTCCTCGAGGGGCTGCGGCAGGTCCCAGTGGTAGAGCGTCGCCCACGGGGTCACCCCCGCCGCGAGGAGCGCGTCCACGAGCCGATCGTAGAAGTCGAGGCCCCGCGTCTCCACGCGCCCGGTGCCCCCCGGCACGACGCGCGGCCACGCGATCGAGAAGCGGTACGCGCCGAGCCCGAGCTCGCGCATCAGCGCCACGTCCACGGCGTAGCGGCGGTAGTGGTCGCACGCCTCGGCGCCGGTGGTGCCGTCCCGCACGGCGCCGGGGGTGGCGGCGAAGGTGTCCCAGATGGAGGGCCCGCGGCCGTCCGCGGTGACGGCGCCCTCGATCTGGTACGAGGAGGTGGCGGCGCCCCACACGAAGTCGGCGGGGAAGGGGTACTTCACATGGGCTCCACGAGGTGGCACCGCGCGGCGCGGGCCCCGCTGGCGGCGTGCAGGAGGGGAAGGGAGGCACGGCAGCGGTCGTCGGCGAGGGGGCAGCGCGGGGCGAAGGGGCAGCCCGCGTCGACGGGGGAGGTCGTGCCCGAGCGCGCGGGGAGGGGCGCGCGGAGGTCACCGGGGCGGGCGGCGGCGACGAGCAGGCGCGTGTAGGGGTGGAGGGGCCGGGCGAGCACGTCCTCCGTGGGGCCGGACTCCACGACCGTGCCCGCGTAGAGCACGATCAGCCGGTCGGCGGCCGCGCGCGCCGCGCCGAGGTCGTGGGTGATGAAGAGGAGCGCGAGCCCGCGCTCGGCCCGCTCCCGCGCGAGCAGCTCCAGCACGCCGGCGCGGAGGGACACGTCGAGCATCGAGGTGGGCTCGTCCGCGACGAGGAGGTCGGGCTCCACCGCGAGCGCCCGCGCGATGGCGACGCGCTGCCGCTGCCCGCCCGAGAGGTTCGCGGCGCGCGTGCCGGCGAGGTGCCCGGGGAGGCCGACGGCGTCGAGCAGATCGCGCACCCGCGCCTCGGTGTCGACGCCCGGGTGGTGCAGGCGGAGCGGGCGCTCCAGGTGGTGCCCGATCGTGTGCGCGGGGTTGAGCGAGCCGAAGGGATCCTGGAACACCATCTGGACGCGGCGCCGGAACGCCTTCGAAGGGCCGGGCGCGAAGAAGCCGCCGTCGCCCGCGCGGACGTCGCGCCCGTCGAGGAGGAGCGTGCCGGCGGAGGGCGCGTCGAGCCGCACGAGGAGCCGCGCGAGCGTGCTCTTGCCGCACCCCGACTCCCCCACGAGGGCCACGCTCTCGCCCCGCGCGACGGTGAAGGACACGTCGTGGAGGGCGCGGAAGGAGCGGCCGGCGCCGAACCCGAGGGGGAAGGTGCGGGAGAGGGCGCGGGCTTCGAGGAGCGGCGTCACGGGGACCTCGTGGCGGGGAGGCCGGGGGCGGCGTGGCAGGCGGCGCGCCACCCGGGGCCGACGGCGTGCGCGAAGGGGACCTCCGTGCGGCAGCGGGCGGCGGCGACCGCGCAGCGCGGGGCGAAGCGGCAGCCGGGGAGAGGGTGCGCGGGGTCGGGCGGGGCGCCGGGGATGCCGGCGAGGGGGCGGCGCGGGCCGGTCAGGGGCGGCATCGCGCGGAGCAGGCCACGCGTGTAGGGGTGCGCGGGGTTCTCGCGCATGGCCGCGGCGGGGCCGAGCTCGGCGAGGCGCCCCGCGTAGAGGACGCCGACGCGGTCGGCCAGATCGAAGAGCAGCGGCAGGTCGTGGGTGATGAACAGCACGGCGAAGCCGAGGGCGTCGCGGAGCTGGAGGACGCGCTGGAGGAGCTCCCGCTGCACCACCACGTCGAGCGCGGTGGTGGGCTCGTCCATCACCACGAGCTTCGGGCGCAGGGCGAGCGCGAGCGCGATGTTCACGCGCTGCCGCTGCCCGCCGGAGAGCTGGTGCGGCCACCGGTCGAGCGTGTCCTCGCCGAGGCCGACGAGCGCGAGGAGCTCCTCCGCGCGCAGCCGCGCCGCGCGCGCGTTCGGGAAGGGCGCGTGCGCGCGGAGCGTGTCGGCGAGCTGCTCGTGGACGGTCAGCACCGGGTTCAGCGCGTCCAACGCGTTCTGCAGCACGATCGACGCCGTGCGCCACCGCAGCCGCGCGAGGCCGCCGGGCCCGAGCGCGAGCACGTCCTCGCCGTCGATCCACACCTCGCCGCGGGTGATGACCGCGGGCGGCCGGAGGAGGCGGAGCGCGGCGTGCGCGAGCGTCGACTTCCCGCTCCCCGACTCGCCCGCCAGCCCGAGGACCTCGCCGGGCCGCACGTCGAAGGACACGCCGTCCACCGCGCACACGTCGCCGTCGGGCCCGCGGTAGCGCACCTCGAGGTCGCGCACCGAGAGCACGGAGCCGACGCGGGGGGCGGTCACGCGGTCTCCTGGGAGCGGCCGTCGCGGGCGGGCAGGCGGCGCGGGGCCGGGCGGGCGACGGGGGTGTCGACGGGGGCGCCGCTGCCGGCGTCCGCGGTGAGGCCCGCCTGGAGGAGCGCGAGCGCGAGGCCCACGGCGGCGACCCCGGCGCCGGTCGGCACGAAGGTCCACCACGAGCGCGTCAGGAGCGCGCCGTCGTTGGCCGCCCAGTAGAGGTTGGTCCCCCACGTCACCGCGCCGGGGTCGCCGAGGCCGAGGAACTCGAGCCCGACCTGCGCGCCGAGGTTGTAGATGGTCGCCCCCACGAGCGCCGCCGCCAACAGCGGGCGCAGGTTGGGCAGGATCTCGACGAGCACGACGCGCAGCGGGGGCTCGCCGGCGAGCCGCGCCGCCGCCACCCAGTCGCGCCGCCGGAGCTGGAGCACCTCCGCGCGGACCACCCGCGCGTTCCACGCCCACCCCGTCGACACGAGCACCGCCACGAGGCTCACCGGCCCCGGCGGCAGCCACGCCGCGAGGAGCACCGCGAGCGGCAGCCCCGGCAGCACCAGGGTCACGTTGGTCAGCAGCGAGAGGGCGTCGTCCACCCAGCCCCCGGCGTACCCGGCGACCGCGCCCACGGTGGCGCCGAGCAGCACCGCGCCGAGCCCGGCGACGAAGCCGACCCCGAGCGTCACCCGCGCCCCGGCGAGGGTCTGCGCGAGCACGTCCTGGCCCTGCCCCGTGGTGCCGAGCAGGTGCGCCCACGACGGCGGCGCGAGCGGCGGGGCGACCGGCGCCGTCGGGTCCCCGGTGAAGAGGGGGCCGAACGTCGCGAGCAGCACGATGCTCCCGAGGAGGGCGAGGCCGAGGCGGGCGCGCGGGTCGCGGGGCCAGCGCGGGCGTTCCACGTGGAACGTCACGCGGCCCTCGTGCGGGGGTCGACGAGGAGGGTCAGTACGTCCACGAGCGCGTTGGCGGCGAGGACGGCGAGGGTGATGGCGAGCACGAGCCCCTGGAGCAGCGGGTAGTCCTGGGCGCGGACGGCCTGCACCAGCAGCCAGCCCTCGCCCGGGTAGGAGAAGACGACCTCGGTGAGCAGCGCACCGCTCACGACGAATCCGAGCGCCATGCCGAAGCCGGTGAGGTGGGGGAGCACGGCGTTCCGCAGCACGTAGGCGCTCACGACGCGCGCGGTGGGGAGCCCGCGGGCCCGGGCGAGGAGCACCTGGTCGGTCGCGAGGATCGACCGCGCCGAGGTCCGCATCCCGAGCATCCACCCGCCCACGCTCGCGCCGACGAGGGTGAGCGCGGGGAGCGCGGCGTGCCGCACGACGCCCCAGCCGAACTCCAGGGTCGGGGCCGGCGCCACCGAGGTGTCCCAGGCGTGCCGGAGCGGGAACCACCCGAGGCCGAAGCCGAAGACGTGGAGCGCGCCCATCGCCAACCAGAAGTAGGGGAAGGCCCCGAGGAGGGTGAGCGCGGGGCCGACCACGGTGTCGAGGACCCCGCCTCGCCACGCCGCCGCGAGGCCGAGGGCGCTGCCCAGCACGAAGCTGATCGCCACCGACACGCCGGCGAGCAGGAGCGTCCAGCCGAGCGCCCCGCCGATGAGCTCGGCCACCGGCGTCGGGAAGCGCGACACCGACACGCCGAGGTCCCCCCGGGTGAGCGCAAGGAGGTACGCGCCGTACTGCTCGACGAGCGGCGCGTCGCTCACCCCGAGCGCGGCGCGCAGGGCGGCGATGGCCTCGGGGCCGGCCTTGCCCTGGAGGCGCGCGAGCAGGGCGGCGGCGGGGTCGCCGGGCACCATCCGCGGCAGCGCGAAGCCGAGGGTGAGCGCGGCCCAGGCGGCGACGGCGTACAGGCCGAGGCGGCGGGCGAGCCAGGCGAGGGCGCTCATCGCGGCTCCAGGGCCGTGAGCAGCAGCAGCGGCTCCGGCGGGCGGTTCGGGGAGAGGGTCACCCAGGGGTCGTCGGGGGAGGGGAAGCCGGTGAACAGGCGCGTGTTCGCGACGCCCCAGGCCGGGGCGGGGAACAGCGGGATGGCGGGCAGCTCCGCGGCGAACACGGCCTGGAGCTGATCGTAGAGGGGGGCCTGCGCGTCAGGGTCGGCGGTGGCCTCGATGCGGGCGAGGAGCGCGTCTGCGGCGGGGGAGCCGTAGCGGTGCCAGTTCCCGCCCGAGGCCTCGCCGACCGGCCGCACGGTGCCGCTCCCCATCAGGTCGCGGTAGCCGGCGTACGGCGTGCTCCCTTGCGACGACCACCCGATCGTGAGCGCGAAGTCCCCGCGCTGCACCCGGTCCAGCCACCCGCCGAAGTCGACCGGCCGCACGCGCACCGGCACGCCCACCGCGCCGAGGTCCCGCGCCACGAGCTGCGCGGCCCGGATCCAGTCGGACCACCCGGCCACGACGAGCAGGTCGACGGGTTCGGTGCGCGCGCCCTCCACGAGCGGGAGGCCCGCGGCCTCGAGGATCCGCGCGGCGGCGGCGGGGTCGTGGTCCGTCCACGGGGCCCGCACGCCGGGGTCCCGGAAGCCGGCGAGCGCGTCGGAGAGGCCGGTGGCGTCCGCGGGGTGGGTCAGGCCGTCCATCGCGACGGTCACGAGCGTCTCCCGGTCGATCGCGAGGGAGAGCGCCTCGCGCACGCGCCGGTCGGAGAAGGGTGCGACCGTCGTGTTCGCGTAGAGGTAGACGGTCGCTTCGACCGGCGGCGACCACGCCACATGGTGCGCGCGGTCCCGGTCCACGAAGGTGCGGCCGACCGCGGGTACGAAGTTCCCGGCCCAGTCGACCTCGCCGTTCACCAGCGCGAGGTTCGCCGCGTCGTTCCCGGCGAAGGCGGGGAAGCGCAGCTTCGCCACCGCGGGCTTCCCCGGCTGCCAGTAGCGCGGGTTCCGGCCGAGCTCCCACACCTGCGACGTGAAGGTGACCACCTCCGTGTACGGCCCGGTCGCGACGGGATCGGGGTTGTTCCACGCCAGGGGATCCGCGATCTCCACCCACACGTGCCGCGGCACGATCGGCTGCTCCGCGAGGTCCTCGAGCCCAGGCGCGAAGGGCCGCGACAGCCCGAACACCACCTCGTCGCCCTGCGCCTCCACCGCCTCCACCCACCGCCACACGCCCAGCCCGTCCAGCTCGGGGTGCTCCGCCAGCAGCGTGAACGTATAGGCCACGTCCTCCGCCGTGAACGCCTCGCCGTCCGACCACGTCACGCCGCTCCGCAGGTGGAAGCGCAGCGCGCGCCCCTCCTCCTCCCACGCCCACGCGTCCGCCAGCCACGGCGTCCACTCCCCGGCCACCCGGTTGTAGACCAGCAGCGGCTCGTAGATGCCCCCGCGCGTCGGCCAGCGCGCCGCCCCGTTCGGCAGGAACGGGTTGAAGTTCCGCGTCCACGCCGCCTGCGTCTCCTGCGCCACCACGAGCGCGTCTCCCTCCCGATCGTGCACCGGGTCCGCGCAGCCCGTGAGCAGCGCCAGCGCCCCCACGAGTCGCGAGCGCGACCGTACATGCATGGGCTCGCGCTCCCTCCACGATGTCGACGGTATGGGCATCATCGCGGCATGAACGCGCGGCGGAGAGGGCTATTCCACGGGGGTGCACGGGTGGGGGGAGTCGGGCCGGCGGCGGGTGTGGGCGCGTCCGGGCGCGGACGCCCGGTCGGGCCCCTGCAGGCTCGGCCTCCGGCCTCGGTCCGCCCGCGGCGGGCGGGACCGGCCGCCCCCGGAGCGTGACCGTCGTTCGTTCCCGTCGCCCGCTCGCCCCGGCTGGGCGCGGCCGCACGTCTTCCTCGGTCACAGGGTGCAACCTGTTCCCTCGTCAGCCGCGCAGCCGCGCCTCAGCCGGCGCTTCGCGGGCTCGGTCCACGAACGCCGGTCACGCTCTGCGGCGGCCGCCTTCCGGTCCCCTCGCGCGGCGTGGATCGGGGCCCCGGCCCACGGCCGGATCGTGTGGTACGCCAGCACATGGTCACCGCCCACGTCACCGTCCTCGACGCCCGGTCCCGCGTGCTCCGCTTCCTCGACGCCGGCGCGCCGCTCTCGTGGAGCGCCGTCCACCGCGGCCTCCAGAGCGACGCCGCCCTCCGCGACGCGCTCACCGGCGCGCTCCTCGAGGCCCCCTTCGCCGCGCTCTGCTGGGAGGCCCGCCCGGTCGCGCCCGCCGACGCCGACGCGCCCTTCGAGAGCGTCATCCTCGACGCCCCCGCGCTGGCGGACGCGCGCGCGGACGTCTCGCCCTTCGCCGTCCCCCTCGTCGGCGCCCGCGCCCCGGTCGTGCGCGCCTTCCGCAACCTCGGCGGGGACGCCACGCTCGTCGTGCCCGCCCCGAGCGAGGATCCGCGCGGCTACCCCCACCTCGCCGCGTTCCTGCGTGCCGCGCCCCGTGCCCAGGCCCATGCCCTCTGGCAGACGGTCGGCGGCGCCGTCGAGACCTGGCTGCTCACGCGCGGCCGCACGGTGTGGGTCAGCACCGCGGGCCTCGGCGTCTCGTGGCTGCACGTCCGCCTCGACACGCGCCCGAAGTACGTGAAGTGGCCGGCGTACCGGGTGGTGCCCTACTCGTAGAACACGAGCCAGGTCGCGACGTCCGCCCGGCCGCCGAAGCCGCCGCTCGTGTTGTCGACCGGCACCGGCACGTACGTCTCGCCCTCGAAGAGGCCGCGGTACGCGATGGTGTTCTCGCCCGCGAAGTCCACCGCGGAGGTGAGGTCGGCCGACCAGGGGTCGACCTGCCGGCCCGGGCACCAGCCGCCGCGGCCGAGCACCCAGGTGCCGTACTGGCCCGACACCGTGCCGGTGCCGACCTGCTCGGCGCAGCCGTAGGAGCTGCCCGCCATCGTGAACTCCTGCATCACGGTCAGCGTGTCGTTCACGGTGAACTCGTGCTGGTGGTTGCAGAACTCCGCGCAATTCTCGCGGTCGCTGCCGAAGCCGTGCCCGCTGATGAGCGTCCAGATGCCGACGGCGGAGGCGCCGGCGGGGGGCGTGAAGGTGACCGGCGGGTGCAGGTCGTTGTAGTTCGAGTCCCAGGTGCCGCCGCTCCAGAGGTATTCGAGTCCGACCGGGCGCGCGCCCTTGCCCTGGTTGGAGAGGCGGAGGTCGAGCGTGATGAACGGCGCGTTGGCGCTGTTCACGCGGATCACGTGCGTGCCGCCGTCCTGGAGCATCGCGAGGAAGGGCGTGGCGTCGACCACCCAGCGGCCGGGGCGCGCGTAGGCGGTGATGAACCGGCCGATCTCGGTGCAGGTGCCCGACTCGTCCACGTCGGTCGTGGCGGGGTCGTCGTTGTCGCAGAGGTAGGCGTAGGCGAGGTAGTCCCACTCGCCGCACCCGGAGGAGTCCGGGTGGCCGTTGCAGATGAACTCCATGTCGAGCTCGAGCGTGTCGAACGTCGCCATCGTGGCGGCGTCCGGGAACTCGAGCGAGACCACGCGGGAGTCCGTGGCCTCGAACGCGCGCAGGACGGTCGCGCCGTCGGCGTCCAGGCGATCCTGGAGGTCGGACTTGTAGTCGAACCACTCCGTCTCGTAGACGAGGAAGCTCGGGGGAGACTCTTCCCAGCCGGTGTTCGGATCTTCGAGCGAGCCGAGCTCGCGCACGTAGCCGAAGCGGTCAATGCCCCAGTTGACGAGGGAGTTCGTCCGGTAGGCGCGGTTGAGGTCCCCGATCCAGGAGGCGTCCGCCGGCCTGCTAGGTTGGTCGGTGACGAAGTGGACGTGCTCGGTCCAGAAGGCGCGCGCGGCCTCGTCCTGGATGCGGGAGATCCCTTCGTCGACGACGGCCTTGAGGTCCGTCAGGTCCGAGACGCGCGCGTCGTCGTCCCGCGTGTCGATCCAGAGCAGGTAGTGGGTGGTCTGCGGCGAGGTCTCGAGCCACGTCCGGATCTCGCCGGCGCGCGTCAGGTTCGGGTAGTCGCTGGCGGGGTCGTAGGTCACCGAGACGACCGAGTCGCAGCCGGTGAAGGCCTCGCTCCAGACGAAGGTGCCGCCGCCGATCAGGTTGAGGGTGAAGTCGGGGGCGACGGTGTCGAACTCGCCGTCCGTGCCCGAGCCGTCCCAGGCGCGGCGGGTGAGCCCGCGGAGCGCGCAGCCGTCCTCCTCCTCGATGGCGGTGTCACCCGTCTCGCCGGTGTCCTCCCGCGCGGCGTCGGTGTCGGTGTCGGGCTTGTCGTCGGTTCCGGTGCAGGCGAGCGCGAGGAGGAGCAGCATCCCGGCAGGATACCGCTAAATGGGGCGCCGGGATCGGGCGATGTGGTAGTCTTCCGCACCGTCGGCGACGCCGCTCCGTTCGCGGCGGCGGAGCCCCCGATGCGCGTCTTCTCCGTCCTCGCCCTCGCCCTCGGCTTGGCCTGCGGCGGAGGCGCCGAGCTGACCGCGCCCGCGGCCCCCCCTTCGGCCGCCCGCCCAGCCGCGGCCCCGGCCCCATCGGCCGCCCCGCGGCGCGCCGCCAACCCGGCCGCCCTCGCCGCCCTCTCCTCGCCAGAGGACGCGGCGCTCGCCGACAAGTGGCTCGTCATCCTCGCCTCCGAGCGTGACCCCGCCACCCCCGTCGCCTCCGCGGCGGCGCTCCGGGGCCAGACCGACATCCCGGTCGAGGTGCGCCAGCTCAACTCGGGCCGCTTCAAGAACCTGATGCCCTGCTACGCGATCACGGTCGCGCAGGCGACGGGCGACAAGGCGGCCGCCCTCGCCCTCTCCAAGCGTCTGAAGGCCGGCGGCTTCGACAACTACGTCAAGAACGCCGGGTCCTACGTCGGGCCCTCCGCGGCCATCGACACCTTCTGCGCTGGCGCGCCCACCGGCGGCGACGGCTCTGCCACCGCCCTCGCGGACGTCGCCGGTCAGCTCTGGCTCCCGCTCGACGCCCCCGAGGCCGTCGTCGCCAACGCCGTCCGCGGCGCGCCGGCCCCCGTCTCCCTCACCCCGCAGTTCGACGCGTGGCGCCAGCCGGTCACGCTCGACACCGTCGGCACCGTCGCCAAGGGCGCGTCCTACCGCGTGGTCGACGCCGTGACCGGGACCGCCCGCACCTGCACCGTCAGCGGCTTCGACGCGCTCACCCTCGGCGTCCCCCACTTCGGCCGCCTCCAGGACGGCCCGCTTGAGGCGCCCGCGTGCGGCGAGGCCCGGCTCTTCGGCGCGCTCGCGTGCGACGGCCCCGTGGCCGAGGGCTCATGGGTCGCGGTCGGCGGCAGCGGCACGGTCGGCGCCTACGCCCCGGCCGGGGACGGCTCCCCCGCGCAGGTCGAGGCCGCCCGCGCCGCCCTCACGCACGACACCGACTGGGAGCTCGACGCCGACGGGTTCCCCGGCGAGACCGCCACCCGCGCCGTCACCGTGCGCGTCTGGAAGGGCCCCGCCGACACCGTCGCGCTCGTCGAGGGCACCCGCGCCGTCGGCGAGGGCGTCTGCGGCGGCGAGGAGCTCGCGTGGTCGGCCGTCTTCCGCCTCGACGGCGACACCCTCGGCGCGCCCCTCGGCGCCTTCGTCTCCACCCCGTCCGGGCAGGCGGTCGGCGTGGTCGACGTGCGCGGCGACGGAAAGCATGAGGTCGTCACCGAGCAGTTCCCGACCCAGCTCTCGGTCAGCGGCGCCGACGGGGCCGCGATCTCCTCGCTGAGCACCGACTACTGCGACTGCCCGTGCTGAACCCGCGGGTCGGGATGAGCCGCCGCGGGGTCGTCGTCGCGGCGCTCGCCACCGGCGCCCTCGCCCTCTCCGCGCCCGCGCGCGCCGAGGCCCCCGCCCCCCACGCGGTCCCCGGCATCCACCCGCGCGCCGCGTGGAGGGCTGCCCCCGCGCTCCCGGGCGGCCGCCCGCACACGGCGGTGCGCTTCGGCCTCCACCACACCGCCGGGAACCTCGTGGGCTCGGCCCAGGCCCCGTCCACCCTCCGCGGCATCCAGGCCTTTCACCAGCACGGCAATGGCTGGATCGACCTCGCCTACCACGTCTTCGTGGACGCCGACGGCGCCGCCTGGGAGGGCCGCGATCCCGCCCTCGCCGGGGACACCGCCACCACCTACGACCCGGCTGGGTACTTCCTCGTGTGCGCCCTCGGCAACTTCGAGACGACCGTGCCGCCGGCCGCCCAGGTCGAGGGGATCGCCCGCGTCCTCGCGGCCCTCTCCCGCGCGCGCGGCCTCCCGCTCACGACGCTCGCCGCCCACCGCGACCTCGCCGCCACCCTCTGCCCCGGTGCGCACCTCTACGCCCTGGTCGAGCCCATCCGCGCCCGCGCCATCGCGCTCGCCGCCGCTACGACCCCGTGACCATCACGCCGTCGCGGTAGAACGCGAGGTCCTGGAGGTACTTGTCCACCTGCGCGTTGTCCATGAGGATGACGACGAGGGAGTTGACCGCCCCCGGGACCGCGTTCGTGAGCGGCCAGCTCCCGCCGCTGCCGAGGGTGGCGCTGCCGAGGATCTCGCCGTTGACGACGACGAGGATGCCGTCGTCCACGACCCCGGTGGTGATCTCGTAGAGCGCCGGGTCGTCCGCGGAGTCGAGCCAGAAGTCGCAGAGCACGTAGCTGTAGGACGCGTAGGTCAGCGCCGGCACCGAGCTCGACGTGTAGAAGCTCAGCGGGCCGGTCACCGGCGTGGGCGCGCCGGCGCGGGCGATGATGTAGTCGCGCAGCACGGCGAAGTCCCCGGCGACGTCGGCGCTGCCGATCATCCCGTGGGCGCCCGAGGGCTCGTACCAGTAGCCGTCGAGGTCGCCGTGGGCCTCGACCACGCGCGCGGCGTTCGAGGTGGTCTCGTAGTTGGTGCTGTCGTCCACGATGTACCAGCCGGTCGAGAAGCCCTCCCAGAGGCGCGCGTTGCCGATCTGGTTGGCGTAGATCGTCGGCTCGTCCGGATCGTTCGAGAGCACGGTCACATAGCCCTCGTCGGCCACGTCGTCGGTCGGCGCGTAGTCGACGCGGACCTCCTTCGAGGCCCCGGGCGCGAGCACCCACGGCAGCGCCCCGTTGTCGCCCGCGCGCGCGTCGAAGGTGAGCTCGCCGCCGCTCGTGGTGTAGGTCAGCGCGGACACGGTGACGTCGGCGTCGCCGTCGTTGCGGAGGGTGACGCCGACCGCGTCGGTGGCGCCGTACTCGAGCGTCCCGAAGTCGTGGAGCATCGGCTCGACCGTCAGGTCGCCCGCGCGCCCCTCGCCCGCGAGCGCCACGGCGACCTCGGGGGTCTCCGGGTCGGTGCTGCGCACGAGCACGTCCGCGAGCGCGCCGCCGGGAAGGTCGGGCCGGAAGGTCACAGAGAAGTCGGTGCTCTCGCCCGGCGCGAGCAGGGTGCTCCCGAGGGACGTGAGCGTGTAGGGCGCGTCCGCGGCCACGAGGGTGAGGGGATCGAGGCCGAGGGGAGCGTCGCCGTCGTTGGTGACGGTGACGAGCGCGGCGTCGGAGGTGCCGCCGATGGGGAGCGCGCCGAAGTCGATCGCGAGGGGCTCCACGCGGATGAGCGGCGCGGTCGCGTCGTCCGGCGCAGGGTCGACGGGCTTCTCGCCGCCGGTCACGCCGTACTCGACGCAGCCGAGGGCGAGGAGGAAGGGAAGCACGCGCATGGACGCTCCGGTGCGGGCAGTCTACGCCAAAGCGGAGGCCGCCGTTGGGTTCTGTCTCCCCGCTCCGGTCCCCGCGGGGCGGCCCGCGTTATCGCTTCGGCCCCCTGAGCTCAGCCATGGCCACCATCCTCGTCGTCGGCAGCCACCCCGTCGTCACTCGCCACGTCACCGAGGCGCTCCGGGCCGAGGGGTGGCAGGCCATCCCGGCCGTGGGCGCCCAGGCCGGGCTCCGCGCGATCGCGCAGCACGACGTCGACGCCATGGTGGTGGGCGGCCCGACCGCGCTCGCTGAGCGCAAC
>CAJBVW010000235.1 GCA_903959175.1 uncultured Pseudomonadota bacterium
CGCCCCACCCCCGCCCGCCGTCGCCGCGCCGGCGTCCGTCCGCATCGTGAGCGCGATCCGCTTGCGCGCGTGATCCACCTCGACCACGCGAACCTTCACGGTCTGGCCCGTGCGCACGATCTCGCGGGGGTCCTTCACGAAGCGGTCCGCGAGCTGCGAGACGTGCACGAGGCCGTCCTGGTGGACGCCGATGTCCACGAAGGCGCCGAACTGCGTGACGTTCGTGACCGTGCCCTCGAGCTCCATGCCGGGGTGGAGGTCCCCCATGGTCTCGACGCCGTCGGCGAACTTCGCCGTCACGAAGGACGGGCGCGGGTCCCGGCCGGGCTTTCCGAGCTCGGAGAGGATGTCCTTGACCGTCGGGACGCCGAAGCGCGCGTCCGTGAAGTCGGAGGGGCGGAGGGCGTTGAGCACCGTGGCGTCACCCATGAGGCTCGGCAGGTTCTTGCCGGTCTTCTGGAGGATGCGGTGGACGACCGGGTAGGCCTCGGGGTGCACTGCGGACGCGTCCAGCGGGTCCTCGCCGCCGCGGATGCGGAGGAAGCCCGCGCACTGCTCGAAGGTGCGCTCGGTCATCCCGGCGACGCCGTGCAGCGCAGCGCGGCTCGGGTAGGCGCCGTGCTGGTCGCGCCAGCTCACGATCTGCTCGGCGATCCACGGGTCGAGGCCGGCGACGCGGCGGAGGAGCGCGGGCGATGCCGTGTTGAGGTCGACGCCGACGGCGTTCACGCAGTCCTCGACCGTGCCGTCGAGCGCCTTCCCGAGCTGCCACGCGTCGACGTCGTGCTGGTACTGGCCCACGCCGACCGACTTCGGGTCGATCTTCACGAGCTCCGCGAGGGGGTCCTGGAGGCGGCGGGCGATGGAGACGGCGCCGCGGATCGACACGTCGAGGTCCGGGAGCTCCTGGGAAGCAAGCTCGGAGGCCGAATACACCGACGCGCCGGCCTCGCTGACGGTCACGCGTTCGAGGTCCGGGCAGCGCTTGATCAGGTCCGCCGCGAGCTTGTCGGTCTCGCGGGAGGCCGTGCCGTTGCCGATCGCGACGATCTCGATGGCGTGGCGCCGCACGAGGGCCTCGAGCGTGCGCAGGGAGCCCTCCCAGTCGTTGCGCGGCACATGCGGGTAGATGGTGTCGGTCGCGACGACCTTGCCGGTCACGTCGACCACGGCGACCTTCACGCCGGTGCGCAGGCCCGGGTCGAGCCCGAGCGTGGGGCGGGGCCCGGCGGGCGCGGCGAGCAGCAGATCGCGCATGTTCTGCGCGAACACGTCGATGGCCTCGGCCTCGGCGCGCTTGCGCAGCTCCTCGACGAGGTTCAGCTCGACGTGGAAGCCGATGCGCCACCGGCCGGCCTGCCGGGCGGTCTCGACGAGCCACACGTCGCCCGGGCGGCCCTTCTCCACGATGCCGAAGCGCGCGGCGACCATGCGCTCGGAGGGGCGGAGCGGCGACACGTCCTCGGCGTCCACGGCGAGCTCGATGCGGAGCACGCCCTCGTTGCGGCCGCGCAGGAATGCGAGTGCGCGGTGGCTCGGCACGCGGGACACGGGCTCCTCCCACGCGAACCAGTCGCGGAAGCGCGCGCCCTCGGCCTCCTTGCCCTCGACCACGCGCACCTTGAGCACGCCGACCTGCCGCGCGTGGTCGCGGATCTGCCCGACCAGCTCGGCGTCCTCCGCCATCCGCTCGGTGAGGATGTCGCGGGCGCCGGCGAGGGCCTCCTCCGGCGTGGGGACGTCGTTCGCCGGGTCCTCGTTGCCGGTCTTCACGTAGGCCGCGGCCGCGATCTCCGGGGCGCGCTCGGGGTGCGCGAGCAGCTCCTCGGCGAGGGGCCCGAGGCCTTTCTCCCGCGCGATCTCCCCGCGGCTCCGGTACTTCGGCCGGTAGGGCAGGTAGAGGTCCTCAAGGCGCTCGCGCGTCTCCGCCGCCAGGATCTCGGCCTTCAGCTCGTCGGTCAGCGCGCCCTGATCGGCCACGCTCTTCAGGATCGCCTCGCGACGCGATTCGAGCTCCCGGAGCTCCGTCAGGAGCGTGTCCAGCGCGCGGAGCTGGATGTCGTCCAGCCCGCCGGTGACCTCCTTGCGGTAGCGCGCGATGAAGGGCACGGTGGCCCCGCCGTCGAGCAGCTCGATCGCGGAATTGACCTGGGAGGACTGAGCGCCGATGGACGCGGCGATGCGCGCCGGGATGGTCGTCTTGGACATGTGATCCGGGGAGGGAGGGCGGATGCGCGGGGCGGGGGAGCGCCGTGGGAACGGGCTCGCGGGAGGGGGCATGGGGTACCCCGTCGGGGTCCGGGCGCGCAAGGGCCCCGGTGTGGATCACCTCCCCCACGCCCCTCAGCCCGGCGAGGGCCACGATCCCCACGCACGCCTCGTTCCCGACCCCGATCAGGGAACGAGCGTGAACACGTCGAGTACGTTCCCGGCGAGATCGTAGGCGGTCATCGTGATGCGGTCGTCGTCGACCACGCCCACCATGTAGTGCTGCGCCTCGACCGCGACGTGCGTGTAGCTGTAGCCCTGGTTGTTGTCGTACAGCGGCGCGCCCGCGCCTGCGGTCACGACGTAGGTGACGCCGTCGACCTGCGGCACCTCGAGCCCACCCGCGAGCGGCACCGTGCGCTCGTAGTTGTGGTTGTGCCCCGCGAGGTCGAGCTGGACGCCGCCGGCCTCGGAGACGGGCACGAAGTAATTCCGGACGTTCGCGTCCTCCCCGTTCGGCCGGCAGCTCGAGTACGCGGCCTTGTGGTGGAACACGACCTTCCACGGGCGCGTGCTCGCCGCGAGATCCGCCGCGAGCCAGTCCGCCTGCTCCTGCCAGTCGGCGGAGGTCGCCACGGTGTCGTTCCATGTGGCGAAGTGGACGTTCCCGTAGTCGAAGCTGTACCACTGCTCGTTCCCCGGCAGCGGCGAGAGCGCGAAGTAGGGTTGGGCCAACCCCTCGTGGTTGCCGTTCGTCGTCATCGTCGGGACGCTCTCGAAGTAGCCGACACCGGCGTCGTACCAGTCGTCCCACTCGTTCACGCGCGAACCCTGCACCACCGCGTCCCCGGTGAAGAGCCGGAGCTCGACCCCGTGCGAGGCCATCCCGGCGAGGATCGACGCCCACACGGTGGCGCCCCCGCGCGAGTCGCCCGCGACGCCGAACACGAAGGGCTCCGTGCTCCCCGGCGGCGGCGCCGTCGTGAACGTGTGGCTCTCCGACCACGCCCCCTCGCCGCCCACCCGGTAGCTCCAGGTGGTGCCGGGGGTCAGCCCGCACACGCGCGCCTCGTGCACGCGCCCGTCCGCCGTGTCCGCGCCGAGGCCGAAGCTCGCGCCCGCGAGCGTGAAGAGGTGCCCCGCGTCCGACCCGATCTGCACCTGGCTCGCGAGGGTATCGAAGTCGGTGCGCCAGATCAGCGTCATCGAGGTCGAGGGCTCGTTCGTCCAGCCGAGGTGGACCTGACGCGGCAGCGGCTCCGCGCCAAGCACGTCGGCGTGCGGATCGGCGAGCACCGGCGCGTCGGTCGTGTAGCCGGTCTGGGCCACGTAGATGTCCTCGGGGCAGGCGCCCGCCGCCTCGGACCCGACGGGCACGGTGTCGGCGGCGGCGCCGTCGGCCTCGGAGGACAGGGGGACGACCACCGTCGCGTCCGGCAACGCCTCAGCGGGCGTTTCCGCGACGCAAGCAACGAAGGCGAGGAGGAGGAGCAACGGTCGGGAGTCTACCGCGTGTCGCGGCCGCTTGCGCGGGTCCGGTCCGGCTCCTCGCGGGTTTGGTGAGCCGCGCCGTTAGACTGTCCGCGGATGTCCATCGGCCGCACGTCCTTGCTCCTCGCCCCGCTCGCGGTCGTCGCGCGCGCGGTCGCCTTCTTCGTGCCGGTGTTCATCGCGCGCTGGTACGGCGTACAATCGGCGACCGACGCCTTCTATTGGGCGCTCTCGGTCCCCACCTTCCTGCTCATCCTCGGCAGCACCACGATGGGCACGGTGCTCGTCCCCGTGCTCGCGCGGCTCCGCGTCGAGGCCCCTGATCGCGTCGCCCCCTTCGTCGGCGCGACCGCCACCCTCGCCGCCGCGCTCTTCGTGGCGCTCGGCGTGCTCTTCTCCACGGCCGCCCCGTGGGTGCTACCCGACGCCTTCGACCCGCCCACCCGCGCCCTCGCCGCCCGCTTCGCCTGGGCGCTCGTCCCCTTCCTCGCGTCGGTCGCCGTCGCCGCTGTCCTCAAGGCCGCGTGCGAGGTCCACGGCCGCTTCTCCGGCCCCGCCGGCGCGCCGGTGGTCCGCGCGCTCACGACGATCTTCGTCGTCGGCACCTTCCGCGACCTCGGTCCGATGGTCCTCCCCGCGGGCGTGCTCTGCGGCAGCCTCGCCGAGTCGATCCTCCTCGCCCTCGTCCTCACCCGCGAGGGCCTCCGGCTCCGCCCGCACCTCGCCCTCCCCCCCGAATTGGCCGATGCCGCCCGCGCCTTCGGCCCCGTGCTCGGCGGCGAGACGATGGTGGCGCTCAACCTCGTCGTCGACAAGCAGTTCGCCGCCACCGGCCCCGAAGGCAGCGTCTCCCTCCTCGAATACGCCGATCGCGCGCGGATGATCCCGCAGACGCTGCTCGAGAGCACCCTCCTCGTCGTCGCGTTCAACGCATGGTCCGCCGCCCGGGCCCGCGGCGAGGACGAGGGCCGCCACCGCGGCGTCGCGACCGCCCTCTGGTGGGTGTGCCTCCTCGCGCCGCCCGTCCTCGGCGGCATGGCCGTCGGCCGCGAGGCCCTGGTCCGCCTCCTCTACGAGCACGGCGCCTTCACGCCGGAGCACACGGCGATCACTGCGGACGCCCTCGGCGCCTACGTCCCCGGGGTGCTCTTCTCCCTGCTCGGCGCGCTCATCGTCAAGGCCCACATCGTCGCGGGCCGCTACCGCCTCGTCTTCGCCCTCGGCGTGCTCTCGTTCGCCCTGAACGCCGCGCTCAACGCCGCCCTCCAGCCGATCTTCGGCCTCGCCGGCCTCGCGATGGCCACGAGCATCACCACCGCCGTCGTGACCCTCACCTCCTTCGGCCGCCTCCTCCCCGACCTCCGCGGCGCGTTCCCGCCCGCCCGGGCGTGGACGGCCGTCGGGCTCGCCCTCGCCAGCGGCGCCCTCACCCTCGTCGCGACCTTCCGCGGCTTCGCACCGGGCAACGTCACGGATCCGTGGCTCTGGGTCGCGAGCGTCCCCTTCCTCGGCCTCCTCGGCGCCGGCGCGCTCCGGGTCCGGAGGGACACATGAGCCGCCTCCTCGTGGGTGCGCTCGTGGCGGCCGTGCTGCTGACGTTCCCGTACATCGATCTGGCGGTGAACCTCGATCTCTTCGGGAGGCACCTCGACACCCCCTGGGCCGATCTCGCCGGCACCGCGCTCATCGGCGTGGTGGGAGGGTTGGTTCTTCTTGGGGCGGGGGCGGGCCCCCGCAACGCCCCCACCCTGCTGGCGGGGCTCCGCCCCCCCGGCCCTCTCGGCTACGGGCTCCTCGTGGCCGTCGGCCTCCTCGCGCTCGCGACGAACGCCGTGCCCGATCGCGGCGCGGCCGCGTGGTTCCTGCTCCGCAAGCCGATCTTCTTCTACGTCGCCTACGGGGTCGCGCTCGCGTGGGCGGTCGCCAACGTCGTGCCGCGCGCATCCTTGCGGCGGCTCCTCCTCGCGACGGTCACCGTCACCGCGCTCATCTCGCTCGCCACCTCGGTCGGCCGCATCGCCGCGGGCAACACCCTGTGGTTCGCCGCGATCGAGGGGCTGACGAACAACCACAAGACCCTGGCGGTGGCGCTCTCCCCGCTGGTGCCGTTGATCCTCGCGCTGCGACGCGGCCGGGTGGACCTCGGGGTCGCCGCCCTCGCGACCGTCGCCATCGCGTGCTCGCTCTCGCGCACCGCGTGGATCTCCACCGCGGCCGGCCTCACCGTGCTCGTCGTGTGGCAGAACCGCACGCTCGCCGCCCGTCGCCTCGTGCTTGTCGGCGTCGTCGTGCTCGGCATGCTCGCCGCGCTCTACGGCCCGCTGCTGACGCGCTCCAACGCCCAGCTCGACGCCGCGCGCTCGCGCCACTCCCTCGACAAGCGCGCGTGGACCATGCTCGCGGAGCACCCGCTCCTCGGCATGGGCGGCGGCGCGAACGTGCGCGTCGAGCTGCAGACCTTCCCGCACTACCGGGTCAACGGGGTGGACGCCCACGGCGTCGTCCAGAAGGTCACGAGCGAGTACGGCCTCGTCGGCTTCGCCGGCTACCTCGCCTTCGTCGGCGCCGTCGCCCTGCGCCTCCGCCGTGGCGCCCCCGTCGCGACCGCGCACCCGAACGGCCTCGCCCCGGCGCACCTCGGGCTCGGCCTCTGGGCGTGCTTCCTCGCGCTCCACGTCAACCTGCTGCTCTCCACCGAGACCTTCTCGCAGACCCACTGGGTGCCGCTCGGCGTGGTGTGGGGCCTGGCGCGCCGCCGGGAGTGAGGCGCGGGCGGCGCGGCGATCCGCTGGCTACATTCCGGGAATGCAGCGGCACCTCGTCGGCATCGCCCTCGCCCTCCTCGTCGCGGCCCCGGCGGCCGCCTCCACCCCCGCGGAGAACGCGATGTTCGCGTGGGCGGACAAGTGCCCCTCCACCGCGATGGGTGCCGGGATCTACCAGGGTGAAGGCGTGGAGAGCGTGACCGTGGGCGCGAAGACCGTGATCCGCGTGCGTACGCGCAGCGCCACCCCCGCGGCCGCCACCGAGACCCTCTGGATGCTCGGCGAGGGCTGCCGGGCGGTGGGGCTCGTGCAGGAGGCGCCCGCGGCGGGCGGGCCGCGGATCGCGGGCTTCTTCGTGGCGAAGGACGGCGGCGCCCCGAAGGCGGACGAGCAGGCCACGCTCCTCGCGTGGGCCGGCAAGACGGACGCGTGGCGCGCGGTCGAGAAGGCGCCGGCCGGGGCGGTGTGCCCCTGCGCGGAGATCACCGCGGCACCGTAGGGCGCGCTCCGGTTAGCGTGGGGCACCCCGGCCGCCCCCGTGAACGTCCTCCTC
Source organism: uncultured Pseudomonadota bacterium (assembly GCA_903959175.1). Classification (GTDB taxonomy): domain Bacteria; phylum Myxococcota_A; class UBA796; order UBA796; family SXON01; genus CAJBVW01. Next base: position 7,018 of record CAJBVW010000235.1, read on the forward strand.
TGCTCTTCCTTCCTCCACCCGCTCGGCGGCGACACGACCTGCGTGTACGCGATGTGGAACGGGCTGGTCGCGCAGGGGCACACGGTCGTCCCCTTCGCGATGCGCCACCCGGCCAACCACCCGAGCCCGTGGGAGGTCCGCTTCCCCCCGCAGCTCGACGTGTGGGGCGTGACCGGGCTCGAACGGCTGGCGGCGGTCGCCGCGTCCATCCACTCCGTCGCGGCGGCGCGGGCGATGGCCGCGCTCCTCGCCGACCACCGCCCGGACGTGGCGCACCTCCACCACGTCCACCGGCACCTCACGCCCTCGATCCTCGGGCCGCTGCGCCGCGCCCGGGTGCCCGTGGTGTGGACCGTCCACGACTACGAGCTCATCTGCCCCAACGGCCAACTCTACGCCGCCGGGGCCGTGTGTACGCGGTGCAAGGGGCACGCGTACGGCAACGCCGTGCGGCTGCGGTGCAAGCGGGACGACCTCGCGCAGTCCGCCGCCGTCGCGCTCGAGAAGTGGGTGCACGCGCGGATGGGGCTCTGGGAGAAGGTCGATCGCTTCGCCTGCCCGTCGCGCTTCCTCGCCGATCAGCTCGTCGCCTTCGGCGTCCCCGCGCACCGCGTCGTGCACCTGCCCAACCCCGTCGAGCCCGCCCCGGCCGGCGGCGCCGTGGGCGACCACTGGGTGTACGCGGGGCGCCTCTCCGCCGAGAAGGGCGTGGACGACCTCCTCGCGGCCGCCCGCCTCCTCCCGAACCGCGCCCTCCATGTCTACGGAGACGGCCCCGAGCGCGCCCGCCTCCAACGCATCGCGCCCGCGCACGTCCGCTTCTTCGGGAACGTGCCGCCCGCGCGGCTGGCGGAGGCGCTGCGGCTGGCGGGGGCGGTGGCGGTGCCGTCGCGCTGGCCGGAGAACTTCCCGTACGCGGTGCTCGAGGGCCAGCTCGCGGCCCGCGCGGTCGTCGCGAGCGCGGTCGGCGGCATCCCCGAGCAGATCGACGACGGCGTCGACGGCGTGCTCGTCCCCCCCCAGGACCCGCGCCGGATGGCCCTCTCCGTGGGTGCGCTCCTCGACGATCCCGCCCGCGCCGCGGCCCTCGGGGAGCGCGGCCGCGCGCGGGTGCTGCGTGACCGTGCGCTGGCGCCGTTCCTGGCTCGATTGACTTCGTTGTACGCCGAGCTCGTCTCCCGATCCGCCTGACACCCGAGCGATCGCGCGGCGCGGCCTACCGTCGTGACGACGCCGCGCATGGTGAAGGAAGCCGTCGACACGCGCGCGCACCACGCCCGGGGCCGGCTACACTCGCCGCTTCCCTCCCGGGCCCCCATGCGCGCGCTGTTCTACGTCCCCCCGCCCGACTACAATCGGCGCAAGAGCCCGATCGATCGCGTGTACGGGTGCAACTACGGGTACGACTACAAGCCGCCCATCCACCTGCTCCAGGTGGCCACGGCGCTGCGCGAGTGGGCCGGCTGGGAGATCCGCTTCCTCGACTGCCCCGCCGAGGGCATGGACGGCGCCGCGTTCACCGCGTTCGCCGAGGCCGAGCGCTTCGACGTCGCCTGCTCCTGGGCGGTCTACCTCTCCGCGGAGGAGGACCTCCACGCGATGCGCGTCCTCCGCACGCCCAACCCCGCGATGCGCGCCGTGTTCATGGGCACCGCCGCCACCTGGAAGCCCGAGGAGTTCATCGACGACGAGGACTGCTTCTGCCTCCTCGGCGAGCCCGAGCTCACCCTCCTCGAGCTCGCGCGGGCGTGGGCCGCGGGCGGCGCCCCCGACCTCGCCGCGATCGACGGCCTCGCATGGAAGGACGGCGACACCGTGCGCCGCAACCCCTTCCGCAAGCTGCTCGACGTGAGCGCCCTCCCGATGCCGGATCGCCGGATGCTCCTCGGGAACTACCGGGCCAATCGCCTCGACGTGCACCCGATCACGACGATGGTGGTGAGCCGCGGCTGCGGCTTCCGCTGCACCTTCTGCACGCCCAACGCCATCGACCAGGCGATCGAGCTCGAGTTCAAGCGGCTCCAGCCCGAGTGGTACGTCGACCGCCCCCCGCTGCGCAAGCGCACGGTCGACCAGATCGTCGCCGAGTTCGAGGACATCGCCGCGCTCGGCTACAAGGGCGTCGAGGTGGCCGACAACATCTTCACCTGGGGCAAGGCCCGCACCCAGGAGATCTGCGAGCGCATCGCGCCGCTCGGCCTCCACTGGTTGTGTCTGGCGCGAGCGAACATGCTCCACGACCCCGCCACCATCCAAGCGATGGCGAAGGCCGGGTGCAAGATGGTCTACATGGGCTCGGAGAGCTTCGACGACGGGCTCCTCGAGGACATGGTCAAGGAGATCAAGGTCAAGGACATCGAGAAGGCCGTGAAGGTCTGCCGCGAGAACGGCGTGGAGCCCGAGGTGAGCGTGCTCATGGGCGCCTCCCCCAACGAGACCTGGAAGACGCTCTGGTGGTCGTGGAAGGCCTCGCGCCGCCTCGGCACCCGCTTCGTCCACTTCTCCGTAGCGCTGCCCGCCCCCTCGACCGAGCTCTACGACATCGCCCGCAAGGAAGGCTGGTTCGTCGACGGTGACTTCACCCCCGCCGACAACGTGCGCGACGTCATCGTCAACCTCCCCCACCTCTCCGCACAGGAGCTCCGGCTCGCGCTCAAGCTGGCGTACGCCGGCCAGTACCTCTCCCCGCGCGGCCTCTGGTGGCAGGTGCGGAACGTCGGCTCGCTGACGGACCTCCGGCACAAGGCGAAGAGCGCCGGGAAATTGTTCACGTTCCTCGCCGAGCGCGAGCGTCAGCTCCCCGTGCCCCCGGGCCGGGTCACACCCCTCCCCCTCTGAGATCGGCCTCCGCCCTACCGTCTCGTCTGCCGTGTTGCAGGCGGGGTCCGCGAGGTCTAAGCTGTGCTCGCGCCTGTGTGCCAGCAATGCGGAACCTCGTCCTCTTCAGCCTCCTCCCCGGCTGCGCCTTCGGGCTCGACCTCCTGCTGGAGGACGGCGACCCGCGTGTCCCAGGCACCGACAGGGACGACACCGCGGTCGACGGGGACGCCGACACCGACCCCGACGCCGACACGGACGCCGACACGGATGCCGACACCGACGCCGACACCGACACCGACGCGGACACCGACGCCGACACCGACGCGGACATCCTCACCTTCAGCGTGAGCCCCGAGTACGGCACCACCGCCGGCGGCACCGAGGTCGTGCTCACCGGCGGCCCCTTCGACGCCTCCGCTGCCGTCCGGTTCGGGACCACGGCCGCCACCCGCGTCTCCTTCGCGCGGGACGAGCTCGTCGTGACCGCCCCCCGCCAGTCGGTCGAGGGCGAGGTCGACGTGTCCGTCACCACCGACGGCGGCGCCGGCACCCTCACCTCCGGCTTCACCTACTACGAAGACGGCACGGGCAAGCTCGGGATCATCGGCTCGATGGACTGGTTCGACACGGTCGGCGGCTACTGGAGCGGCACCCCCACGGACGAGGGCTCAGCCTCCTTCTTCCTCGCCCCGCCGACCGACATGGAGTACTGGGAGCTCTTCTCGAGCGTCCTCGACTCCTGCACGTCCGAATACGCCTATTCGGGGTCGCTGTCGTACTACGAGCCCGGCATCACCCGCGCGTCGCTCTCCCTGCCGACCTCCGGCACGCTCGCGCTCCGCTGGGACGCCACGAACCTCTCCTTCGGCGTCGGCCCGCTCGACAACACCGAGTACGTCCAGGGCGGCAGCTACGACCTCGACCCGATGTCGCCGGACGGCTTCCCCGAGTTCGGCGTCACCGACGTGCTCCAGCTGCCCAACTCCTTCAGCGTCTCGTCCCCCGCCATCTCGGGCACCTCCATCCCGAGCGTGCAACGGACGTCGTTCAACCTGTCCTGGTCCGGCTCCGGCGGGGACGCCATCCTCGTCTACCTGATGAAGCGGGACGCCGCCGACGCCCCCAACTGGGAGGAGACCGTCACCTGCGCCCTCCGGGACGACGGCAGCCACACCGTGCCGTCCGGCGCCTTCTCGAGTTGGACCAGCGGCCGCTATGTCGACATCGTGGTCGGCCGCGTGAAGATGCCGACCGGCACCATCCCCGTGAACAACGCGGACAGCGGGTTCGCCGGGGTGTTCTGGGTCTGGGGCCTCGGCCGGATGCAGTAGCGCGGGCGTGCGCGTCCCCGGCCGGATCGACGTGCTCGGCGTCGGGATCGACCCCGTCGACCTCGACGGGCTCCTCGCCCGCGTCGGCGACCTCGTGCGCGCCGACAGCCGCGCCACCGTCGCCTACGCCAACGTGCACGTCCTCAACGTCGCCGCCCGCGACGAGGGCTTGCGGGCCTTCCTCACGGGCGCGGACCTTGTCTACTGTGACGGCGGCGGCGTGGTGCTCGGGGCCCGGCTCCTCGGCGAGACGCTCCCGGAGCGCATGACCGGCGCGGACTGGATCTGGGCCCTCGCGGCACTCGCGGCGGCCCGCGGGTGGCGGATCTTCTGGCTGGGCGGCGAGCCCGGCGTGGCGGCCGAGGCGGCGCGGCGGCTCGCGGCGCGGCACCCCGGGCTCGCCATCGCGACGGAGCACGGCTTCGTGGCGGACGAGGCCGCGGTGGTCGCGGCGATCAACGCCTTCGCGGCCGACATCGTGCTGGTCGGAATGGGGACCCCGCTCCAGGAGCGCTGGGTGGCGCGCAACCGGGCCGCGCTCACCGCGCCGGTGGTGTGGGTGACCGGCGCCACCGCCGACTTCGTGAGCGGCAAGGTCGATCGCGGCCCGGCGTGGCTGCACCAGCGGCAGGAGTGGCTCGCCCGGCTGCTCGTCGACCCGCGGCGGCTCTGGCGGCGCTACCTCGTCGGCAACACCGTGTTCCTCGCGCGGGTGGCGCGGGCGAGGCTCCGGCTCTGAGTCAGTAGCGCTCGATCTCACCCTTGTAGCGGTCGATCTGGCGCGCCATCGCGTGCTTCTCCCCGGTGAGCACGATGGCCTCCTTCGGGCACACCCACCAGCAGTAGAGGCACTGGACGCAGTCCGGCGCTGTCATCGTCTTGCCAATCTGTTCGAGCGGGAGCCCCGTTGGGCAGAAGTCCTCGCAGCGGCGGCAGTCTCCACAGGCCTCGACCCGGCGCGACGCCACGCGGAGGGTGTCGTCCTCGCGCGAGTACACGTCCTGGATGATCTTCAGCTTGTACGCGGTCTCGGCGACGATCGGCTTCTCGACGAGCGGCCGCACCGCGAGCTTGAGCCAGGTGAGGGCGCGGGCCTCGGAGAGCTCCGCGAGCCGGCTCCGGGGCGGCGCCCGCTTGATGGGGCGCACCACGGGCACCTTCTCCACGATGTCGGCCCACAGGCCCTCGGAGAGGTGGCCGGCCTCGAAGGCGTGCACGAGGTAGGGCACATCCGCCCACGGGAGGCCGATCAGCCGCGACACGACGAGGTCGTTGAGGAAGGCGTCGTCACTGATAAGGAGGTGGCCGAAGCGGAAGGGGTCGCCGTCGCCCGGGCCGTTGCCCTCCATGCCGACCAGCCCGTCGACCAGCACGAGGTCGGGCATGACGACCTCGTTGAGCGCGACGATGTTCCGCCCGAGGTCGTAGTGCATGTGGCGCTTGTCCTGGCCGACGGCGATGCCGACCCAGTTCTTCATCGCGCAGGACATGCCGGCTTCGCAGTGGGTCTTGATCTTCGGCACGCTGATGAGGAAGTCGGCGTCGAGCACGGTGCGCGCGATGGCGGGGTGGGCATCCTCGTGGAGCACGACCTGACGGCCCTCGTCCGTGTTGAGGTCCACCACGCGTACGTCGTGCCGCGCGGCCACCGCCGCGACGCGCAGGCGCTTGAACGAGTCGATGCCGCGCCGCGCCACGCCCACGTTCGACCCGTCGGCGACGGTGAGATCGGTGTACCCGCGGCGGCGGAGCGCGGCGAAGAGGCCCTCGAGCACGCGCAGATCGACGCAGTTGCCGGTGAGCGCCACGAGATCGTTGTTCAGGTTGGGCTTCACGACGATGCGGGCGTCGCGGTTCGCGGGGAGCGTGTGCTCCCACGCGGCGATCATCGCCTCGATCGTGGCGAAGATCTCAGCGGTGGTCCACGCGCGGTGGATGTCGACGCGGCGGGAGCGGCCGCCGGCCTCGGGGGCCGGTCGTCGGGGGGGGGTGTAGCTCAACACGGGCGGAAGATAGCCGGCGTCGCCTCCGGGCGGGAGATCAGCGGCGGATCCCCGCCAGCACCGCCTCGTACCGCGCCCAGACCTTGTCCCACGCCCGCCCCTCCACATAGGCGCGGCCCTCGCGGCCAAGGCGCGCGCGCTCCTCGGGGGCGTCGATGAGGCGGAGCATCACGTTGCGGAGCGCGTCGGGGTCGTCGCGGGGCACGGGGATGCCGATGCCGCCGGTGGCCTCGCGGATCGCCGGTTGGTCGTAGTAGACGACGGGCCGGCCGCACGCCATGCCCTCCACCGCGGTGAAGCCGAAGCCCTCCTCCATGAGCGTGGGGAACAGCACGACCTCCGCGTCCTGGTAGTAGGGCACGATGTCGGGCACGTCGTAGGCGAAGGTGACGGGCTGGTTGTAGGCCTGCACGCGCAGCTGGTCGGCGTAGATGCGGTCGGCGACGGCGCCCACGAGCGTGAGGTGGGCGCGGTAGCGCTGATCCGGGCGCATGCGGCCGAGGGCGTCGATGGCGGCGTGCTGGCCCTTCCCGGGGAGGATCCGGCCCGGGTAGACGAAGCGCACCGGCGGGAGCGCGGGGAGCTTCATCCCCGCGGCCGAGACGGGCGCGGCGGGCGTCGGCGCGCGGGGGAAGAACCGCGCGATGTCGACGCCGTTCGGAATGACGGTGACGCGCCCCTCCGGGACACCGATGCGGACGAGCTGGGCGCGGCTCGCCGCGGAGACGGTGATCACCGCTTCGAGCCGCCTTCCCTGGGCCTTGTAGAGCTGCTCGCGCAGGAGCGCGCTCGCGTCGCGGCGGCCCTCCGTGGCGCCCGCCTTGCCGAAGTTCAGGTCGTGCACGATGAGCGCGTTGGGCACCCCCGGGACGGCGATCTCGACCGAGTTCGACAACACGACGTCGGGCCGGAAGCGCCGCGCCTCCCGCGCAGCCACGAACCCCATCGCGAGGTAGCCGGAGGCGCCCTTGTCGCGCAGGTCGACCGCGACGGCCTCGGCGGGGACGCGGTCGCGCGCGGTGCGGTAGCCGACGACGAGCCGCACGTCGTGGTGCTTGCGGGCCTCTTCGTAGAGCGCCGCGAACACCGTCTCCGAGCCGCTGAGGACGTCGGGCGGGTAGCGGCGGGCGACCAGGAGGATGCGCATGCGGGCCGCTATGGCCGCGCGGCGGGGCTGTCGAGGGGGGCCCACGCGTCGCGCCCGCGCTTTTCGAGGCCGCACCGGTGCTTTGGTTTGGAGGGTGCGAGGAGCGAGGATGAGCGGCGCCGACGATCGAGAACGCCAGAAGCGGGAGGCGCAACGCCAGGTGCCGGAGGACTCCCGGCTCCTCCACCCGGGGAACGAGGGGCACGACGCGGAGCGCGCGCGCGCCCGACTCGAGGAGTGGGCCGGGGAGGAGCCGCCCGAGGGGAGGGACGCCCGGGCCCTCCGCGCGCTCCAGGAGCGCGAGGCGGCGTCCGCGCGCCCGCCCGAACCGGCGCACGCGAGCGCGCCGCCCCCCGAGGACCGCGACGCGCACCACGTCCGCGGCGGCGAGCCGAAGAAGCACCCGCGCCCGCCCGCGGAGACGACGCCCGAGCCCGGCCGCGGCCCGCACCGCGTCCACCCGACGCCCGGCGAGCCGCCCGAGGTGACGCTCGGGCCCGGCGGGGTGGAGTACCAGCCGGGCCTCGCGCCGACCGCCGGCCGAAAGGGCCGGTGATCCCTACTCGATGTAGCCGAGGGCCTTGAGGGCCTCGTCGTTCTGGCCGGCCTCACCGCCGAGCCACTCGAGGTGGGCGAGGACGCCGTCCCAATCGGCGACGCGCGGGGTGACCTCGGGGAAGATCGCGGCCGCCCCCGACATCTCCACCGACGCCGGGAGGCCGAGCGCCGCGAGGATGGTCGGCGCCACGTCGAGCATCGCCATCGGGGGCGCCGCGACGCCCGCGGGCACGCCGGCGCCGACGGCGTAGAAGACGCCGCGCGCCTCGTGGGTGCCGGTGTAGGCGTCCGTGAGCTTCACGTAGTCGGTGAGGGCCTCGCCCCCGACGGTGTCCCGCGCGAGGCGCTCGGCGGTGATCTGCTCGTCCGCGAGGGTGAGCCCGAGGCTGCCGGGGCCGAGATCCTCGACGCGGTAGACCGGGGCGCCCGCGGCATCGACGAGCGCGGCGAGCCACGCGGCGGCGCGCGGTTGGTCCGCCACGTCCGCGAGGCCGACCGAGAGCTTGTGGCCCACCTTCGCGACGTCGGCGGGGCCGACCTCGGCGGCGAGGCGCGCGCGGAGCCGCTCGGTCAGCGGCGCGAACTGCCCAGCGAGGCCGGTGCCGTCCATCGCCTTGAAGCCGTGGTCGCTCACGACGATCAGGCGCGCGTCCGGGCCGAGCTGGCCGCGGATGTCGCCGAGGATGGCGTCGGCCTGACGGTAGGCGGCCTCCACGATCGCCGGTTGATCCCAGTAGAGGTGCGCGAGGCCGTCCGTCGCGTAGTAGGTGAACGTCGCGAGCGCGGGGTCGTGCACATGGAGCTGGGCGACGAACACGTCGCGGTCGATGCGGCCGCGGAGGGTCTGCATCGCGAGGTTGGCGCGGGCGGGCGCGATGCCGACGGTCGCGCCGGAGACGCGCTCCTCGACCGACCACGCCGCCGCGCGCGCGAGCGTGGAGAGCCGCACCCCCGCGCCCACGAGGCCCCACACGAGCGCGGGCGTGGAGTGGGTAGCGGCGACCTGCTTGCGACGCAGCCGCTTGGAGAGCTCGAGCTCCTTGACGTAGGAGAGGCTCGCGGGCCAGGTCTCGGGGCCGGGCGCGAGCCACGAGGGCACCCAGAAGCCGTCCACCTTGCGCGGCGGGTAGTCCACCAGCCACTTGTAGAGGCCGACGGACATCCCGCGGTCCTCCGCGATGTCCCAGAACCGGGCGACCTCGCAGTCCGTCGCCTGGACGTGGAACCCGCGCACGCCATGCTCCGCGGGGGGCCGCCCGCTCGCGAGGCTCGTCCACAACAGGGGCGAGAACATCGGCTCCATCGAGGTGAGCGTGGCGCGGGTGCCATCGCGCGCGAGGGCCGCGAAGTTGGGGAGCGCGAGGCGGTCGATGACGTCGAAGGTGGCGCCGTCCACGCCGAAGACCACGACCTTGGCCGAGACCGGCCCGCTCGGCGAGAAGCCGGTCACCGCCCAGATCACCGTCGCGGAGAGGGTGAGCACGCGGGCGACGCGGTCGCGCAGGAACCACGTCGCCGCGGCGCCGAGGAACATCAACGGGCCGAGATCGTTGAAGAAGGGGTTGACCCGGTCGGCAACGAGCACGGCGACGGACACGACGAGCGCGAGGGCGGCGAGGGCACGCGCGAGCCACCGGGTGGAGCGGCTCATGCCAGCAGCCTCCCCGGCTCGAACGCGTCCCAGAAGTGCCACTCCTCGGGGTGCGCCGCGAGCACGCGCTCCAGGAACGCGGCGGTGGCGTCGGCGCCGGCCTCCATCGCGGCGTCGGGGGCGGCCGGGACGGCGATGCGGGGGCCCACGATCGCGCGGTGGCGCAGGCCGTCGGGCACGACGTGGAGGGTGTGGACGCGGGCCTTCGCGCGGCAGGCGAGCCAGAAGCCGCCCACGGGCACGCGCATGCGCTGGCCGAGCACGGTGCGCTCGACGCGGCGGCCGATCTCCTTGCCGCCGCCGGTGCCGTCGCACGCGGTGAGGACGATGTCCCCGTCCGCCAAGGCGCGGAGCACCTTGCGGAGGTAGCCGCCGCCGCCGCCCGCCGCGTGGAGGGTAACGGGCATGCGGGCCTCGAGGCGGTGCCGCAGCGCGGTGGCCCAGCGGCCGGTCTCCGACTTCTCGATCTCGGGCTCGCCGCCGCCGACCTGGTGCACGGGAAGGCCCCGCGCGCCGAGCACGCAGAGCGGGAGCTGCGCCGGACCCATGTGCGGGTGGACGAGCACGAGCCCCTCCCCCGCGGCGCGCGCGGCGGTGACGTGCTCGTAGCCCTCCCACACGAGGTAGCGCTCCCAGTTGTTGGCGTCGATCCTACCGAAGGCGAAGCTCGCGTACTGGTTGGCGAAGTGGGCGCCGAAGGTGCGGCGGGCCACGCGGTCGAGGTCGGTCCGCCCGGGGAACGCGCGCGCGAGGTTGGCGGCGACGTGGGCGCGGGTCCCGCCGGAGAAGCGCCCCGCGAGCAGCCCGAGGCGCCGGTTCGCGACGTACTCGAAGCCGAAGGGCGCGCGCTCCAACGCCTCGCGCCACGGGCCCCACACCACGCGACGATAGAGGTCCTTCCCCGGGGATTCGTCGACGACCACGGGCTACTCGTCGTCCATGTAGCCGAGCGCCTTCAGCTTCTCGCGCTCCTCGTCGGAGACCTCGATGGCGCTCCGGGTGGTCGCGTCCCCCGCGAAGAGCGCCGTGGTGCTCGCCTTCAGCAGGGTCATCAGCTCGAAGCCCTCGGGCGTGGCGTGGGCCTCGGGCTCGACGTTGTCCACCCCGAGGGGGTCGGTGGAGAGGTCGAAGTAGGAGGACTTCCCGCCCACTTCCGTCGCGACGTACCGACTGTTCGCCCCGCGCACGGACGCGGTGCGGTACTTCGGCGCGTCGATCTTGCCGGCCTTGCGCGCGGCGACGTTCGCGGTGCGGTCGAAGCACATCGCGTGCGCGGTGGCGCGGCCGCCGCCCCCCTCCATCGCGGGGACCACGCTCTTGCCGGTCATGCCCGCGGGGACGGGGATCCCCACGAGGTCCAGCACGGTGGGCGCGAGATCGGTGCCCTCGACGGGGCTCTCGACGCGGGTGACGGGCACGCGGCCCGGCCAGCGCAGCGCGAAGGGCACGTGCAGGCTGGTCTCGTAGACGTCCTCGTGGTTGAACCACACGTCGTGCTCGCCGAGGGACTCGCCGTGGTCCGCGATGACGGCGACGAGGGTGTTCGTCGTGTCCACGGCGGCGAGGAGGCGCGCGAGCTGGGCGTCGTCGTAGGAGACCTCGCCGTCGTATTGCGCCAGCACGTATTGGAGGTCGGTCACGCCCTCGATGCTCTCGCGGAGGTAGGGCGCGACGTTGCGTACCTTCTTCATCGAGTCGTTGGAAGGATCGGCCTTGTCTCCCTGGTAGTACAGGGTGTCGTACGGGGGCGGCGGCGTGTAGGGGCCGTGCGCGTCGAACAGGTGCACCCACAGGAACCAGGCGCCGCCGGGGTGTTGGTCGAGCCAGGCGAGGGCCTGGTCCACGGTGTCGGCGCCGCGGCGGTCGAGCACCATCTCGGGCTCGGCGTGGCGGCGTGCCATCGCGAGGGCGCGCGCGGGCAGGAGGCTGCTGACGCCGGGGAGCCAGCCGAAGTCGTCGTCGTAGGTCTCGAAGCCACGGGCGAAGCCGTTCTCGCCGTCGAGCACGTAGGCGCTCACGAAGGCGCCGGTGGCGTAGCCGTGGTCGTGGAGGAGCTCGGCGAGGAGCGGATCGGCGGGGAGCGGCACGCCGTTGAGGAGCACGCCGTGGTCCCAGGGGCCCCGCCCGGAGAACATGCTCGCGTGGCTCGGTCCGGTCACGGGCGCGACGGCGGAGGCGGCGGTGAAGAGGGCGCCGCCGGCCGCGAGGCCGTCGAACGCGCGGGTCTGGACCTTGTCGTTTCCGAACGCGCCGAAGCGGTCGGCGCGCGTGGTGTCGAGGGTGACGACGAGCACGTTGGGGGCGCCGGCGGGGAGGGCCCGGGTGGCGGCGGGGGGCGGGTCGATCGCCGCGTAGACCCACACGGCGAAAGCGACCGCGGTGGCGAGGGCGGCGCCGGCCACCGCGCGGGCGCCGCGCGCGCCCTGGTAGAGCACACCGAAGGCGGCAGCGAGGACGAGGGCGACGCCGCCGAACGCGAGGGGGTTGCCCTGGAAGGGGAACGGCTGGGTGAACGGCGCGGGGTCGGTGAACCAGGCGAGGGCGACCGAGGCGACGACGGGGACGTAGAGCCCCCACAGGAAGCCCAGCCAGCGCGCGCGCCCGAGGGGGCGCGGAGGGAGCGCCGCGAGGGGAAGCGCGCACGCGCCGGAGAGCAGCGCGCCACCGAGGCCGCCGAGTAAAAGGAGCGCGACGACCTCACCGTCGCCGAGCAGCAGGCGCTCCCCGACGACGACCCGCGCGGCCTCGGCGCTGCCGAACAACGCGCCCGAAAGCGCGGCTGTAGCGACGATGGCGGGGCCCGTAAGGCGACGGGGGGGCAGCTCGTTCATGGCTGCACCTTATGCCCCCGCGGGTATTCGGAAGCCACCGCACCGTGCATCTTTCGCCCTATTGTGGCATGCTTATCGCTTGTCCCGCCCGGGGTCGGTTCTTTCCGGGCTTCGAGGTTCACATGTCGCGCCGCCTCCCTCGCGCCTCGCGGATCGCTCCGCTCCTCCTTGCGCTCTTCGCGCCCGGCCTGGCCATGGCCGCTACCGTCGTGGTGCCGCCGCTGATCCCGAAGGGGATCGACGCGAAGGTTTCGGGGAACGTCACCGGCTTGTTGAGCTCTGAGCTCGACTTCTCGGGCGCCTTCGACACCGTGACGGAGCTGCCCGCGCTGCCCTCGACGCTGAACGAGAAGTGCCTGACCTCGATGAGCTGCCTCGCCGGCATCGCGAAGAGCGCCGGCGCGGACGCCGTGTTGACCGGCACTGTCGGCCCCGGCCCGCAGGGGCTCCAGGTCTACCTCGTGTTGTTCGACGCCACGAAGGGCACGATCAAGAACAAGGCGACCTTCGACATCGCCGGTGACCCCTCCTCGCTCGCGGACAACGCGGGCAAGTGGGTCAAGCAGCTGGTCTCCGGCCAGTCGCCCGCGGCCGCCGTCGCCTCCTCGGCCCCGCCCCCGAGCTTCGACACCGAAGAGGAGGAGGACGGCTTCGAATTCGACGCCGCCAAGCCCCCGACCAAGTCGACGAGCACGTCCTCGAAGTCGTCCTCGACCTCGAAGGCCTCGACCACCACGGCGCCGATCGCGACCAAGACCCGCATCGACACGACCTCGACCCCGCGCGAGCTCGCGGACGACGACGACGACTTCGAGATGGAAGAGCCCGACGACAGCGCCGCCCAGGCCGCCGCCGCCGCCAAGGCGAAGTCCGACGCCGCCACGAAGGCGAAGTCCGACGCCGCCGCGAAGGCGAAGGCAGAGGCCGACGCCAAGGCCCGCGCCGAAGCCGAGGCGAAGGCGCAGGCGGAAGCCGCCGCGAAGGCCAAGGCGAAGGCAGAAGCCGAACGTCGCGCGCGTGAGGACGCCGAGCGGCTCGCCCGCGAGGAGGAAGAGGCCGAGGAGGCCGCCCGCCAGGCCGCGCGCGCCAAGGCCGAGACCGCCCGCCGCGCGCGGGACGCCGCCGAAGCCGAAGACGAGGAGGACGCCCCCGCTCCGAAGGCGAAGCCCACCGCCACCGCGTCGGACGACGACGAAGACTTCAGCTTCGGCTCCTCGGTCGGCCTGATGGCCATCGAGACCGAGGACAGCGAAGACGAGGAAGAGGAGGAGCCCGCCCCCCGCGCCACCTCCACCAGCAGCCGGTCGTCGAGCAGCTCCGCGTCCAAGTCGGGCTCGTCCGGCAGCACCAGCTCCGCCTCGAAGCCGAGCTCCAGCAGCGGCAGCTCGTCGTCGCGCTCCACGAGCTCCAGCAGCCGCACCGCCACCCGCGACCTCGACGAGGACGAGCCCGACGAGGATCCCGTCGACCTCGACGAGGAAGAAGAGGACGATCGCGCCACCGCCTCGCGCAGCGCGCGCGACCTCGACGAGGAAGAGGAGGAGGCGCCCCGCAGCCGCACCTCCAGCTCCCGCGATCTCGACGAGGACGAGGACGAGGACGAGGACAGCCGCAGCACGGCCAGCCGCTCCTCCTCGAGCTCCAGCCGCAGCTCCAGCTCCGGCAGCAGCTCCAGCAGCTTCGACGAGGACAGCCGCGGGAGCCGATCGAGCGGCAGCCGCTCGAGCTCCAGCACGCGGATCGAGCGCGAGGACGAGAAGCCTGGGATCAACCTGGCCGGGCGCGTCGGGTACTCCCGTTACTACGAGTACAACTTCGTGACCTACGGGGCCGAGCTCTCGATCCCGGTCGCGCCGGTGGTGCAGATCATCGCGGGCGTGGAGGGCTTCTCCACCCAGCGTCAGTACTCCGACAAGGTCGTCCAGCAGCTCGCGATCGAGCGTGGCGTGGAAGCCTCCGAGATCAACGCCAAGCCCTGGCAGACGATCATCCCCATCAGCCTCGGCGTGCTCTACAAGAGCTCGAAGAACGCGGTGCGGCCGTACGGCGGCCTCGACCTCACCTTGACGCCCTACACGGCCGACTTCGACCTCGCGGTCGGGGCCCGGCTCCGCGCCGGCGCGGACTTCATGGTCGCCAAGTCCTTCGGCTTGAACCTGAACCTCTCCGCCGGCGTCATCTGGGGCGAGAAGTTCGACGAGACCCAGGCCGAGGTCAAGGACTTCGGCATCATCCCGCAGGTCTCCGGCGGGACGGTGTTCCAGTTCTGATGCCCTCGTGATCGTCGCGCTGCACGTCCTCCAGGCGGGGGTGTACGGCGTCGCGGCGTGGGAGCTCTCGCACCGCTGGGACGTCGACGCCGTAGCGCTCGGCGTCGCCGCGGCCGCGCAGGCCCTCGGCGCGCTCCGCCGCCCGCGCTGGGAGCCCTGGATCCACCTCGCGAGCCTCGTGCTCGTGCTCTTCGTCTACGGCCGCTTCGCCGCGACCGCCCTGCACGTCGAGCGCGTGTTCGGCCCGCTCGCGGGGGACCAGGCGCTCGCCGCGCTCGGCGGCTCGATCGTCGTCTTGCCGTGGGTGCTGGCGTTCCCGCTGGTCCGCCTGTGGACCACACGACCGCGATCCGGCACGCCGTCGCCCCCGGGGCCCGGCCGCGTCGCCCTGCTCGCGCCGCTCGCGCTCCTCCCCGCGCTCGAGGGGCTCCTCCCCTCCCCCACCTTCCCCGCCAGCGAGCGCAGCGCGGAGGTGGCCGGCGCGCTCTGGGGCCGCTGGAACGGCGACGGCGCCGCGCTCGACGCCC
>CAJBVW010000236.1 GCA_903959175.1 uncultured Pseudomonadota bacterium
CCCCCCCGCGGTCAGTACCAGTTGCACGCGCGATCGGTCACGAAATTGAGGACCTGCGGCGCGGCGTAGCCGGTGCCGATGCGGTCTGCGCTGGACGCGTAGTACCAGGTCGTGGTGCCGACGCCGGCGCCGTCGACCTCGGTGTCCACCGCGTAGGCCGTGGAGAAGTCGCCGCCGTACATCGCCTCGGGGCAGGTGGAGTTCACGAGGTCGTACACGGCGGAGACGCTGATGCCGAGCTCGCAGGTGGGGCAGGAGCCGTTGCTCCCGGCCACAGCCGACACCGCCCAGAGGGCCACGCAGTCCTCGCCGCCGAGGTCCTTCCACGCGTCGTTCGCGAAGATGTAGGCGGCCTCCTGGCCGGTCCAGCCTTCGGTCGCGTTGCCGTGGTACTCGCCCCAGAAGTAGCGGGCGGCGCCGGCGAGCGGGGTGCCCTCGAAGTCCTGGCACCCGGAGGCGTCGCGCTGCATGGCGTCGCGGGCGTCCT
Organism: uncultured Pseudomonadota bacterium; assembly: GCA_903959175.1. Classification (GTDB taxonomy): domain Bacteria; phylum Myxococcota_A; class UBA796; order UBA796; family SXON01; genus CAJBVW01. The sequence continues at coordinate 488 of CAJBVW010000236.1, forward strand.
GAAGGTCCGAGTCGGCGTCGGTGTCGGTGTCCGTGTCAGCGTCCGAATCGGCGTCGGTGTCGGTGTCGGCGTCGGGGGCGGGGGCGTCCGAGTCGCACTCGTCCTTGCAGGCGAAGCCGCCGTCGCAGGCCGTGAGCAGCAGGGGGAAGAGGAGCAGGCGCCGCATCGTTTCTCCGAAGGTGCGACCCATCTTACCGCACGCTACGGTGCACGACATGCTCACCCTGCTCCTCGCCTTCCTCATCGACACGGCCGCCGCCCAGGACATCTCGTTCGGGTACACCCCCGCGCCCGGCCCCGGGGAGAACCCGGCCTTCCTCGTCACGCCCGAACGCACGATCACGACGCTCTACGTCTCCATCGAGGTCGGCGGCAAGACGCTGGAATTCAACAAGAAGAACCTGCCCGCCGGGCAGCAGGTGCGCTTCGAGTGGCCGCGCGACACGAAGGTCACCCACGCGGACGCGTTCCTCCGCGCCACGTTCGCGGACGGCAACGTCACCGAGACCAACGTCCCCATCGACTACCAGTTCAAGGGCCAGCTCTCGATCGACCTGTCCAAGGCGACGGCGGACCTCGAGGCGAAGACCGTGACGGTGTCCGTGACCTCCACGGTGGACCAGGCGGAGATCATCGCGTACGGCGCGCACAAGGCCGAGCTCGACCGCCGCGTGGTGCCCATCAACGCGGGGCCGGGGCCCATCGCCGTGCCCTTTGTCGGCGATCCGTCGGAGGTCGTGCTGCTCGACGTGAAGCTCACCGCCGGCAACGCGTGGTCCGGCTTCACGTACTCGCCGTGGTTCCTCAACATCCCGCACGAGGACGTGCTCTTCGCGTCCGACTCGGCCGACATCCCCGCGAACGAGAACTACAAGCTCGACTACACGCTGGAGCAGCTCCGCGATGTGCTCGACAAGTACGGCGCCATCGTGCCGGTGAAGCTCTACATCGCGGGCTGCACCGACACCGTAGGGGACGCCGCGCACAACAAGGACCTCTCCTTCCGCCGCGCCCAGTCCATCGCGAAGTGGCTCCGCGCCAAGGGCTACACGCAGCCGATCTACTACTACGGCTTCGGCGAGGCGCTGCTCGCGGCCCAGACGGGCGATGGTGTGGACAACCCGCTGAACCGCCGCGCGCTCTACATGGTGGGCGCGAACCCGCCTCCTGCCGGCTCCGGAATCCCGGCCGCCTCCTGGAAGGCCCTGTAGCCGCGCTGGAGGGCCGACGGCGCCGTCCTCGGCGCCGGGCCGCCCAGACCGATTAGAACACCTGGCCGGCGCCGAGGCGGATCGTGAACTGGTTCTGCGTGACCTTCGCGAGGCCGCTGTCGCCCTCGGAGCCGTCGGCCGCGTAGGTCATCGTGCGGTAGTCCCACGAACCACCGGCGCGGAGGGTGGTGCCGCCGTCGTTCACGCGCACGTCGAGCAGGAGCTCGGCGTGGGTGTCGATGGGGAAGGGGGCGAAGGTCTCGGCGAATTCGAAGGAGCCGTAGATGCGGTCGCTCTCGATGGAGAGGAGCGCGCCGAGGCGGGCGCCGTAGAGCGGGAAGTTCAGGAGCTCGGCGTCGGTGCGCGCGACGTCGGAATAGCGGAAGAGCACGCCCGTCGTATAGTGGAAGCCGAGGCTGCCTTCTGCCGAGAGCATGCCGGTCAGGCTGCGGCGGTAGCGGGCGGCGATGATGGCGTCCCGCTGGACGTTGATGTACGGGCTGTCACCGATGCTGAACCACTCGAGCTGGGAGCGGGCGCGCACGTCCACCCCGAGGCCGCCCCAGGACTGCTGGAGCGGGAGATACACGCCCTCGAGCGCGAGGCCGAAGAAGCCCGCACCCGGCGTGGCGAAGGAGGCCACCCCGAGGAGCTGGGCGCCGGCGTCGCTCGTCATCGAGTAGCTGCCACGGGCGTTGAGGAGCCCGCCGCCGAAGCGGAGCTTGGCCCACTCGACGTCGGCGGGTGCGGCGGGTGCGGCGGGTGTGCGAGGGGCGCGCGACGAGGCGCCGCCGGTGGTCGGGGCCTTGCTACCGCCACCCGACTTGGAGACGGGCTGTTGCGCGGCCGGCTGGGACCCGAGCATCGCGAGCGTGGGGAGCACGACGGAGCCGGTGGCGCTCTCGACGCCGACGGTGACCTGGACCGGGCCGTCCTGCCCGGCGGGCAGCTGGAGCGGCACGGCGTAGGTGCCGTCGCGGTTGTCGGTGATCTGGCCGACGACGGCGGGGGAGGCGGTGATGGAGAGCCGCTTGCCGCCCGCGCCCATGCCCGCGGCGTCCATCACGCGGATGTTGAGGAGGATCGCGGCGCCCGGCGTGGTGTACGGCGGGATGGTCGTGATCTGCACGGTGGCGGGCGGGCCGGCGGGGGGCACGACGCCCTCGCGCACGATCTTGAGCTCGGGCGCGGCGGCCTTCCACTTGGCGACCAGGGCCTCTTCCGCGACGGTGCCGCCGGTGGGAAGCATGGGGCCGACGCCGTCCTTCGCCTGGAAGAGCGGAACCTCGGTGACGAGACCGGCGCCCTCGACGCGGACGCTCACGAGGCCGGGGGTGCGGCCGGCGGTGAAGGCCACGCGGGCCATGCCACGGGCGTCCGTCTTGGCGGTGGGCGGCACGCTGCCGTCTCCGCGGGGGGCGCCGAGCTTCAGCGCGACGTTCGGCACGGGGAGGCCGAAGGCGTCGACCGCGAGGACGGTCACCGTGACGGTGTCGGTGCCGTTGGCGCCGAGGGTGGAGGCCGCGGGCCACACGACGAGGCGCGCGGCGGGCATGGCGGAGGTCTCGACCGGGGGCGCGGCGTAGACGCGGACGCGGGTGGTGGACGTCGCGACCTTGTAGGTGAAGGTGTAGCTGCCGTCCTTGTTGTCCTTGGGCGTGCCGGAGAGCGTGGCGCCCTCGGCCGTGAGGGCCGGGGGGGCGCCGACGACGCCGGTGCCCTGGGCGTCCTTCACGCGCGCGACGACGGTGAAGCTGGTGCCGGCCTTGGCGATGTCGGCGGGGTCGGAGACGAGCGTGACGGTCGGCACGGTGCCGACGATCTTGATGCGGCGCTCGGCCTTGGCGCCGTCGACCTCGGCGGTGAGGACGACCTCGCCGGGGGTGGTGGGCGGCGTGAACGTGGCGGAGAAGATCTCGCGGTCCCAGGTGGCGGGCGTGACGGTGCCGCGGGAGACGGAGAGCTTGACGGTGGCGTCGGCCTTGGGCTCGCCGTCGGGGCCGATGACCACGAGGCGGAGGGGCACGGAGAGGTCGGCCTGGGCGGGGACGCTCGCGGGCAGCGGGGAGAAGGCGATGGCGGTGGTGGCGCCGATGGGGAGCGGGGCCTGGCGGTCCTCCTTGGAGGTGTCCGTGTTGACGCTGCGGAGGTCGCCGGTGGCCTCGCGGGGGTCGAGATCGATGTCGAAGGCGACCTTTCCGGAAGGCGCGGCGACGAGCGGGCCGTAGCTGCGGGCGCCGACCTTGAGCACGTTGGAGGAGCCGGGCTTCACGTCGAAGGAGACGGAGCGCTTGACCGTGACGGGGAGGACGGCGCTACCCTGGACCCTGTCGGGCGCGGCGGCGTCGGCCGCGGCGAAGACGACGGAGACGGGGGCGGCGAGGCCCTTCGGCGGGGTGTACCGGGCGACCCAGGTGCCGTTTCCGGCGGAGGTCACGGCGTCGACCGTGCCGACGGAGGCGGAGATGAGGAAGCCTCGGCCCTCGGTCGCGACGGGGGTGGAGCCCTCGGGCGTGATCTTCACGAGCGCGGTGCCGGTGCTCGGGAGGACGGGGGGGTCGAAGGTGAGGTCGAGCGAGCCGCTGAACACGGGCACGACGGGGACCTCGAGCGTGGTCTCCGTGCCGCCAGCCGTGACCTTGAAGGAGACGGTGCCGGGCGCGGACACGCGGGGCGGGGTGAACGGGAGGGTCCACACGCCGTCGGCGCCGGCGACGGCGGGGCCGAGCTTGCCGGTGTCGGCCTTGATCTTGAGCCTCGCGCCGTCATCCACGTAGAAGCGGACGGTGGAGGGGGTCATTCCGTCACCGAGGAGGGGCGGGGAGGGGACCCAGACGACGCCGGCGAAGGCCGGGAGGCACCACGTGAACGTGAAGAGGGCGATCAGCCAGCGCACGGGGACCTCTCGAAGCGACCGATGATACCGCGTGCGCCCGCCGCCGCTACCGCCGCAACGCAGGCTGGACATTCTCGTGACCGGGAACGGGGCCACGGTGCGCTGCTCGTGCGCGCCGTGCTGCCGACGGAGCCCACCGAGTAAAACGAAACCCGCCCCGAACCGGGGCCGGTGTGGCCGCGATCCGGGGCGCGAGTCGACGTACGCGGAGCAGCCCGAGGGGCTACTCGGCGGACATCAGGTCTTCGATGACCGCCGTGTACCCACCCGGATCGTTGATCGAGGTGAGGACCATGCCGCGGTCGATGACGACGGGCATCGGCCAGGCGCCCTCGCCGTAGGCCCAGTAGAACTCGCCCGCGCTGTCACCGACGACGGGGTGGGTGAGGCCGTACTCGTCAGCCCAGGAGAGCAGATCATCCGGCTCGGACTTGTCGAGCGCGGTGATCATCATGAAGCCGTCGTCCCGATACGTTTCCCAAAGCGTTTGGAGGCCGCCGGCCTCCGCCATGCAGGCCCCTCACGTGAAGCCCGCACCCATCACCAGTACGACCTGGTCGCAGAAGTCGTGGAGGTGGACGGTCTCGCCGAACTGGTCGGGGAGCGCGAAGTCGGCGGCGATGTCGCCCTCTTCTGCTCCGGTCGACTCGATGTCGTCGCGGCAGGCGTCGATCCGCCAGCCTTCCTGGTAGGGCATGTCCTCGGCATCGACCGGGCTGGTGTTGCCGTGGTACTCCTCGCCGTCGGTGTAGCCGTCACCGTCGGAGTCGGGTTCGCCGGGGTCGGAGCCGACCTGGGCTTCCTCGGAGTCGACGAGGCCGTCGCCATCGCCGTCGAGGTCGATCTGCACTTCGGCCATGCAGCCGACGGAGATCAGGAGTGGGAACAGGTGCAGCAGGCGCATGATGCCTACCTCCGGAGAGTGGGCTGAGTGTAGCCGATCCCCCCGCGATGGGAAGGGGATAGATGGACAGAATGTCAGCGATAGAGGCCGCGGCCAAGGCCCGGCACGACCTCGGCAAATACATCGCGTTCCAGGCCCGTTGGATCGAACCCGGCGCGCCCGTCCACGACCTCCGCGAGGCGCTGCGGGACGATCTCTTACGCACACGGCGCGGTCCGGACGGAGTCGTGGGCGCGGCGGCGCTGTGGGCGGGGCTGCGGGGGCCGCTCGTCGCGCTCGGGATCGAGGCGATCGACGCGCAGATGGGGGTGCTCGCGGCCCGGGCCGACACCCTCGACTCGCTCGACGAGGCCGCGCTCCTGGACACGGCGCGGATCGCGCGTGAGGTGGCCGACGCGCTGCGCGTGCTCCACGCGCGTGCCCGCGCCGAAGCGACAGGGGGCTGACGATGGCGACCATCCTCGTGATCGACGACCAGGACCGCTACGTCGACCTCTGCCGCCGCGCGATCCCCGAGCACACCTACCTCGGCCCCGCGCGGTCCTGGCGGGAGGCGGCGGAGGTGCTCAAGAAGCAGCGGCGCTCCATCGACCTGGTGCTGCTGGACGTGCACTTCGACATCCCGGTCGAACAGTTGATCGGGCTCCCGACGAACGCCAGCGGCGCGCCGCCCGACGACAAGCAGATCGCGCGCACGCGCCGCCGTCAGGGGCTCGACATCCTCGTGCGGCTGCGGCGACACCTGCCCGACCTGCCCGTCGTGCTGATGACCGCTCGCGACGATCTGGACATCGATCGCGCGGCCGAGCGCCTCGACGCGGAGGAGTACACCTACTTCCTGGACGACGAGTACGTGGACGCCAGAAGCCTGCGCGTCCAGATCGAGAACGTGCTGAAGGCCCGCCGCGGGCAGGACGCGGAGGGGCCGATCTTCTGGGGGCGCGCGCCGCCGATGCAGCGGGCGCGGGCGCGGCTCCAGGTGCTCGCGCGCGGCAGGCTCCCCGTCATCCTCGGCGGGCCGACGGGCACGGGAAAGTCCCTGCTGGCGCGGCACTACATCCACCCGCGCTCTGGGCGGCGCGGCAAGTTCGTCAGCGTCGACCTCTCGACCATCCCCCGCGACCTCGTCGGCGCCACCCTCTTCGGCTCGGCGCGCGGCTCGTACACCGGCTCGGTGGCGGACCGGAAGGGCGCGTTCGAGGAGGCCGACAACGGCACGTTGTTCCTCGACGAGATCGGCAACCTCACCGAGGAGGCGCAGAAGATGCTCCTCGGCGTGCTCCAGGAGGGCACGGTGACCCGCCTCGGAGACGTGCTCGAGCGCCGGGTGGACGTGAAGCTCGTCGTCGCGACCCACGAGGACCTCGGCGCGCTCGTGCGCCAGGGGCGCTTCCGCCGCGACCTCTACATGCGGCTGAACCCGGCGTGCACCGTGGTGTTGCCGCCGCTGATCGAGCGCCGGGGAGACCTCCTCCGGCTGCTCGGGTGGACCGCCCGGCACGTCGCGGAGGGCCTCCAGCTCCGGTCGCTCGTGAATGAGTACCGGCGCCGCGCGGGCCTCCCGGAGGACGGCGAGCTCGTCGTCTGCACCGGCGGGGACGTGCCCGAGCCCACGCCCGGTCGCCTCGTGCTCCTCCTCCCCGACCGCTCGGTGCAGCTCCTCCGGCGCCACCGATGGCCGGGGAACCTGCGCGAGTTCGCGATGACCCTCGAGAACGCGCTCACCTTCACGTTCGCGGAGCTGGTGGGCCTGCCCGTGGGCGGCCGCGGCGACGTCGTGCAGGTCCGACCGAAGCTGTTGCGGGACCTCCTCCAGGCGGTGCGGGTGGACGCGCCGGTCGACGAGTCGGGGTGGAAGTGCAACGTGCACATCCGCGCGGACGGCACGCTGAACCACCTCGCGCAGGACGTAGAACGCCAGTACTTCACGAAGCTCTGGGAGCAGGAGGAGGGCGACTTCGCGGCGATGGCGCGCATCCTCATGGGCGATCCCGAGTGCGCGCGCAAGGTGCAGCTCCGCTTCAACCAGCTCGGCCTCAAGGTGCGTGAGCTCAAGGGTGGCGCAGGGTGAACCTCCTCTTGTGGGCGGCGTTGGCGCTCGCGCCGGGCGCGTGGGCCGCCCCGGAGGACGCGCTCGACGCCGCCACGCGGCCGTTCTTCCTCAAGGCGGTCGCGGAGGAGAACGCGGGGCGCCCCGCAGAGGCCGCGGCCCTCTACCGGCTGGTCCTCACGGGTGATCCCGGGTTCCTCCCGGCTACGCTCGGGCTGGGGCGCGCGCTGGAGGCCGCCGGGGACACCGCCGGCGCCGAAGCCCTCTACCGGGGGCTCGGCGACGAGGACGACGCCGTGGAGGCCCTCGCGCGCCTCGTCGAGCCGCGCGACGCCGCGGAGGCCGTGGCCCTCTGGCGCCGTCTGCGGACGCTGCGACTCGGCGACGCGACGCCCTACCGCGAGGAGGCGCGCATCCTCGCGCCCTCCGATCCGGACGCCGCGCTCGCTGCCTTCGACACCTACGAGCAACTCCAGCCCGGCACGGCGCCGGACGGCGCGACCCTCCTGGTGCTCGGCGCGGCCCTCATCGAAGCGGGGCGCCCGGCCGACGCGGAGCAGCGATGGACGCGCTACCTCGAAGACTTCCCGGACGGGGACGTCGCCGCCGAGGTCCGGCTCCGGCTCGACCGCCTCGAGGTGGAGCGCGCCGCCGAGGCCCTGGCGCTCGGCCGCTCGGAGCCGCTGACGCCGCCGCTCCTCGCGCGGTACTTCGAGGCGAAGGCCGCGATGGCGGCGGGGAACCTGGAGGCCGCCGCCGACGCCGGGCGCGCGCTCGTCGGCGACGCGCCGCGCTCCGCCGAGGCCCACGCGCTCCTGGCGGACGTGCTCGTCGCGCAACGCGGCTGGGAAGAGGCCGAGATCCAGGCCATCTTCGCGCGCACGCTCGCGCCGGACGACGCCTCCAACCGGGTGCGCCTCGGGCTCCTCCTCTCGAACGCCTACGGCGGGCGCCGGGACCGCGAGGCCGTCGGAGAGCTGCGCGAGGCCGCCATCCTGCAGCCGGGGAACGTGGAGGTGCTCGTTGCCCTGGGCCGTCTCGAGCAGGCCGTCGGGGGCTTCGCGCTCGCGACGAAGGCCTACGAGGAGGCGCTCGCGAACGGCGCGACCGGAGCGACCGCGATCGAGCTGGAGCTGCGTCTGGCCGCCCTCCGCCGCGCGCCGCCGCCGCCCCCGGACATCCCGTCCTCCCCGCTGGCGCGGCTGCCGAAGGAGGCGGAGAAGCCCTACAAGCAGGCGCTGCTCCTCGCGAGCCGCGACCGGATGGCCGAGGCGCTGGTCGCCCTCGACGCCGCGCTCGCGCTCGCGCCGGACGCACCGACGCTCCTGAACAAGCGCGCCCAGTTCGCGCGGCAGGCCGGCGCGGACGCCGACGCCGAGGCGTGGCTGAACCGCAGCCTCGCGGCCGATCCCGCCCAACCGCCGGTGCTCCTCGAGCTCGCCCGCATCGCCCAGCGCCGCGGCGACGTCGATGCCGCCCGCGCCGGCTACGTCCGGGCCGCCGCGCTCGGCGCCGCCGACGCGCACTACGAGCTCGCGCTCCTCGCCGAGGCGCGCGAAGACTGGGCCTCCGTACGCGCGGAGCTGGCCGCGTACGAGGCCGCCGCGCCCGGCCTCGCCTCGCTCAACGCCCCCGGGGCCGCCGTCCTGCGCCAGCGCGCCGACGCGCGCCTCTGGGCCCTCCGCGCGGGCTTCGGCGGGGCCCTGGCGCTCGTGCTGGGGCTGCCCCTCGTGGCCTGGGCCCGCTACCGCACCGCGCGCACCCTCCGAGACCTCCTCGACGGCGCCCCCGAGTGCTGGCACGACGCGGCGCGGCTCCTCGCGGCCCTCCGCCACGAGGTCCTCAAGCACAACACGACCGTGCTCCCGGACGTGGCGAACGCCCTCGCCCGCGGCGACACCGCGCCCTGGGAGGCCTTCTCTGCGCGCGCGCCGACGCTCCTCACGCACTTCCGCAGCTACCTCCTCCAACTCGAGTCCCTCGGCCGCCGCCACGGGATGCGCCTCGACCTGCGCCGCCGGGACCCCATCCTCGGCCCCATGCACGGCGCGCTCGCCCGGCTGGCCGGTATGCGGCGCCCGCCCCGCCCGGCCGACCTCCACGCGCTCTCCCTCGTGATCAACGGGGCGGGCTACCAATCAATCGGCCGAATCGTCAGGGAGATCTGCATCTTGCCGGTCACTCCCGAGAGAGTGCATGAGGTGTACGCGCGCGTCGTGAAGGAGCCCGGCTTCGCGGGCGCGCCCGTCCCCCCGCTCGGCGTGAAGGAGTTCGAGACCGGGCTCGCGGTGCGGATGTTCCGCGCGGACCTCGAGGACATCCTCGCCAACGTGCTCCGCAACGCGCTCGCCGCCGGGGCCGGGCGCCTGGACGTCGAGCTCGGCGCCTACGACGACCCGATCACGGGCCACGCGTGGGTGGAGGTCGCCGTGGTGGACGACGCCCCGGGTACACTCACCAACGCCATGATCCGCGGTCGCTACATCGGGCGCGGGCTGGGCCTCGCAGTAGACCTCATCAACCGCCACGGCGGCTCGATCCGGGTCGACGCGCGCGCGGAGGGGATCAAGGCGGTGATCGTGCAACTTCCGAGCGTCGAGGCGGCGCCGGTGGAGGTCGAGGAATGGACGGTCGCGTGAACGCCCCCGTGCGCGTGCTGGTGGTCGAGGACGGCCAGGAGTACACCGAGAACCTCGCCCGCTTCTGCGCGGACGGCTTCGTCTTCACCCGCGCGGGGGACGGCGGCGCCGCGCTCGCGGCTCTCGGAGAAGAGATCTTCGACCTCGTCTTCCTGGACATGCGCTTCGACCGCGTCCAGCCCGGGGTGCTCCTCGGCGACATCGCGGAGACCGCCGAGCGCTTCAACGGCGATCCGGTCCGCGCGCGGCAGTTCCTCGAAGAGCACCAGGGCGCCTACATCCTGCAGGCGATCCGCGCGGTGGGGTACGCGCTCCCGGCGGTGTTCTCCCACGACTTCGACGGCGAGCCGCGGCGCTGGGCGAACCTCGTGCGCCTCTACGCGCCGGTCGACTACCTGCCCGACAACGCCGCCCCGTCCGACATCCGGGCGACGTTGCTGCGGGCGGCGCGCGCCCCGCGGGCGTAGGCCCTACGAGGGCGCGAGGGGCTGCTCGAGGGAGAGGCGCATGAGCATGTACTCGTGCCCGTTTCCGAACTCGTTCTCGAGGGTGGCGACGCGGGCGAAGCCGAACTTGGACTCGTAGACCGCGATGGCGCGCGCGTTGGACGCCGCGACGACGAGCGAGACGGAGCGGGCACCGGCGGCCTGGAGCCGCTCGAGGATCCCGTGCAGGAACCGCGTGCCGAGGCCGTGGCCGCGCCACCCGGGGCGGAGCGCCATGTTGAAGATGACGACCTCGGAGGGGTCGTCGAAGCTGCGCATGCAGTGCGTCGCGCCGATGACCAGACCGTCCGCGGTGATGGTGAAGACCCGCCCGAAGCGCAGGAACGCGCCGAGCGTGAAGCGCGAGAACGTCGGCTCCGAGTAGGTGAGGAGATCGAGCTCGGTCAGCAGCGCGATCTGGCGAGGATCGTGGTGATCGAGCTCGTGGACCTCGAGATCGTACCCGTCGCTGTCGAGCGCGCGGGTGAGGTGGTAGCGCTCCATCGTCCTCTTGGGCTGCGAGACGCGCGATGGTACCACCACGACGGAGCGCTCGTCGGAGAGGAGCGGGTCGCGGGCGTCGTGACCGTCCAGAGGGCGGTGGACCCGCGCTGCGAGAGAGAGCACTGGCGTCCGCATCTTCACCCCTGACACGCCGATGGCTATCCACGGCTCCATCGGAGGCAACCGGTTAGCCCCGCACCCATGTCGACCCTCCCTCGCGACGACGCACGCGCGCCCACCGCGGCGCTGGCCCACGAAGCCCGCCGGTCCCGCGCCCTCGGAGCCCTCGGTGCGGACGCCCTGCTCGTGTTCGGCGCGCCCCACCACAGCCGAAACGGAGACGCCGAGTACCGCTACCGGCAGAGCTCCGACCTCTGGTACCTGTCCGGCTGGGAGGACCCCGAGTCCGCCGCGCTCCTGCGCCCGGGGTCGGATCATCCGTTCATCCTCTTCGTGCAGCCGAAGGACCGTTCGCGCGAGGCCTGGACCGGCTTCCGCGAGGGCCTGGAGGGCGCCCGCGCCCGCTTCGGCGCCGACGCCGCCTTCCCGTACGCGGAGCTCTCGGCGCGCCTGCCGGAGCTGCTCGCGGGCTGGACCACCCTCCACTACGCCTGGGGGGAGGACGGCACGCGCGATTCGACCGTGTTCCGCGCGGTGTCGGGCCTGGGGCGCGTCGCGGCGCGCAACGGGCTCGCCACGCCCCACCACCTGATCGACGCCCGGCGGATCCTCGGCGAGCTCCGCCTGAAGAAGGACGCCGACGAGGTCGCCCTCCTGCGCCGCGCGGCCGACATCACCGCCGAGGCACACGTCGCCGCGATGCGCCTCGGGCGCCCCGGGGTGGCCGAGTACGAGGTGGAGGCCGAGATCGACGGCCTTTTCCGGCGCCGGGGCGGCAACGGGCCCGGCTACACCACCATCGTCGGGGGCGGCACCAACGCGTGCGTGCTCCACTACATCACCAACCGCGAGCCGCTGCGCGCGGGGGACCTGTGTCTGGTGGACGCCGGCTGCGAGTACGCCAACTACACGGCGGACGTGACGCGCACCTGGCCCGTCTCCGGGCGCTTCTCCGGGCCGCAGCGCCGCCTCTACGAGATCGTGCTCGCCTCGCAGATCGCGGCCATCGACGCCGTGCGCGCCGGCCGCCCGTACAAGGCGATGCACGACGCCGCGGTGCGCGTCCTCACCGAGGGCATGGTCGACGTCGGCCTGCTCGACGGGGACGTGGAGACCCTCATCCTCGAGGAGGGCTACCGCCGCTACTACATGCACGGCACCGGCCACTGGCTCGGCCTCGACGTGCACGACGCCGGCGCCTACCACGTCGGCGGCAGCTCCCGCCCGCTCGAGCCCGGCATGGTCGTCACGGTCGAGCCCGGCCTGTACATCCCGCCCGACGATCTGCGCGCGCCCGAGGCCTTCCGCGGCATCGGCATCCGCATCGAGGACGACATCCTCGTCACCGACGGCGATCCGGACGTGCTCACCGCCGCGTGCCCGAAGTCCGTCGCCGACGTCGAGGCGGCCTGCACCGGGTAGTCAGCCGAGCAAGGCCAGGAGGTAACGCCCGTATTCGTTAGGGATGCGGGCGGCGAGGCGGGCGAGCTGGGCGTCGTCGATGTAGCCCTTGCGCCACGCGACCTCCTCCAGGCACGCGATCTTCCAGCCCTGGCGGTTCTGGACGGCCTCCACGAAGTGGCCGGCCTGGAGGAGCGCGTCGGGCGTGCCGGTGTCGAGCCAGGTCACGCCGCGCCCGAACTGGCTCACATGGAGCTGGTCGAGCGCGAGATAGCGGCGGTTCACGTCGGTGATCTCGAGCTCGCCGCGCGCCGAGGGCATGAGCGAGCGGGCGATGTCGACCACCTGCCCGTCGTAGAAGTAAAGGCCTGTCACGGCGAGTCGGGAGCGCGGCGAGGACGGTTTTTCCTCGATGCTCGTGGCGCGCCCGGCCGCGTCGAGCTCGACGACGCCGTACGCGGAGGGGTCCCGCACCGGGTAGGCGAAGATCGTGGCGCCCTCGGAGCGGGCGGCGGCCTGGCGCACCATCGCCTCGAGCCCCTGGCCGTAGAAGAGGTTGTCGCCGAGGATGAGCGCGACGTCGTCGCCGGCGACGAAGGAGGCGCCCACGCGGAAGGCGTCGGCGAGGCCGCGCGGCGCGTCCTGCACGGCGAAGCGGATGGAGACGCCGAGCTGGGAGCCGTCGCCGAGGAGACGCACGAAGCTCTCGGCGTCGTGCGGGGTCGTGATGATCAGGATGTCGCGGATGCCGGCGAGGAGCAGCAGCGAGATCGGGTAGTAGATCATGGGCTTGTCGTAGACGGGCAGCAGCTGCTTGCTCACCGCGACGGTCATCGGGTGCAGGCGCATGCCGTGACCGCCCGCGAGGACGATGCCCTTGGTGGTCTCAGCCACCGTGCGCTCCGAGCCGCTCGCGGTGCGCCGCCACCCCGGCGAGCCACGCCGGATTGTCGAGGTACCAGGCCACGGTCTGCTCGAGGCCCTCGGGGAAGGGGGTGCCCGGCGCCCAGCCGAGGGCGCGGAGGGCGGAGGCGTCCACCGCGTAGCGCCGATCGTGGCCGGGGCGGTCGGGAACGAAACGGATGCGCGTCCGGACGGACGGACGCCCGGGGATCCGCTGATCCACGAGGTCGCAGACGGCGTGGGCGACCTCGAGGTTGGTGAGGGGATGGGCCCCGGCGACGGGGTAGACGCCGCCCGGGGCGCCCTCCGCGAGCACGCACTGGAGGGCGCGGACGTGGTCGTCGACGTGGAGCCAGTCGCGGACGTTGCCGCCGTCGCCGTAGAGGGGGAGGGGACGGCCCTCGATCGCGTTGAGGATCAAGAGGGGGACGAGCTTCTCGGGGTACTGGAAGGGGCCGTAGGTGTTCGATCCGTGCGTCGTGAGCACCGGCAGGCCGTAGGTGTGGTGGAAGGCGTGGACGAAGTGGTCGGACGCCGCCTTGGAGGCCGCGTAGGGCGAGCGCGGCGCGTAGACGGAGCCGGGCCCGGCCTCGCCGGTTTCGACGGAGCCGTACACCTCGTCGGTCGAGACGGCGAGGAAGCGGAACGCGGCGCGGGCGGTGGCGTCGAGGGTGCGCCAGTGGTCGAGCGTGGCGGTGAGGAGCGCGACGGTGCCGAGCACGTTGGTGACGGCGAAGGCGGCGGGGCCGTCGATGGAGCGGTCGACGTGGCTCTCGGCGGCGACGTGGAGGACGGCGCGGGGCCGGTGCGCGCGCAGGAGATCGCCGACGAGGGTGCGATCACCGATGTCGCCGTGGACGAAGGTGTGGCGCGGGTGGTCGAGGGCGGGGCCGAGTGAGGCGCGGTTGCCGGCGTAGGTGAGGCGGTCGAGGGTGACGACGCGCCACGGGGTGTCCGCGAGGAGACGCGTCACGAGGCGGCTGCCGATGAAGCCGGCGCCGCCGGTCACGAGGACCGATGCGCCGGGGGCGGGCGGGGCGAGGGCGCCAGAAGGGGGCATCGGGGCGATCGTAGCCCGGGACGCCGCGCGCCGCGGCGGGCGTCAGAGGCGGCGGCGGGGGGACTTCCCGGTGAGGGCCGTCACCGCGTGGTAGCCGGCCCAGCGCATGGGCTCCGGGGGGATCCAGAGCAAGCGCTGCTGGTAGAAGGGGAGCCCGCGCCAGAAGGCGTCGTCGCCGCTGTAGAGGTCGGTGAGGACGCGGCCGGCGAGGGTGGCGAGGGTGACGCCGTGGCCCGAGTAGCCGAGGGCGAAGTACACGTTCCGGTGCTCGCCGCGCACGCCCATCGTCGGGACGCGCGAGAGTGTGACGGCCACGGGGCCCGTCCACCGGGAGGTGATCGCGACGTCGGCGGTGCCGGGGAGGTACGCCCGCATCCGCGCCTCCACCGCCGCGAAGCCCGCGCTCGGCGTGCCCCGCCAGCTGGTGTCGCCGCCGTACTGGTAGCCGTAGGAGGTGTTGCTCCCGCCGCCGAACACGAGGCGGCCACCCGGCGTCATGCTCGCGTACGCGATGCGGTCGAGGTCGTCGGAGAACCCCGCGACGCCGCGCCACCCGAGCTCCGCCCAACGCTCCGCCGACAGAGGCTCGGTCGCGACGACATGCGAGTGCAACGGTAGGATGCCCGAGCGGAAGTAGCCGAGGTGGGGGGTGTAGGCGTTGGTGGCGAGCACGATGGCCGCGGCGCGGACCTCGGCGAGGGGCGTCGCGAGCGTGCAGGTGGCGCCCTCCCGGACGGAGAGCACCGGCGTGTCCTCGTAGATGCGCACGCCGCGCGCGAGGAGCGCCGGCTTGAGCCCGCGGAGGAAGCCCACGCCGTCGAGCTGCCCGGCGTGCGGGTCGAGGAGCGCGCCCGCCGCGCCCTCGATCCGGAGAGTGCGCGCGAGCTCGGCCGGCGAGAGAAAGCGCACCGGGACGCCGGCGGCCTGGAGCCACTCGGCCTCGAGGGCGGCGGCGGCGGCGCGGGCGGGATCGGTGAAGACCTCCAGGCACCCGTCCCGGCGGAACACGCCGGGGATCCGGTGCGCCGCCACGAGCGCCTCGATGCGGTCGATGCCGCCGCGGGTCACCTCGTAGACCCGCCGGGCGCGCTCGGGGTCGCCCCGCTCGACGCCGTTCACCCAGTTGAGCACCATCCCGCCGTTGCGCCCGCTCGCGCCGTTCGCGAGGTGGCGCGCCTCCAAGATCGCGACCGAGCGCTCCGGGAAGCGCTCTGCGAGGTGCAACGCCGTCGACACCCCGGTGAACCCCCCGCCGACGATCGCCACATCGACCTCGATGTCGGTGGCGAGCGGGGGCTCGGGGCGGTACGGAGCCTTGTCGTCGGTCCACGCCGACCGATTTTCATCGATGTCGACCCTGAATGCCGCCAACCCCGCACCTCCCTCGCTGCTCCTAGAGGTGCACCCCGAGGCGGGCAACCGCCAGGGTCAGCCTCCGGAGGGTGCGTGAGCGCTCGCGTCCGCCTCTGCATGAAGGACCTCTTCCACCAGGACGTGGTCGAGATGATCGAGCGCGAGACGCGCAAGTACCAGATCTGGGAGATCACCACTCCCGACGATCCGGACTTCGCGCGCGCCTACGCCCTCCTCTGGGGCGCCTTCGGCCCCCAGGGCGAGATGGAGCGGGAGGAGGCGATCCGCAGCTTCCTGCTCGACGATCCCTACGAGCCCACCCGGGACGGCACGTACATCCTCTACTTCCTGCTGGTCGCCCGCGACGAGCAGGGAAACATCCGCGGCGTCCGGGACGGCTCCGTCCTCGTCAACCCCGCCTACGCCGCCGATCTCTGCGTGGTCTACCTCTCCCACATCTTCATGCTCCCGGAGGCCCGCGGCTCCGTGCTCTCGTACTGGCTGCGCATCGCGCCGGTCGAGCTCGCCATGCGCTACCTCGCCGAGCTGCATGCCCGCGGGAAGATCGTGCTCCCCCTCCCCGATCAGCCGGGCAAGTACTTCGGGATGCGCGTCGATCTGACCGCCGAGATGGAGTACTTCGCCCCCGAGGACCGCATCTCGTGGCAGCGGCTCCTCTTCTACGGCCGCGGCGGATTCGACGCGATCAACCCCCGTCACTTCCCGTACCGGCAGCCCGACTTCCGCGATCCCGAGGTCATCCGCCAGACCGGCAACCACCCGATGCCCTTCGTCATCCTCGTCCGGCGGATGGGGCGCGAGCGCCAGGCCACGCTCCCCATCGACGAGGCGCGCGCGGTCATGAACCTGCTCTACGACGACTTCGAGAGCCACTGCGCGCCGGAGTTCCTCGAGAACAGCCTCGACCTGGTGCTCGACCGCCTCGAGACGCGCGCCAAGCGCAAGGACTTCGTCGAGCTCTTCCCGCTCCCGACGGGCCCGAAGGACCTCCACCGCCTCAAGCGCTTGTGGCGGTACAACGCCTACACCCGCTACTACCCGAACGACGCCGCCACCCGTGAGTACCTCGAGAGCGGCATCCGGGAGCAGCTCGCGACGGAGCCGAAGTGGCTCGACCACCAGCTCGCGCGCATCCGGAGCGATCTGGAGGCGCGGCCCGCGCACGTCTACGGCAACCGCGACAAGGACCTCACCTGGGAGGGCCTGCCCATCGTGTCGCGCGTCGAGAAGCCCCGCGCCCCCCGGCGCACGCCGGAGGTCGCCGAGGCGGGGAAGTAGGCGGAGAAGCAGGCCTTACGACCCGAAGACCTCGACCGCCGCGCGCGCCGTGTTCAGGTGCACCTCGACCACCTTCGACGTGTCCTTGGTGTAGCCGCCGGCCAGCACCCACATGACCGGGATGCCGAGGCGTTTGGCCGCCTCGAAGACATAGGTGTCACGGGCGCGGAGCGCGGCGTGGTCGAGGTCGAGCGGGGAGTAGGGGTCCTCCTTGTAGGGGTCCGCGCCGGCCTGGTAGAGGATCACGTCCGGGCGGGCGCGGTCGATGGCGGGGCCCAGGGTGTCGCCGAGGATGCCGAGGTACTCCGCGCGCCCCGCGCCGTTGGGCACCGGCACCGACCACGCGTTCTCCGTGTCGGGGGTGCGCTCGGCGGCGACGTCCCGATACGCGAGGTTCGCCTTGTACCAATTCCCGTAGATGGAGAGCTGGAAGAAGTCCGGGCGCGTCCCGAGGAGCGAAGCCGTGCCGTTGCCGTAGTGGAGGTCCATGTCGACGACAAGGGCGCGCGTGAGCTTGCCCTCCGCCCGCGCGCGCTCCAGCGCCACGATCAGCCCGTTGAACGTACAGTAACCCTGCCCGTGGTCCGCGTGGCTGTGGTGGAAGCCGCTCGCGAGGTTGCCGGCGATGCCGTCGGCGAGGGCGGCGTCCAGCGCGGCGATGCAGCCGCCGTTGGTCCAGCGCACGGCCTCGGCGAGCTGGGGGGACCACGGGAACTTCTGCGACTGGGCGAGAGCGAGCGGCTCACCGGTCACGATGGCGCGCAGGTACTCGGGCGTGTGCACGCGCAGCAGATCGGCGTCGGAGACGGGCTCGGGCGCGAGGATGTCGATGGGCAGGCCCTCGGCCTCCATCGCGCGCCGCACCATCGCGAACTTGCGGATCGGCATCACGTGCTCGCCGATGTCCGCCTCGTAGTTGGGCGAGTGGTAGCAACGGATCCGGCTCACGCGAGCTCCGCGGCGACGGCCGCCATGTGCGCGACGGCCTCGTCGACGTGGCCGCGGGTGAGGGTGAGGGCCGGGCGGAAGCGGATCGACCGCTCGCCGGACCCGCCCATCTCGACGCCGCGCTGGCGCATCGCGTCCACAAAGCGATCGCGCGTGGCGACGTCCCGCACGTCGATCGCGCAGAAGGTGCCGACGCCGCGGGCCTGTGAGAGCACGGTAGGGAAGCGGTCCTGGAGGGCCTCGAGGCGCGCGAGGAGGTGCGCGCCGGTGTCCTGCACGCGGGCGAGCAGGTTGTCGCGGTCCATGACCTCGCACACGACCTCGAGCTGGGCGGCGCGGAGGGGGTCACCCAGCCAGGTGTTGAAGATGCGGTAGGCCTCGGCGGGCGCGAAGGCCTCGCGCAGGTAGAAGCCGCCGACCTGCATCTTCTTGGAGAAGGTGACCATGTCCGGGGGGTCCTCCAGCTCCCAGGCGTCGTGCGCCCAGAAGGTGCCCGTGGCCCCGCCGCCCGTCTGCACTTCGTCCACGATGAACGCCGCGCCGTAGCGGGTGCACAAGGTCCGGAGCGCGCGGAAGAACGAGGCCCCCGCGTGGCGGTCGCCGCCCTCGCCCTGGATGGGCTCGACGACCACCGCAGCCACGTCTCCGGCGGCGAGGTGGTCCTCCACGACGGTGAGCGCGCGGGCCTCGGCGGCGCGGTTGGTGTCCTCGTTCGCGTCGAGCGGGAAGCGGCTCGCGGGGAAGGGCGCGCAGGGCCACACGAAGGCGGGGATGTCGAGCTTGTGGATGGGCTTGCTGCGCGTCGCGGAGAGGGCGCCGAGGCTGCGGCCGTGGAAGCCGCCCTCGAAGGAGAGCACCTTCATCGAGTTGATGCCCGGCTGATCGTTGCGCATGGAGGCCGCGAGATCGTCGGGGCCGAGGGGGACGCCGCCGCGCTTGACCTTGGCGAAGGCGATGAACGCGGCCTTGATCGCGTTCTCGATGGCCTCGGAGCCGGTCGTGACGGTGACGACGCGGTCCATCCCCTTCGGCGCGACGCGCATGAGCGTGCCCTCGACGAGCCCGACCCACTCGGCCGGGGGCGCGATGCCGAGCGCGGGGCGGTAGCCGGCGCACCAGTCGAAGCGGCCGCCCTTCCAGGCGCCCACGAGGTCGGGGTGGTTGTAGCCGAGCGGGAGGGCGGCGATGTGGCCGTAGAGGTCGAGGAGCGCGTTGCTGTCGACGTCCACGAGGTAGTTGCCGCGGCTCCCGAGGGCGTCCTGGTAGACGTGGACGGTGCGGGCGTCCTGGTACTTCTGGTGGCGCGCGCGGAGGGCCTCCGACTTGGGGCCGGGGACGTGGGTGACGACGCGGGCGGCCGCGGGCTCGCCGGGGATGCGGGAGGAGGGGTCGGTCGACATGGACGAGGCTCCTTCGGGCCAGGCGGCGCGCAGGGCGGCGCGCTCCCGGTCTGGGGTGTCGGGGGTGTAGGGGGCGCACCAGGCGGGCGGGTAGAGCGGCACGACGACGCTCTGCAGCAGCGGGAAGAGGCCGGGGATGTCGTCGCGACGCGGGCGCAACAGCGGCACGGGCGCGGCGCCCCACGCGGCGAGGCCGGCGAGGGCGTGGTCGCGGATGGGGGCGATGTCCGCCGGGCGGCAGTGGCAGCGGTGGACGGCCTGGAGGTGGTGGACGATGGCGGCCACGCGCTCCACGGAGACGGTCGGGAGGTGCTCCTCGCCCACCTGGCGCACGAGCGCGACGAAGGGGAGCGGCGCGGGGGCGAGCGGCGTGGGGCCGGCGTAGAGGTCCCGGAAGTCGGGCTGCGCGTAGGGCAACACATGCGGCGGGATGACGCCGTAGCCGGCCTTCCCGTAGGCCACGAGGCGGATCACTGAGATGCGGGCGTGCGGATCGATGAGCTCCATCTCGGCGACGAGGAGGACCTCGCCGTCGGTGACGCCCACGTCGGCCAGGGCGCGACGGGCGAGCGCGACGGGCGCGGTGCGGAGGAGCGCGGCGAGGCCGGTGCGGCGGTAGTCTTCGAGGACGAAGCTATGGGAGAGCAGCACCACGGCACGGCGGGCGAGGGGGTCGACCGTGACGAAGCAGTCGCGCACGCCGGCGAGCGCGCCGTCCGTGTCGCGCGCGAGGAGCAGGTGGTAGTGCGCGCGGATCGGGAAGTCGGGGTCGGAGAGCGAGCCCGCGGCGAACCAGGCGCGGAGGGTCTCCTCGCGCTCGATCTCGCCGGTGGGGCCGAACGCGCCGTCGATCACGCCGTGGCCGAGGGTGAACTCGGCGTCGGTGCGCGCGGGCGCGAGCGTGAAGCGGGCGGCGGCGGCGGCGGCCTTGTCGGCGCCCTCTCCGGCGTAGACGTCCCGCGGATCGTAGAGGGTCACGCGGTCATCTCCGCCGCGACCTCGAAGAGGACGGCCATCGCCTCGTCGACGTGGGCGCGCGTCGTGATGAGGTGCGGCCGGATGCGCACGGAGCGGATCCCGGTGTAGCTGGTGAACACGCCACGCCGTAAAGCGCGCGCGTTGAAGTCGTCGCGCAGGGCGGTCGTGGGGAGGTCGAACGCGAGGAGGAAGCCCCGGCCTCGGGGCTCGGAGACGAGCGTGGGGAAGGCGGTGGCGAGATCCTGGAGGCGGGCGAGGAAGTGGGCGCCGGTCTCCCGGACGTTGTCGAGGAGCCCCTCGGACTCGATGGTGCGGAGCGTGGTGAGGCCGAGGAGCGCGCGGGCGCGGTCCCCGTTGCGGGTCTGGTACATGCGGCCGAACTGGCCGACGTCGTAGTCGGGGGCCGCGAAGAAGCCGCCCATCTGCATCTTCTTGCCGAAGCACACCATGTCGGGGGGCGTCGGGAGGTCGAGCTGCTCGTGCGCCCAGTAGGTGCCCGACATGCCCATGCCGGTCTGCACCTCGTCGAGGATGAAGGCGGCGCCGGCCTTCTGGGCGAGGGCCTGGACGCCGCGGAAGAAGGCGGGGCTGGCGTGGCGGTCTCCACCCTCGGACTGCACGGGCTCGACGAGCACGGCGGCGACGCGGCCGGCGTAGCGCTCGAGGAGCTGCTCCAGCCCGGCCAGGGACTCCGCCTCCGCCCTGGCGTTCTCCTCGGCATGCTGGTCGAGCGGGAAGCGGTTGGCGGGGAAGATCGCGGTCGGCCAGTCGAAGGACGGGAGATCGGCCTTGTGGATGAGCTTGCTGTGCGTCGCCGACATGGGGCCGAGGCCGCGACCGTGGAAGGCACCGGAGAAGCTGACGACGACGGCGTCGGTGCCGGCGTTGTCCATGATGGCGCACTGCTCTTCCGGGCCGAGCTCCAGCGGGTTGCGGGGGCGGCCGGCGGCGGCGCGGCGGCGCTCGCCGTGGCGGATGAAGGCGACCTTCAACGCGCTCTCCACGCCCTCTCCGCCGCCGTCCACGCAGAAGATGCGCGACATGCCGCGGGGCGCGAAGCGAGCGACGCCCTCGAGGAAGTCGAACCAGGACGGGCTGGTCACGAAGGGCGTGGACGAGGGGTTGACCGCAGCGGCCACGAAGGCGGGGCTGCGCGCGGTCTCGAGGAGGGCGGGGTGGTTGTACCCGAGCGCGCCGAGGGCGAAGTTGGCGAAGAGGTCGAGGAACACGTTCCCGTCGACGTCGTGGAGCCACACCCCGGTGCTGGCGAGATCGTCCATCACGACGGCGCGGTAGCGATGTTGCATGTCGAACGTGCCGCGCGCCATCTCGGAGCGGGCGTTCGGGCCGGGGATCTCGGTGGTCACGGAGCGGGGAGAGCGCATGCCTCCCTTCTATTACCGGATCGCCCGCTTTCCCACCGTGACACCCATCGGCGTCGCGACACCGTCGTAGAGCCACGATCCCGCCTGCGCGCGCACGTGGACGCTCCCGGCGAGCGCGCCCAGGAGGGCCTCGGGGTGGCCCACGAGGGCTTCGTCGGTCGAGAGCTCCGCCCATGTGGCCTGCCAGCCGGCGACGCACGCCTCTGCCGCGGGCGCGGGCGGGCACGCGATGACGACGCAGCGGTGGTCGAGCGCGGTGCAGCCCTCGGCGAGGCGCTCGATGCGGGCGGTGTCGCCGTCCCGGACGAGGAGGACGAGGGGGTCGACCGGGCCGTCCGCAGGGGGATTGGCGGCGCCCGCGACGACGAGGTGCGGCCGGG
>CAJBVW010000237.1 GCA_903959175.1 uncultured Pseudomonadota bacterium
CGGCGGCGCTCGCGCGGCTGAAGACGGCGTGGCGGGACGCGCGACGTCCGGTCGCGCGGACGAACGGCAAGCTGGCGGCGCAGGTGGACGCGGGGTTGGCGGCGCTGGGGCCGGCGCGGCGCACGGACGCGCACGCGCGCACGGCGGCGAAGGCGCTGGACGCGACGCTGGCGGAGGTCGAGCGGCGGACGCGCTGACGCCTACACCCCGGTGCGGCCCTCGGTGACGGCGGCGGCGAGGCCCTTGACCTGACGGTCGACGGCGAGCTCGAGGGCGCGCGTGATGGCGAGCTGCCACGCCTCCGCGGCGCCGGTGACGCCCTCCCAGAGGCCGGGCGCCTCGGGGAGCGCGGCGAGGCGGGCGCGCCAGACGAGGTCGGCGTCGGCGCAGGCCTGGCGGAGGGCGCGGGAGCCGGCGAGGAAGCGGGCGCGGGCGTCCTCGGGGCGGGCGCAGCGGTCGAAGATCGGCGCGAGGTGGGCGGTGGTCTTCTCCCAGCCGGCGGCGGCGCGGTCGTCGAGGCCGACGAGGAGGGACTCGAGCGGGGCGGTCGCGGCGGCGAGGGTGCCGGTAGCGAGGCCGGCGCGGAGGCCCGTCTGCATCGCCGTCCCGATGCCCTTGTGGAGGTCCTGGAAGGGCTGGAGGGCGGGCACGAGCGCGTCGCTGTAGCGCTCGACGAGCACGCGATCGTCGGCCACGCCGCGCAGGGCGCGCCCGAGCTCGGCGGCGCCGACCTCCCACGCGCTGACCACGCTGGCGCCGGACTTCTTGAGCTCGCCGTCGACCTGCTCCTCGAGCTCCTTCCACACCTCGCCCATCGCGGGGGTGAAGCGGGCGCCGATCCCACGGGTCGCGGAGGGACGATCGGACGAGAGGGCGCCGAGGCGCGTGCGGAGGCGGGAGAGCAGACCCATGCGCGTCCTCTATCGTCGTGGAGGAGGTGGGCGCGGCGCGAGGTTATGGGAGGGGATGGCCAACGAACCCAGGGACCCGCCCGCTCCGCCCGCTCCGCCGGCCTTGCCGAGCCGCGACGAACAGGTGGATCGCCGCCAGGATGCTGCCTTCTTTCGCCCGCGCCCCCGTCCGCTCGCGGGCGAGCGTGCGCGGGACGACGCGGACACCGTCTCGCACATCGAGCGCGTGCCGCGGCCGGAGCCGGTGGCCCGGATCGGCGCGACGCCGCGGGGGGACGAGCGGCCCGAGCTCCAGCGCCCCGCCCCCTGGGAGAGCGGCGCCGGGCCCCGCGCCTCCGAGCCTCGACGCGAGCCCGTCGCCGAGCCCGCGGAGGAGCACCGCCGCCCGACCCGCGATCTCCCCCGCGAGACGACGGACGAGGTGCGTCGCACCGCCGCCCCGCGCGAGCCGGTCGACGAGACGAACCGCATGATGCCGAAGGAGCCGAAGACCTGGGAGGAAGCCGGTCTGGACGCGGTGCTCGGCGAACAGCTCGTGCTCCGCTACCTCGTGGGCGTCGGCACCGAGTCCGCGCGCCAGGTGGCGAACGACCTCTGCCTCGCCCTCCCTCTCGTCAAGGAGCTGCTCGAGCAACTCAAGCAGGCCAAGCTCCTCCAGCACCGCGGCGCGACCCAGATGGGAGACTTCATCTACGAGGTCACCGAGGCCGGGCGCACCAAGGCGATCGACTACAAGCGGCTGTGCGCCTACGTCGGTCCGGCCCCGGTGCCGTGGTCCCAGTACCTCCAGAGCGTGAAGGACCAGACGCTCCGAAGCCTGACCCCCACCCCGCGGGACCTCGCGCGCGCCTTCGAGGACCTCCTCGTCTCGGAAGACCTCATCGATCGCCTCGGGCCCGCCATCACCAGCGGCCGGGCGATGTTCCTCCATGGAGACCCCGGCAACGGAAAGACGAGCATCGCCGAGCGCATCACCCGCTGCTTCGGCGACAGCATCTGGATCCCGCACGCGCTGCTGATCGACGGGCACCTCGTGAAGCTCTACGACCCCGCCACCCACGAGCCCGTCGAGCCCAACTTCCGCGCGTCCGCGCCGGGGGAGAAGCTAGATCGGCGGTGGATCCGCATCAAGCGCCCCACCGTGGTCGCGGGCGGCGAATTGACGTTGGAGATGCTGGAGATCCAGCTGTCCCTGACCACCAACATCGGCGAGGCCCCGCTCCAGCTCAAGGCCAACTGCGGCACGCTCGTCATCGACGACTTCGGGCGGCAGCGCATCGAGCCGCAGGTCCTGCTCAACCGCTGGATCTTCCCGCTCGAACGCCGTCTCGACTTCCTCAAGCTCCCCGACGGCCGCAAGATCTCCGCCCCCTTCGAGCCGCTCCTCATCTTCTCGACGAACCTCGAGCCGAAGGACCTCGTCGACGAGGCCTTCCTCCGACGCATCCCCTACAAGATCCAGGTGGCGGACCCCACCGAGGGCGAATTCATCGACCTGCTCGAGCTGCTCGCCGAGAGGATGGACATCCGGATGGCGCCGGGCGCCGCGGACTACGTCGTCGAGCGCCACTACCGCGCGACCGGCCGGGCCCTCCGCTTCTGCCACCCGCGCGACCTCCTCTTCCAGGTCATCAACCAGTGCGCCTACGACCGGCGCCCCCGCGTCGCGACGGCGCAGGACTTCGACCGCGCCGTCGCGAACTACTTCGGCGCCCTGTGAGCCGCGCCGCACGCATCCCGGTGCTCATCGTGTCCGGCTTCCTCGGCAGCGGGAAGACGACGCTCGTGCGCCGGCTCCTCGAGGACGCCCAGGCCCGCGGCGAGCGCGTCGCCATCGTCTCCAACGAGTTCGGCGCGCTCGGCATCGACGAGGCCCTGCTCGGCGGCGGCGAGGAGCGCTTCGTGGAGCTCGCCGGCGGGTGCGTGTGCTGCCAGCTCTCGGACGAGCTGGTCGACACGCTGGAGGCGCTGCGCACCCAGGTCGACCCCGACCGCATCATCATCGAGACCAGCGGCGTCGCCCTCCCCTTCGAGACGCAGCTGAACCTCTACCGCCCGCCGGTCAGCGCGTGGGTGGGCGACGAGGCGAGCGTGGTCGTCGTGAGCGCGGCGCAGCTCGCCGAGGGCGAGGAGCTCGACGGGACCTTCGCGGATCAGGTCGCCAGCGCGGACCTGTTGCTGCTCCACAAGATCGACCTCGTCGCGGTGGAGGCGCTCGCGGCGCTCGAGGCGACGATCGTGGCGATGAACCCGGACGCGCCGGTGCTCCGCGCCGCGTACGGCCAGGTGGATCCGGCGCTGTTATTCCCGGCAGGGCCCGAGGATCTCGCGGTACGTCGCGCCCGCACGGCCGGACACGCGCACGGTCACGACCACGCGCACGATCACGAGCAATTCGTGACGGAAGAGCTCCGCGTGCCAATCGGCCTCTCGGAGGCGGACGCCCACGCGTGGATCGACGCGCGGAAGGGGCTGCGGACGAAGGGATTCGTGGCCACCCAGGCCGGGATCCGCGTCGTCCAGGGCGTCGGCCGGCGCCTGGAGCTCACCCCCCCGGGGGACCTCCTGGTGCCGCCCGACCTGATCGGGCGCGTGGTCGTCATCCGACGCGGGCCGTCACACGACCGTCACATGTGATACTCGGGACGCTTGCCCGAACCGCGCGTCAGCATCCACCACCACTACCAGCTCGAGCTGAAGCTGGTCCACACGCTGGATCCGCCGCATAACGAGCGCACGTTCGAGGCCTGGTTCTTCTTCCCCGCGTCCCTCGGGATGGACGAGCCCTCCTTCCGCAAAGAGGTGTTCTACGAGGAGCTGATCTCCTACGTCCGCTTCCAGACGCCGCGGATGAGCCTCGCCCAGCTCTGCACGGAGGAGAGCGCGCCCTTCGCGTGGTTGGCCCGCAACAAGGCGCGACTGACCTCGGGCTCCGCCAGCCAGGCCGACTTTGCCCGCGCCCTCCGGGAGCTCCGGCTCGGCGCCGCTGTGTTCCGCGCCGCCATCCGCGATCACGCGCGCTTCTGCGCCGCCGAGCTCGCCTCGACCCCCCCGCCCGGCGTGGTGAACCGCCACGTCGAGGCGTCCAAGCGCTTCCTCGTCGACTGCCACGCCGCCCTCGACCGGTTCCGCGCGCTCCGGCTCTCCTACCTCGAGGCGCGCACGCCACCCGAGATCGGCGCCGCGCTCGACGCGCTGGACGACTTCCTCTCGGTCCAGGCGATCGAAGGGTGGTTCTCCGAGATCGAGACCTACGGTGCGCGCAGCGGCGCCACGGCCGACCTCGTGACGCACCTCCGCGACGCCATCGTCTCCGAGACCGACTACCGCGCCAGCGCCGGCCATCCCCCCGCCCCGTCCGACGATCCGGCCCTCAACGAACGCTACGTCGCGCGCGTGAACGCGCTCAAGAAGTGGGTGCTGGCCGTCCTCCACCTCCGCGTGCAGTCCAGCCGCCGCACCGAGCGCGTGCAGGACGCCCTCTTCGGCATCGCCGCGGCCGTCGCGATGGCGGTGGCCGTCAGCCTGCAGCTCCTCGCGCTCTGGACCGTCGGCACCCCCGCGAACCCCCAGGTGGGCGCCACCACGCTCCTCTCCTTCGTCGGCCTCACGGTCGGCGGGTACATCCTCAAGGATCGCCTCAAGGACCGGCTGAAGGTCTGGTTCCAGACCGGCATCCCCTACTGGCTCTACGATCGGCGCCAGGAGCTACGCGTCGAGGCCGGCGGCGGGAGCGTGGGCTCCGTCGAGGAGACCGTGCGCCTGCTTCGCGCGGCCGAGGTGGTCCCGATGGTCATGCGCCTCCGGGACGCCGGCGAGGAGCCCCTCTTCGCCGAGCAGCGCGCCGCGGACGACGTGATCCACTACCGGCGGAAGCTGCGCCTGGACGCCGACCGCGCCCGCGCCCAGGCCCACGAGATGACCGCGGTGGACGAGATCCTGCGGCTGAACGTCACGCGCTGGCTGCGCCGCATGGACGACCCCGCGCGTGCGCTGCTGCGCCTCGACGCGCAGGGCCACATCAGCATCGTGACGGCGACGAAGGTGTACCGGGTCACGATGATCGTCGCGCACGGCGAGCCCGAGCGCCGCTACGCGAAGTACGCGGTCGTGCTCACGCGGGACGGCATCGAGCGCATCGAGCCGCTCGGCGCGCTGTAGGAGCCCTACGCCGAGAACACGGCGCCGGGGATGCGCCCGCGCTGGAGCTTGCCCATCGCGTTGCGGGGCAGCGCCGCGACGAAGGCGTAGCGGCGGGGGCGCTTGAGCCCGGAGAGCTCCTTGGCGGCGCGCTCAAGGGCAGCGCGGAGGGCGTCCTCCGGGACGGTGCCGTCCGCGACCACGGCGCACGCGACGATCTCGTTCAGGTCGAGGTCGGGGAGGCCGCAGCAGCCGAGCTCCGCGACGCCCGGGACCTTCGCCAGGTGGACCTCGACCTCAGCCGGCGACACGTTCACGCCGCCGACGATGATGAGGTCCTTCTTGCGGCCGATGATGCGGAGGTAGCCGGCGTCGTCGATCTCGCCGGCGTCTCCGGTGCGGAACCAGCCGTCCGCCGTGAACGCGGAGGGGTCGGGGCGGGGCTCGTAGCCGGCGAAGACGGAGGGACCGCGCACCTGGACCTCCCCACCTTCGACGCGGAGCTCCATGCCGTCGAGCGGGGTGCCGACGGTGCCGGCGCGGCGCTCGCCGTGGAAGGGATTGGAGGCGAGGATGACGGTCTCCGTCATGCCGTAGCGCTCGAGGACGCGGTGGCCGGTGGCGGCGTAGACGGCGTCGGAGAGCTCGGCCGGGAGGCCGTCGGAGCCGCTCACCAGGAGCTTCAGGCGCTGGAAGGCCGCGGGCTGCGCGATCATCGTGTCGAGCCAGCGCCGGTAGTAGGTCGGGACGCCGTAGAAGTGGGTGACCCCCTCCGGCGGGAGCACGGGGTGGAAGCGGGCGCTGACGACGGCGCTGGCGCCGCGCAGGAGCGTGCCGTGGAGGCCGAGGACGAGGCCGTGGGTGTGGAAGAGCGGGAGGCACAACCAGAGGCGGTCCTCCGGGGAGAGCGCCCACCGGGCGGCCAGCGCGTCGAGGTTGGCCTCCCACATCGCCCAGGTTTGCGGCGTGCCCTTGGCGCGGCCCGTGGTCCCGGAGGTGAAGAGCCAGCAGGTCACGTCACCGGGGGGGACGGGCCACTCCCGGAGCGGGGCCCCCTCGCCGACCTCCGTGCACACGGTCACACCCGTGTAGATCGACGGATCCTTGGCAAGGACGAGGCGCGGCGCCGCATCCTCCACGATCGGGCCGACCTCCGCCGCACGATAGTGGGCGTTCAAGGGCACGCGTACCGCGCCGAGCGCCATGCAACCGAGGTGCGCGGCGACGAGCTCGCGGCCGTTCTCAAGCTGGATGCAGACGCGGTCTCCGGGGCGCACTCCCTTCTCGGAAAGCCAGCCGGCAACCCTCTCTCCCAACGCACGGAGGTCGCCGTGGGTGGTCCACTGCCCGTCGAGCTCGAGGGCGGGGGCGGAGGGCTCGACGGCGAGCCAGCGAGCGAGGAAGGAGGGGTGGGGCATCCCGTTGACTTAACCGTACGGCGTCACGGTGCGGGGGGGGTGCTCGATGGTCAGCAGGCCTTTGACCTGCACGGTCGAGGTGTCCCCGCTGCCGAACGCGCCCCCGTTGTTCTTCGCCGCCTTCTTGAAGTTGCCTGTCGGCAGAGGCACGAGCGCCTGCGGAGGCTCAGCGCGCTGTGGACGCGAGCCACGGCGCGGTGCCGGAGGCGCCGACCCCGAGGGTCGACGTCCGACCGTGGACGCAATTCGGCGGGGCGAGGTCGGCCGAAGAGGAAAGGAAACCCATCCTCGGGAGCCGACTAGGAAACATTTACCCCGAGTTGGGCCTGAAGCTAGGATCACGCCCACGCTTGCGGGCCACCGACCCTGGAGGTAGAAACTTTGCCGACTGCGCATACATGGCCCTGAAGATCACTTGTCCCCACTGCGGCGACCACATCCGGCTTGAGGAACCGTATCCTTTGCCGGGTTCGGAGCGTAGGTGTCGCTGTGGACGCGCCCTGAAAGTCAACTATCCAGTCGGGCGCGTCGAGACGCTCCGTCGAGAAGGACGGCGCTTCGCCAGCGAAGGGCCCGACGACGCCGCGGCCCCTGATGCTCCGAGTTTGCCCCAGTCGTTCCCCCCTCTCGGCGCTGGATTCTCGTCCCCCAACCCAGCCGCGACGGTCCCCCGGCGCCCAACCGAGGCCCCCGACGCCCCGGGGCGGCGCATCGTGGGCCTCACCCGACGCCCCGACGCCCCGAACAGGTTCAATCCGGCGACCGCGCAGGAAACGGACAACGCTGACGACCACGAGCTGACGGAGGTGGTCTCCAAGAGCCGCTCCGATTCGAACTGGGTCGGCACCGGGTACGACGCACTTCTCGACGGCGCTGGGTCTCCCGGCCGCCCGACGACCGCGCGCGTCGCCCTCCCGAGCGCCCCCCCCTTCGTACCTACCCTCGGCTCACCCTCTGCCAACGGCGCGCCCCCTCCGTTCAGCGGGGGCGCGCTGCCGGGCCGAAGCTCCGAGCAGCCCGTGCCGAACGGCAAGCCCCCGCGCCGCCGCCATGGCTCGCCCCCCGGCGCCATGGGCAAGCTGCGCCGGCTCGTCCTCGGGACCCTCGTGTTCTCCACGCTCGCGGCGGGGGTGGCTGCGGTGCCGCTCTCGAACACGGCGCGGGACTGGGCGGCCGAAGGCGTGGCGATGGCGGATCAGCACGTCCGGTACGAGGTCTCCCATCCGGGCTGGAGCTTCCCGGCGCGGATCTACACCGCCGCCACCCCGCTCACCGCACCGCCCAAGCAGCTCGTCGTCGAGGCGAAGGCGCGCGGCTACCTCGAGGACTGCAAGGACCCGGGGCCGGGCGAATTCTGCGCGAAGTCGGGCACGGTGGTGCCTCGCTCCGGCGACACCCTCGAGCCGGTGCTCCTCGGCTGGCTGATCGGCCCCGACAGCGAGGTGCGCGAGCACCTCCCGCTCGCGGAGGCGCCGAAGGTCCTCGTGGACGCCATCCTCACCGCCGAGGACCGCGCCTACTACGACCACAGCGGCGTGAACCTCAAGGCGATGGCCCGCGCGGTGCTCGCGAACGCGCAGGAGGGCGGCTACGCGCAGGGCGGCAGCACGCTCACGATGCAGGTCGTGCGCAACCTCGTGCAGCGTCGTGAGAAGACGATCGACCGCAAGCTCCGCGAGATGGTCTACGCCTGGGCGATCGACGATCACCTCGGCAAGGACGGCGTGCTCCAGATGTACCTGGACGCCCCGTACCTCGGGCAGAAGGGTGGCCTCTCGATCTGCGGGTTCGCCGCGGCGGCCCGTCACTACTACGACAAGGACGTGCGGGAGCTCACGCTCGACGAGGCCGCGACCCTCGCCGCGATCCTCCCCGCGCCCGGAAAGTTCGCCCCGGATCGGTTCCCCGAGCGCGCGAAGGAGCGGCGCGACCGCGTGCTCCGCGGCATGGCCGAGACCAAGGGCTACGACGTGACCGCAGCGCTCGCCGCGCCCATCGTCACGGTGCCGCCGGAGGCCCCCGTCGAGCGCTGGCCCGCCTACCTCTCGGCCACCCGCGCCTACCTCGAGGGCGCCCTCCCCCCCGAGACCCTCTACGGCGCCGGCCTCTTCGTCACGACCGGCCTGGAGGTGCACGCGCAGGAGGAGGCCGAGAAGCTCTTCCCCTCGAAGACCAAGTACTTCGAGAGCCTGGTCGGCAAGCGCGGCGACGGCGATCTGCAAGCTGCGGGCGTGCTCCTCGACGTGGAGACCGGCCTCATCCGCGCGGTGTACGGCGGGAGCGAGGTCACCTCGACCAGCTTCAACCGGGCCACCCAGGCGCGCCGCCAGCCGGGGTCGAGCTTCAAGCCGCTGGTCTACGCGCTGGCCTTCTCGCAGAAGAACCCCGACGGCACATCGAAGTACACGGCGTCCAGCACCGAGATCAACGAGCCACGCACCTTCAAGACGCCGCAGGGGGACTGGAGGCCGCGCAACGTCGGCGGCGAGTACTCGTCGACCGCGTGCCTCGCGCAGGGGCTGACGTGGTCGCAGAACATCGCGACGGCGTCCCTGCTCGAAGAGGTCGGGGGGCCGAAGGCGCTCATCCCCTTCGCGACGAAGCTCGGCTTCGACACGTCGAAGTTCCCTGAGGAGATGGGCCTCGCGCTCGGCCAGGGCGAGGTCACGCCGCTCGAGATGGCGCAGTTCGCGGCGATCGTGAGCAACGGCGGCCGCAAGGTGACGGGCACGCCCGTGCTCCGCGCGGTGGACGCCGCCGGGGTCGAGCGCATCGCGCCTCCGCAGGCCGGCGAGGCCGTGCTCACGCCGGAGGCCGCGGCGCTCACGCGCGAGCTGATGCGCCTCGTCATCGACGTCGGGACCGGCGGCGCCTCGCGCGGCGCGGGCGGCGAGGCCGGCTACCAGGGCCCCGCGCTCGGCAAGACCGGCACCACCGACAGCGAGCGGGACCTCTGGTTCGTGGGCGCCACGCCCACCCGCGCGATGTCCGTGTGGCTCGGGTACGACGTTCCCGCCCCGCTGGGCGCGGCGGCGTCCGACCTCGCGGCGCCGCTCTGGGGCTGGTGGATGAACCGGGTCACGAAGTTCCAGGGGACTGCGCCGCTCTTCTCCGAGACCCCCAAGATCACGAAGCGCTACGTGTGCACCGTGTCGGGGAAGCTCTCCGGCGCGTCGTGTCGCGGCATCAACGCCCCCTTCCTCACGGACACCGCCCCGAAGGCGGGCTGTTCCATCGTCCACCCGCCGCCGCCGGAGCCGGTGGAGGGCGAGGAGCTGCCGAAGCCGGGACACGAGTCGTTGTGGAAGCGGATGGCGAGGGAGAAGGCCGAGAAGGACGCCGCGGCGGGCATCATCCCCCCCGCGGGAGCGGCGGCGCCCGGCGCGGCCCCGAAGCCGGCGCCCGCCCCGGATGCGGCCCCGAAGGCGCCCGGCGCGGCGGCCCCGAAGCCGGCGAAGGCCCCGGTGCCCGCGACGCCGACGCCCTGAGGGCCTGACGCGGGCTCACATGCCGTGGAGCGGCTCGCCCGCGCGGATGCGCACGCGCATCGTGGCCTGGAGCGTGGCGAGCTCGACGGAGTCGAGGGCGCCGTTGCCGTCGGCGTCGAACTCGTCGACGAGGGGCGGCGGGAGCGGGGGCGCGCTGCCGCCCGCCGGGGGCGGCGCGGCGCGGTCGGTGCCCCCGTTCACCAGGTCCCGAGCGGGATCTCCACGCCGCCGGTGAGCGCGACGGTGGGCTGGAGGCCCTCGGTCGCGAGGCGGGCGGGCACGCCGTCCACCTCGAGGCGCACGCGGAGGTGAGCGCGGTCGCGGCGGCCGACGTCGAGGCCGAGCGTGGGGCCCGTCACGAGGGCGAGCTCCCCCCCGCCGTCCGGGATGGGCGCACCGGGGATCGCGACGCGCGCGGCCGCGGACCAGCCGAGGCTCGGGGTGATCGTGGGGGTGGCGTGGAGGCCGAGCTCGACCGCGCCGCCGGGGGTGAAGAACACGGGGCCGACGTTGGGCGTGAGCGAGGCGAGCAGCGAGAAGCCGGCCTCCGCGGCGACGTGCACGGGGCCGTCACGACGGGTGGAGACGCGGGCGACGACGCGCCCGATGGCGCCCGACACCGCCACGCGCTCGCCGCCCGAGGTCGGCATGCGGCGCGCGGGTGCCGACGCCCAGGCCCCGCCGCCGTCGACGGCGAGGGACCACGGGGAGCGGTCGGGGCGGTCGATCGTGGCGACCTCGTCGAGGTCGTGGGGGCGCAGGGCGTCGCGCTCGGCGGGGACGAGGGCGTCGGTGTCGAGGGCGTCGGCGAGGGCGTCGGTGTCGAGGGCGTCGGCGGCGAGCGCGTCAGCGGCGAGGGCGTCGGCGGCGAGGGCGTCAGCGGCGGGGGCGTCGGCGGGGGCGGAGAGCGCCCCCGCGGCGTCGACGGGGAGCGCGTGGGCGTCGGCCACGCCGGCGTCGTCCACGCCGGCGTCGTCCGCGATCCCGTCCGAGCGACCGAACGCGGGTGAGATCCCGACGGCGGCGGCGGTGGAGACGCGGCTGTCGGGGCCGATGGCGATGGCGATGCCGGTGCCGCTGGCGACGGTGGTGCCGCTGGCGACGGCGCTGGAGGTAGTGGCATCCGTGCCGCGGGCGGCTCCCGTACCGCCGGCGTCGTCCTCCACGCCGCGCGGCCCCCGGCGCGCGCTCGAAGCCCCGCGCGCGCCGCCCCC
>CAJBVW010000238.1 GCA_903959175.1 uncultured Pseudomonadota bacterium
AGCCGGCGGCTTGCGCGCGCCGGCGTCCAGGGCTGTAGACCGCGCCCCACGCGGTCGCCCAAAGCCCTGCTCGACCGCCGCGATCCCGACTTACCGTGGCACCACCGTGCTCGAGATCCGCGCCGTCCCCGACCCCTTGACGTCCGCGTTCGCCAGCTTCGCCGGGCCGGAGAAGTCGGCGCGGCTCACCGCGCCGCTCGCGGCGTCCACGCAGAGGGAGCCGGTCATCGACATCGAGATGTTCATGCCGTCGTCGGTGCCGCTCATCGAGAATGAGCCGTCGAACGGCGCGCCGCAGCCCCCCGCCGCCACGCCGAGGGTGAGGGTGCCGGCGATGGTCTCGTCGTCGTCCATCGCGGTGAAGAGCTGGGCGATGTCGACGGTCTCGCCCACGTTCACGAGCAGGGCGTCGCTGCGCTCCGAGAACACCTCGTCCGCCAGGACGCGCACGAGCTCGGCCTCCTCCGCGTCGCTCACGGGCTCGCCGGCGGCCGTGCGCACGGCGTGCTCGTCGCTGCCCGCGCCGCGCTCGACCACGTAGTCGCGGCCCACCGCGTCGGGTAGCGACTCCGTTCGACCCTCGGGAGACTCCGACAGGGTCTTGCCGCCGGTGACACGCACGTTCACCTCGGCCAGGCGCCCGTTGGTCACGGTGCGCACGGTGACCTCGCCCTCCGCGGACTCCACCAGCTTGATGTGGCGGGAGGCGTCCTCGCCCTCGATGTTCAGGTCGAGGTCCAGCGAGCTGGTCACCGCGAAGCGCTCGCCCACCTGCGGCGCGAACGCTGCGAGGGTCACGCCGGTCACGACGGGCGCCTCGACCGGGGGCTCGCCACCGAGGCCGCCGCACGCCAGCAACGAGAGGACGGTCGACACAGAGAAGAGCAGGGTGGACACGCGCATGGGGGTACTCGACGGGCGCCCGCTGTATGCCGCACGGCGCCGTCCGGCCCGCCGTCGCCGCCGCGCCGCCCTGACACACCGCCGCCCCGACACACCGCCGCCCTGACACACCGCCGCCCCGACACACCGCCGCCCCGACACACCGGCCCTGCCGCGTTGATACATCGTCGTCCGCAGCCTCGCGCTCCGGTCGGCGTCCGTCTCCACGCTCGCGGCGGAGCATCACATGGCGCTCCCCAGCTTCCTCCAGCACCTCCGCGTGCTCGCGTCCGGCGGCTCGATCCGCTCGGTGAAGGTGGGCCGCATGCGCACCTGCCATCTCAACCCGGAGGCGTTGGTCGCCACCTCCGGCTTCCTCGCCGAACAGCGCGCCGTCTGGGAGCACCGCCTCGACCGGCTCGACACCTACCTCCTCACCATGGGCGACGAATGACCCCCAGCGCCTCGTCTGGACCGCCGCCCTGCTCCCCGGCTACCGGCCCGCCGCGCGCGACAAGCACGCCGCGATGGGCTTCCACGACGGCTGGGGCACGGTCCTCACCCAGCTCGTCGAGCACGTCCGCACCACGACGCTCTAGGCCCGCAGCACGTAGGTCCCCGCGAGGTGCGCCGGGATCACGTCGCCGTCGAGCAGCCACGGGAGCTTGCGGGCGGCACGCGCGGGCACCGTCACCGTCGTGACGCGCATGTGCGTGAAAAACACCACGTCCCACACCGGCGACGACACCCCGTGGTTGCGCCGCGGGTCCCCGAAGTGGTGATACAAATGGTGCCGCCAGATGTATCGGCCGTATGCCGAGCGCGGCGCCCACACGTGGATCGCGCGGTGCAACGCCTCGTACGCGAGCCACCCGCCGACCACCCCGCTCACGTACGCACAACCCGAGCCCCAGCCCACCAGCGGCACCGCGAGGGCCGTCAGCGTCGGCAGGACCACCGCGGCGAGCAGCAGCTTTCGAACCATCGGCGCAAACCAGTCGACCTTCGCGTGGTGCTCCAGGTGCTCGCGCGACAGCGCCACGCCGAGCCGCCGCTCGTGAAACACGAAGCGGTGGAGCAGGTACTCCAGGAGCGTCCAGGTGAATCCGCCCGCGAGCAGCGCGATCGTGGCCATGGCCCCCTCTACCCCCATGCGGCGGGATCCGGGAGGTCCGGGCGCCCCGGCGCCGCCCGAGCGCGGCGCCGTCGGCGTCTTGCGGGCTCGGCCAGTGGGCCTCGGTCCCGGTCGCGGACGCCCGGGGACCGGCCGCCGAGCCGGCCGCCCTCCAGTCGCCTGGCGCGGGGGACAGCGCGGGCGCTCACGACGGCGCTCACGACGGCGCTCACGACGGCGCTCACGACGGTGCTCACGACGGTGCTCACGACGGCGCTCACGACGGCGCTCACGACGGCGCTCACGACGGCGCGCGCCGCCCGAGCCAGCGCGGATCGAACAGCGCGAGGTGTGTCACGAGCATGCCCCACGAGATGTCCTGGAGGCCGACCAGCACCAGCAGCCCCGCGTGCATCGCCAGGAGCGCCAGCCACAGGCCCGGGCGCAGCCGTCGCGACAGGGCCAGCGGCGCCGCGAGGAGCTCGACGCCGAGCACGCCCCACGTCGCGACGTGCAGGAGCGCGTCGGGGAGGGCGGCGAGGGCGAGGGCGACGGGGTTCTCGAGGGCGATGGGCCCGCGGAGCATGCGCGCGACGGCGCTGCCGTCCGCCCAGCTCGGGCTGATGAGCTTGGTGTAGCCGGAGTAGGAGTAGCCGACGGTGTAGACGACCCAGAGGGCGCCGAGCACGTCGCGGGGGAGCCGCTCCGCGAAGCCGAACGCGCCGCCGATGCCCGCGCGCCGCGCGCGCCAGCGGTCGACGGACCACGGGGGATTCGGCCGCGCGAAGGCCTGCGCGAGCAGGAAGAACCCGAGGTACGGGAGCGAGGGGTTCAGCGTGAGCATGTTGCGCTGCCAGAGCGCGGCGGCGCCGAGCGCGAGCAGCACGCCCACGGTGCGTGTCCAGAACCCGGCCGCGAAGGCGACGGACAGCGCGAGGAGCCCGAGCACCGTGGCCTGGATCATCCACGGCGCGTCCAGGTGATACATCGGTGATACATCGACGACGAAGGGGTTGTGTGTCGGGTCGGCGAGCATGCCGCGGTCCGAGTAGAGCGTGGTCGCCCACGGGAGCAGGCGCGCGTAGTGGACGGCGAGCTGGGCGCCGACGGCCACGCGCACGACGGCGAGGGCGGGCACGCGGCGGAGGGCGGCGAGGGCGGCGAAGGCGGGCGAGGCGACTGCGGGCGAGGCGACGGGCGGCGCGGGGGCGGCCGACGGGCGCGCGCCGGGCGCGGGCGTGCCGGGGTGGGTCAGGAGCACGAGACCTCCAGGTGGCGGACGGGGCCGGCCAGTCCGGGGGCGGGGCGGGCGTCGATGGTGACGCGCGCGGGGGGAGCGTCGGGGGCGAGGCCGAGGGCGGGGCGGAAGGTCGTGTCGACACACACCGCGTGGTGGAGCACGGCGGCGACCGTCTCGTCCGGCAACCACGGGCCGTAGGCGACGGCGGCGCCGTAGGCGTTGCGCAGCATGTACGGCCCGACCGGGTGGGCCGCGACGGCGGCGTCGAAGGGCACGGTGCGCGTGGCGCCGTCCGCGAGGGTGACGGTCACGACGCGCTCGTAGGCCCACGGCTCGGCGCGGCCGTCGCCGGGGGCGTCGCCGGGGGCGGGGTCCATGGCGCTGAACACCTTCGGGAAGGGGGAGGCGAGCGTGAGCTTGCCGAGGCCCGCGACGGCGGGGCCGGCGCGCGGGGCGAGCGGCGTGAGGAGCGTGCCGCCCACGCTCG
Organism: uncultured Pseudomonadota bacterium; assembly: GCA_903959175.1. Lineage (GTDB taxonomy): Bacteria > Myxococcota_A > UBA796 > UBA796 > SXON01 > CAJBVW01. Next base: position 3,724 of record CAJBVW010000238.1, read on the forward strand.
CGAGGCCGATGCCCACGAGGAGCGCGAGGCCGAGCTGCCGGGGGCGGGTGCGGCGGCGGGCGACCACGTCCTGGAACAGGAGCATGGCGCCGACGCGGGCCTCCTGCTCGGGCTCGAAGCCGCACGCGTCGTCCATCGTCTCGGGGTTGTGGAAGGTGCCGAAGAGGAGGTCCCACAGCGGCAGGTCGCTGTAGTTGCAGGTGTGTTGGCCGCGCGCGTGGTGGACGCGGTGCATCTCCGGGCGCTGCATGAGGTACCCGAGCCACCGCGGCGTGCGGACGTTGCTGTGGTAAACGAACTCGGCCGTCGCGGAGAGCGCGGCGTAGGCGAGCGCGGCCGCCGGCGAGAGCCCGAAGAGCGGGCCGGCGATGGCGCCCGAGAGCACCGCGTTGGCGATCTGCTCGAGCGGGTGCTTGTAGAAGGCCATCGCGACCTCGATGCGCGCGGGGCTGTGGTGGAGCTGGTGGAGCCCGAGCCAGAGCGCGCGGCTCTGGTGGCGGGCGCGGTGCCAGCCGTACCAGAGGAGCGTCGAGAGTAGGTAGACGGCGCCGCCCGCGAGCCCGTCCGGCAGCCCGTCCAGCGGCAGGAGCGGCGTCGCGACGCGCGCGCACAGGGGGCCGACGGCCAGCACCACCGCGAGCTGGACGAGGTTCGCGAGCACGAGCCGGAGGGTCCACCCCGGCACGGCGGGGAGGGCGCGGGCGGGGGCGAGGCGCTCCCAGGTGAGGAAGCCGGCGGCGAGGGCGGCGATGGGGAACATGCGGCGGGATCTCCACCCCGAGCGTAGGGCGGGGGCGCCGCGGGAGGCAGGGTGCAGCTACGGACAGTGTCTTTCCATGGGCCATGGGGTGAGGGGATAGGCGGAAAAGTGCTACAGACAGTGTCCGTAGGAGGGCCCCGTGGCCGTCGACGATCTGCTCTCCTCCCGCTCCGGCGCCGTCTCCGCCCACGCGACGGTCACCCTCGCCGCGCTCCTCGCCGCGGACGTGGCGGGCGCCGAGGGCTTCCGCCCGACCGACGTGCGCTTCTTCTTCCTCCTCTTCACCAACTGGATGGAGGACGACCACCTCCGCCCCGGCCTCGACATCGACCTCACGCAGGTCCGTCGCGCGCTCGCGCGGCTCGTCGCCGAGGGCCACGCCACCGTGGTCGGCGGCGGTCGCGCCCCCCGCTACGCCCTGGTCCCGGCGGGGGTCCTCGCGCTCGTGGAGGCCCTGACGGACGCGCGCGCGCCGCGCACCTTCGAGGAGGTCGTCTTCCTCGCCACCGCCGCCGCGAGCTACCGCGACGCCATCGCCGACCGCGCGCGCGGCGCCCCCCGCGCGGCGGACCGCATCGTGCGCGCGCGCCTCGACCCCGTGCGGATCCTCCGCGCCGAGCGCCGCCGGCTCGAGGGCGCGGTGGCCGACCTCGAGGAGCGCGTCGCGTCCGGCCTCCGCATGGAGGCGGTCGCCCGCGCGGCCGAGGGCGAGGCGCCCGGGGCCCTCGCCGAGCGGCTCCGCGCCGAGGTCGGCGGCTACCAGCTCCACCCCATGCGCTCCCTGGGCGAGCTCGTGGCCGTCCTGCCCCCCGCGATGGCCCGCTTCGAGCTCGGCCCCGGCATGGGCCTGCGCGCCCGCGCCCTCTTCGCGCCGCTGCTCGAGCAGATGCGCGCGCGGGTGGCGATCCTCGAGCGGCTGGAGCGCACGGTGGGTGGCTGAGCTGCGCCGCCCGCGCGCGGCTTGGCGGGCCCCTGACATCTGAAGCGGCGCCGTGCGGGTAGAGTGCGCGCGCCTCGGAGGTCCCTTGCTCCTCGCCCTCGCCCTCTCCCTCCTCGCCTGCGGCGCCCCCGACGGGGATGTCGACACCGCGCCGGTCGAGCCCGCCCTCGACCCCTTCGCCCAGGCCTTCGTGGACGCCCACAACGCCGCCCGCGGCCGCGCCGAGCCGACGCCCGAGCCCGCGCTCCCCGACCTCGCGTGGGACGAGGACCTCGCCGCCATCGCCACCGACTGGGCCGCCGGCTGCGTCTTCGAGCACAGCACCGGCGAGACCGGCGAGAACCTCGCCGCCTACAGCGACGAGGTCGAGCCCGACGTGATCGTGGACGGGTGGTTCAGCGAGATCGCCGACTACGACTACGCGACCAACACCTGCGCGGACGGAGCGGCGTGCGGGCACTACACCCAGGTGGTGTGGCGGGACACGCTGCGCGTCGGCTGCGCCGTGCAGTCCTGCACCCTCGACGGCTTCGGCCGCGGCGACTTCTGGGTGTGCGAGTACGACCCCGCCGGCAACTGGGTGGGCGAGCTGCCGTACTGAGGGCTCGCCGCTCAATAAACGGTGCATTCGGCCGCCCCGGGGTGGGCGCCGACGCCCCGCGCGCCCCGATAGGAGGGGCGCATGTGTCTCGTCCTCGTCGCCTGGCACCACCACCCGCGCTACCCGCTCGTCGTCGCGGCCAACCGGGACGAGTGGCGCGCGCGCCCGAGCGAGCCGCTCCACGCGTGGGGGGACGGCCTCTGGGCCGGCCGCGACCGCCTCGCCGGCGGCACCTGGATGGCGGTGCGGCGGGACGGCGCCTTCGCGGCCACGACCAACTACCGGGAGCCCGGCGCTCCGGCGGGGGCGCGCTCGCGCGGGGAGCTGCCCGTGCGCGCGCTCGCGGGCCCGAGCGTGGGCGCCGCGGTCGCGGCCATCGGCGCGGACGCGACGTCGTACGGCGGCTTCCACGTCCTCGCGGCGGACGCCGGGGGGCTCTGGCACGTCAGCTCCCGCGGCGAGGGGCCCTCCCGCCTGCCGCCCGGCCTCCACGGCGTCTCCAACGGCCCACGCGCCGCGCCGTGGCCCAAGGTGCGCGGCGGCCTCACCGCGCTCGCCGCCGCCCTCACCCCCGACGAGCCCGACGTCGACGCGCTCTTCGCCCTCCTCGCCGACCGCGCCGTCCCCCCCGACGCCGACCTCCCCGACACCGGCGTGGGCCTCGCGTGGGAGCGCGGCCTCGGCCCCCGCTTCATCGACCTCGGCGCCTACGGCACGCGCGCCAGCACGGTCGTGCTCGTGGGCGCGGACGACGTGCGCGTCCTCGAGCGCACCTGGGACGAGGGCGGCGGCACCGTGGAGCTGCGGGAGCGGCGGATCTGAGAGCCGGGCTCCGAGGCGGGGCGGCGCGCGCGGCCCGGGTCAGCGCGCCCTCGCCCACCGGCCGGGGACCTTCGACAGCTCGAGCACGCTCACGGGGATGAGCCCCAACCCGAGGGAGATCAGGCACTCCCGCAGGGAGATGGGCGTGAGCGCGAAGATCTCCTGCGTGAAGGGGACGTGGTGCATGGCGATCTGGAGCGCGGCCGAGACCCCCACGATGCCGAGGAGGCGCAGGTTGCTGAACACGCCGACCTCCCAGAACAGCTTCGTCCGGCTCCGCGCCGCGAACGCCCGGAACAGCTCGCCGAACACCAGCGTGGTGAACGCCATGTTGCGCGCCGCGGCGAGCCCCTCCGCCTGCAGGACCCACGCGAACACGCCCAGCGTCACGACGGCGTCGAGCAGCCCGGTGAACGCGATGGTCGTCCACTCGGCGCGGCCGAGCATCGGCTCCTCCGGCTTCCGGGGCGGGCGCCGCAGCACGTCGGCGTCCGTGGGGTCGACCACCAGCGCCAGCGCGGGGAGCCCGTCGGTCACGAGGTTGATCCAGAGGAGCTGGATGGGGAGGAGCGGGAGGGGCAGCCCCGCGACGGCGGCGCCGAGCATCACGAGCAGCTCGCCCGCGTTCCCGGAGAGCAGGTACACGAGCGTCTTGCGGATGTTGTCGAAGATCCCGCGCCCCTCGCGCACCGCCGCGATGACGCTCGCGAAGTTGTCGTCGGCGAGGATCATGTCGGCGGCCTCGCGCGTCACCTCCGTGCCGGCCTTCCCCATCGCGATGCCGATGTGGGCCTCGCGGAGCGCCGGGGCGTCGTTCACGCCGTCCCCCGTCATCGCGACGACCTCGCCCTTCGCCTTGAGGGCGCGCACGATGCGGAGCTTCTCTTCGGGGGTCACGCGGGCGTGGACGCGCTCGTGCGCGGGCTCGCCGGGCCGCAGGATGCCGAGCTCCCGCGCGATGGCCTGCGCCGTGGCCGGGTGGTCGCCCGTGATCATCACCGTCGTGATGCCGGCGGCGCGCGCCTGGGCCACGGCCTCGATCGCCTCGGTGCGGGGCGGGTCCGCGATGCCGACGAGGCCGAGGAGGGTGAGGTCCGCTTCGGTGTCGCCGGTCCCCGTGGCGACGGCCAGCACGCGCAGCCCCCGCGCGGCCATCTCGGCGTTCGCCTCCACCGCGCCCGCCGTCCCCCGGGCGCACAGCGGGATGGTGAGGTCCGGCGCGCCCTTCACGTAGAGGACGCCGTCCGACCGTCGGATGGACATGCGCTTCCGCTCGGAGTCGAACGGGTTCACCTTCACGCGGGGGTGGTCGCGCTCGATGTCCTCCCGCTCGACGCCCCGCTCGTGCGCGGCTTCGAGCAGCGCGAGCTCCGTCGGGTCACCCGTCCCGGCGGGGAGGTCGGCGTCGTTGTTAGCGGCCGCCGCGAAGAGCAGCGCCGCGTGGTGCTCTCCCCAGAGCTCGCGCACCGTCATCTGCCCGGTGGTCAGCGTGCCGGTCTTGTCGGTGCAGACGACCGTCGCCGATCCCAGCGTCTCCACCGCGGGCAGGCGGCGCACGAGGACGTTCCGCGCGGCCATCCGTTGGACGCCGACGGCGAGGGCGATGGTCACGACCGCGGGGAGGCCCTCGGGGACCGCCGCGACGGCGAGCGAGACCGAGGAGAGCAGCACCTCGAGCCCGGTCATCCCCCGCGCGAAGCCGAGGACGGCCACGATCACGACGATGCCGAGGCAGAGCCGGATCAGCGTGCGCGAGACGACCTGGAGCCGCGCCTGGAGCGGCGTCGCCTGCTCCTCGGCGGTCTCGAGGAGGTGGGCGATGTGACCGAGCTCGGTGTCCATACCGGTCGCGAAGACCTCGGCGAGGCCGGTGCCGGCGACGACCGCGGTGCCGGTGAACACGCGGTCCTTGCGCTCGGCGAGGGCCGTCGCCTCCGGGAGCGGCGTGGGGTCCTTCTCGACGGGCACGCTCTCGCCGGTGAGCGGGGCCTCGTTCACCCCGAGCGCGTGCGCTTCGAGGAGGCGGGCGTCCGCGGCCACGAGGTCCCCGGCCTCGAGGAGGAGCACGTCCCCCACGACGATGTCGCGCGCGGGGACGACGACGGCGTGCCCGTCGCGCAGGACGCGGGCGCGGGGGGCGGTCATCGCCCGCAGCGCGAGCACGGCGTTCTCCGCGCGGTGCTCCTGGAAGAAGCCGACGAGTCCGTTCATCGCCACGATGACGAGGATCGCGACGGCGTCCACCGTCTCGCCGAGCGCCAACGCGACCGCGGCTGCGACGGCGAGGAGCCCGATCATCGGGCTCGCGAACTGCCGCGCGAGGATGCGCCAGGGGGGCGTGCCGGCCTCGCGGCGCAGCTCGTTCGGGCCGCGCTCCGCGAGCCGCGCGGCCGCGTCGGGGCCGGAGAGGCCGCGGGGGGCGGTGGGGCCGTTGCTCATCGTCCTTCCTGAATCTGCACCGGTTCGACCCCTCAGGCCATCACCGCCACGATCCTCGCGTTCGGCGCGCTCCTGGCCCAATCGTTGCTGATCGCGCTCGGGTTGCGACGATTGGAGGCGTGACACGGGGCGTCCCTCCGCCGCGGACGGCGGAGTCGGGTCCCCTCCGGTCTCGGCCCTTGGCCTCGGTCCGGCCGGGATCGGTGGGGTGTGTGTAGAGGCGGCGCGCGCCCGGCCGGGACCGGCCGCCGCGGACGGCGGCCGACCTCCGGTCCCCCTGACGCGGTAGGATGGCCCATGGATCCCGCCTCCCTCTGCGCCGCGTGCGGCGAGCCCACCGCCGCCGACCCGTGCGCGTCCTGCGGCGCGTCCCCGCTGCTGGTGGGGCGCTTCCGCCTCCTCGAGGCCCTCGGCAGCGGGCGCTCGGGGACGACCTTCCGCGCCGTGCGGGTGGTGGACGGCGCCGTCGTCGCGATCAAGGAGATGCCGCTCCGCGGCGCGCAGTCCGACAAGGCGCGCGCGCTCCTCCAACGCGAAGCGCGGGTGTTGCGCGAGCTCGACCACCCGCGCATCCCGCGCCACGTCGAAGACTTCGTGGCCGGGCGCGGCAAACACGCGGCGCTGTTCCTCGTGGAGGAGCTGATCGAGGGCGTCGACCTCGCGCGCGAGATGGAGCGGCACCGCTACGACGAGGCCGACGTCCTCGACGTCCTCGCGGGGATCCTCCCCGTGCTCGCCTACCTCCACGGCCGCTCGCCGCCCGTCATCCACCGGGATCTGAAGCCGCGCAACGTGATGCGCCGCGCGGACGGCGCGCTCGTCCTGCTCGACTTCGGCGCCGTGCGCGACGCGCTGGTCGACTCCGAGCTCGGCGGCAGCACCGTCGCCGGCACCTTCGGCTACATGGCGCCCGAGCAGTTCCGGGGGGACGCCGCGCCCGGCACGGACCTCTACGGCCTCGGCGCGCTCGCGGTCGCCCTGCTCACCCGGCGCGAGCCGAACACCCTGTCGGACACGACGGGCCGCGTGAAGTGGCGGGCCCACGCGAACGTGTCGTCGGGCACGGCCGTGCTCCTCGACCGCCTCCTCGACCCCGACCTCGACCGGCGCCCGCGCAGCGCGCCCGTGGCCCTCGCCGAGGTCGAGCGGCTGCGGGCGTCGCTCCGCGGGCCGGTCGGCGTTGCCCCGGGTGCGGCGATCGATTCCGGGGATCCGGACGTGGATCGAGCGGCGCGCGCTCCTCACGATCGTGCCGCAGCCATCGCGCAGGATCGCGCCGGCGCCATCGCGACCCTGATGCGTTCGCACCCCGCCGGCGCCTTCCCGGAGACGGCGCACGCCCTCCTCCGCGCGGTCGCGACGGACCCCGGCGAGCTCGGCCCGCTCGGCGTGCCCATCGTCGCGGGGCCCATCACCGCGCCGGCCCGCCTCTCGGGGAGCCGGGAACGGTACCACACGTTGGTCGTGGGGATGTTCCTCGTCTTCCTCTTCCTCTCCGTCACGGTCGGCTCCTACCTGCGCGCGGCCTCTGCCCCGTCGCCGGCCCCGGTTGCGCCGCCGGCCACGGGGTGTGTCCCGACGCTCCGCGACACCGCCGGGCCGGTCCCTGACACCACCTCGCGCTACACCTTCGCGGGCGCCTCGGCGGATGGGCGTCGGGTCGCGCTCGCGCTCGGTCGGCAGAGCGACGGCCGCGGCGAGCTGCTCGTCTACGAGGCCGGCGCCACCGAGCCGCTCCGCCAACGCCTCTCCGCCCCGGGGGCCGTGGCGCGCACCGATTGGGACACCTTCGTCGACACTCTCTCCGACCGCACCGGCACCCTGCGGGAGGAGGGGGTCGATCCCGCGCTCCGCCCGACGCCGGTGGCGTGGTGCCAGGAGGGCGCGGGGGTGCGGATCGGCGCCGAGACCTGGCGCTTCGACACCTTCGACGCGCCGTGCGCCCTCGGCATCGGCGAGACGCCCACCTTCCAGCTCTGCCCGCCCGGCGCGGAGGACGCTGGCGCCTGTCTCACCCCGCCCCGCCTCGACACCGGCTGCTACCGCGAGGCCCCGCGCCTCGTCGACGTGTACCAAATCGGGGACGCCGTCTGGGCGGTCGCCGAGCGGCCCCACGACGGGGTGGTCGCGCGGTTCGCGGCGGGCCTCATGCGCGCCGACGCGACGGATGACACCCCCAAGTGAGTCAGGGGAGGGCGCCCCGCGCGGCCTCGACGAGGATGCGGAAGATCTCGAGGTAGGCGTTGCCGATGTCGTCGCGGAAGAACTGGACGGCCATGTCGGGGCTCCCGACGAAGGGGCGGAGGTCCCAGCCCATCTGCACGCCGACGAAGGCGTAGAGCGCGATCCAGGTGCGCAGCAGGCCGCGGTGGACGGGGTGCGCGTCGATGAGCGGCGCGTAGGCCCGGGCGAGCGCGCGGCGGGCGTTCCAGGTGGCGCCGGCGAACAGCAGGGTGCTGAAGGCCTGGGCGACGCGGTAGTCGCCGTTGGTGAGGTTCATGAACGCGGTGACGGGCACGAGCGCGGCCAACTGAAGGGAGACGGCCAACTGGAAGTCGACGAGGGCGCGCCAGACGCGCGCGAAGTGGTCGCCGACGCCGAGGAGGAGGTTGAGCACGTAGAAGCTGGGGACGGCGAGGAGCATCGTCGCGACGAACAGCAGCGGCACCTTCGCGGCGCCGTAGGCGACCATGAGGACGCGGTCACCCCCGAGGCCGTTGTAGCTTGCCATGACCCCGCCGTAGAGCGCGCCGGAGCCGACGATGAGCGCGGGAGCGGCCCAGCGCGGGAGGGTGTCCCACTCCAGGCCGCGGACGCCGCTCTCGCGGAGGAAGCCGGCGGTGGCGCCGAGGAGGGCGTGGTGGAGGCGGGCGCGGTCGACGCGCACCTGGGTCGTCACGACCCGAACAGCGCGTTCCAGAGGTGGTGGAGCACGCCCTCGATGAAGCCGCCGCTCTTGACGCGGAACAGGACGAAGGGCTTGTCGGGGTGGCCGATGAAGGGGCGGAGGATCCAGCCCGTCTGGGCGCCGACGAAGACGTAGAGCCACACCCACCACCCGAGGAGCTGCCACACGCCGGCGCCGACGGCGGCGGGGCGCGCGGGGAGGAGGGCGGGGCGGTGCGCGAGCGCGGTGTCGGTCGCGACGGGCGGGCCGGCGAGGTCGGCGAGGCCGGGGAGGTCGGGGAGGTCGGCGGCGGAGAGCGCTGGCGCGACCGTGACGGCCGGGGCCGTCGGCGCGACGGGGGCCGCGACGGGGGCCGCCGCGAGGGCCGCCACGTCCACCACCGGCGCCGGCTCGTTCAGCGCCCGCACGAACACCCGGATCCCCAACATCCCGGCGATGGCGCAGGCGAACACGTTGAGCAGCACCATGAACGAGTAGGAGCTCGTCGTGAGCGCGAAGAACGCGATGACCGGCGCGAGCGAGGCGAGCACGGCGGCGAGGATGGTGTGGGCCACCATGAGCGTGGCGGCGAACTCGCGCGCGCTGAAGCGCAGGCCGCGGAGCGCGCCGAACACGTAGAGCGAGGGCACCGTCACCAGCGAGGTGAGCAGGAGCAAGATCGGCATCTTCACGAGGCTCGCGGCCATGAAGCGCGGATCGGCGGGCACGCGGCTGATGGTCGAGTAGACCCCGAGCGAGGCGCCGAACAGCGCGGCGCACACCGCCTGCCACGCCATCCAGCTCACGAGGAGGGCGACGCGGTCCTCGGTGCCCATCCGGCCCCGCAGCAGGGCGTCGAAGTTGCGCCACGAGAGCAGGTGGGTCGGGTGCATCGGCGCCTCGGTGGGGCGAGAGTAGCACCGGAACCCGGGGCCGCGCGGTCCGCCCCCGTCGCTGGATCGGCCGGCGCAGCGTCCCGCGCCCGTCGCGTCCGCACCCACCGTCGGCCCCGCCGATGAGGCGCGCGGCAACGCCTTCGCCGCCGAGCAGCTCGCGGGCGGCCCCACCGTCTCCGACCCCGCGGTCGCCGGGCCCACCCCCGCCGGCCCCCCCGCCGGCG
>CAJBVW010000239.1 GCA_903959175.1 uncultured Pseudomonadota bacterium
GGACCGAGCGACAGCGAGCCCGGAGGGCGCCGGTCCCGGCGCCGCGCCGGGATGCGCCCCGATCGACGCGCAGATCCGCTACCCGACGCTCTCGCCGTGGAACAACCAACCCGTCTGCGGCAACTCATGCGCATGGTCGGTGTACCAACGCGCCCACGCCGCGCGGTGGGCGAGCTGCATGCGCCAGGGGCCCTCGGCATCGAAGGGGAGGGGGCCGCCGGTGGCGATGACGAGCTCGTCGTAGGAGGTCTGGCGCACCTGGGGATCGTCGTGACCGAGGCGGTCGATGAGGGCGCGCACGCCGAGGGGGTGGCCGCCACGCCAGCGCTGGCCGTCGGCGAGCTTGCCGCGGTTGTCGGTCCACCACGCGTCCCACTTGTTGCGGGGGTGGGCCTCCTCGAGGTCGACGCGGTGGCCGGTGAGGACCTCGAGGGCGGCGGAGGCGGCGGCCTGCTTGGTGGTCTCGCGGGTGCCGACGAGCTCGATGAGGCGGGGCACGGCGCGCACGCTGCCCAGGAGGCCGAGGCCCTGGATGGCGCCGAGGGCCTCGGGACCCTCGCGGTCTGCAACCGACAACAACAACAACAAATACGCCGGGCCGCCGTGACGGCCGACGATCTCGCCGGGGGAGCGCGAGAGGCCGGTGGTGCCGCTGGCGAGGGCCTGGCCGTGGAAGTCGACGCCGCGCCACTCGCCGAGCACGAGGAGCGCGATGCTGGCGGCCTCGGCGAGGTCGGGCTCGTCGAGGGCGAGGCCGATGAGATCGATGGCGTCGGCGTCGCCGATGCGGCCCAGCGCGGTGATCGCGGCGCGGCGCACGGGGAGCGAGCCGTTGACCGCGAGCTCGCGCAGGCGGGCGGCGGCTTCGGGCTCGCGGCGCCAGCCGAGCACCTCGGCCACGGAGGCGAGGGCGCGGGGCTCGACGAGGGTGTTGAGCGCGGCGAGGAGCTGCTCGACGAGCACCATGTTGGGCGAGCGCGCGAGGGCGCCGAGGAGGGCGCGCGCGGCGACGTCGGGCTGCACGTCCTCGCGCAAGAGGCCCATGAGCACCTGGGCGGCCTCCCAGGAGGGGTGGCCGGCGAGGAGGTCGACGCCGGCGACGAAGCGCATGGCGGCGGGGTCGCGGGCGCGGCCGTCGGACTGCTGGAGGCGGCGGAGCTCGGTGTAGATGTCCTCGGCGAGCACGGGGACGATGCGCGCGTCGCAGCCGGCGATGGCGCGGCGGTGGGCGAGCAGGCGGCGCTCGGGGCGGTCGGCGTCGGCGCGGGTGAGCGGGGGCCGGAGGCGCTGGGCGTCGTGACGCTGGCGCGCGAGCTCGGCGGCGAGGTTGAGGTGCCACGAGAGGTTGTAGCCGACGCGGCCGACGTGCACGTCCGCGGCGGCGACGCCGGCGGCGAGGCCCGCGGACTTGAAGAGGCGCTGGGCCTGCTCGGCCTGGGAGGGGTCGCCGCAGCGCACGAGGCGCAGGCGGGCCCACGCTTCCCGAAGGGGGAGCTGGAGGTCCTGGTAGCCGGAGACAGCGGTGACGTAGTGGGGCAGGGCGTCGGCGGGGTCACCGGCGAGGTCGCCGATGCGGACCTGGGCGCGCAGGCGCGTCTCGGCGTCGGCGGTGCACGCGAGGTAGTGCTGGTAGGCCGAGGGGAGATCCCCGGCGTCGCGGGCGGCGTCCCCGCGCAGGAGCGACACGCGGGCGGCGCGGACGGGGTCCCCGAGGAGGGTGGCGAGGCGGGAGGCCTCGTCGAGGGCGGCGCCGTCGCGCTTCTCGGCGAGGATGAGCCAGGCGTCGCAACGGTCGGCGGGGCCCTTGAGGACGGCGAGGGCGTCGCGGGCGATGTCGTCGGCCCAGGGCTCCTCGCGGAGCAGCGCGATGCGGGCCAGGGCGAGCTCGCCGCGGGCGCGCACCTGGGCGTCGGGGTGGCGGCGGAGGCGGCGGAGGGTGTCCTCGGCCTCGTCGTGGTGGCCGAGGTCGGTGTCGAGCGCCACGAGGGTGAGGTGGAGGGTGGGGAGCGCGGGCACGCGCGTGCAGGTGGCGGCGCGGTCGCGGAGGGCCTGGAGGGCGTCGCGCGCGCCGGAGCGGTCGCCGCGGGCGAGGTGGACGCGGGCGAGCGCGAGGGCGGCGGACTCGAAGAGCTCGGCGCCGTCGGCGTGGCGGATGTCGAGGCAGCGCTCGGTCAGGAAGTGGTGCAGCTCGCGCTCCCAGCCGGCATCCCCGGAGGGGAACTGGTGCTCGAGGAGGCGGATGATGCCCGAGTCGGCGACGGGCGCGCCCGGATAGGGCAGGGGCAAGCTGGTGTGGCGCAGGGCCATGAGCAGGGCGCCGTTGGCCTGCTGGCGGTCGACCGAGAGGAGGGCCTCACCCAGGCGCTCCCAGGCGGCGGCGATCTCGGGGGCGAGCGCGGTGGCGCGGCGGAAGGCTTTGAGGGCGCCGTCGCCGTCGCCCTCGGCGAGGAGCTGTTCGCCGAGGAGGAGCTGGAGGAGGCCGTTCTCGGGGTCGACCTCGATGCGGAGCTCGAGCTGGCCGGCGTCGTCGCGGCGGTCCTCGTCGAGGACGCGCGCCTGGGCGAGCAGCCAGCGGTTGAAGTGTTCGTGCTGGGGGACGAGGCGCTCGCCGTCCCACCGGCCGAAGTGGTGGCCGTCCGGTACGGCGGCGTAGCCCCAACGGTCGTCGTCGCGGGGGCCGTCGGCGAAGAGGATGACCTCGGTCACGTCGGGGCGCGGGGGCGCGAGGTCGGCCACGCCGCGCACGCGCAGGGCGCCGCGGAAGAGGGTGGCGCCGTTCCAGCGGGTGAGGAAGTGCCGCAGCGAAGGCGGGATCTCGCGGCCGAGGTGCTCCTGGACGACGGGGATCGCCTGCTCGCTGGCGGGCGGGCGCAGGTAGTGGACGTCGTTGCGGTACCGCTCGAGGAGGCGGAGGAGCGGGTGGAAGGGGTCGACCGCGGGTTCCATGAGGCTCCGGGCCCGAGAGTAAGGGCCGTTGCCCGCGGTCTCGGAGGGCGCCGTCGACCCGCCCTTGCGGGCGGCGGCGCGGGAGGAAAGGGGCGCCGTGAGGATATCCGACTTGACGCGGCAAGAGAAGCCTTCAGAATGAGTTGAGGGGAGTCGCATGCTGCTGACCGGGATCGTGGCGATGGCGGCGGCGGCGCCGAGCGGCGCGGGGAGCGGCGTGACGCTGGGCGGCGGCGCGGACGCGGTGGCCGGCGTGGTGCACGCGCCGGGCGCGTGGACGGGCGAGGGCGCGGCGGGCGTCGAGGGCGACCTGACGTGGCGCGAGGGGGCCTTCGAGGCGGTCGTGGCGTTGGACGTGGGGGTCTCGCTGGTGCCGCTCTTCGCCTACGAGCTGGTGCCGGAGCAGCTCACGCTCGGCGGCGACGCCGGCCCGGTGTGGCTCCAGGGCGGCATCGCCCCGGCGCCGTGGCGCGTGGAGGCGGTGGACGGCTGGGACAACGCGCTGGTGACGTGGTCCGTGGAGGACCGCGCCGCGCTCCCCGGCTCGCTCCTCGCGCTGGAGGTCGGACTCGGCTCGCGCGACCGCGGCGTGTCGTTCCTCGGCGGGCTCGACCTCGGCGGCGGGCTCAACCTCTTCGGGGATGTGGGCGGCGCCTTCGTGGCGGCGCCGCTGGTCGCGGGGGTGCAGGGGCGCATCGTCGAGGACAACGTGACGGTCGCCGGCGGCGTGTTCGCCTGGCCCGACCGCCCGGCCGTCGCGGCGCAGGTCGGCGGCACCTTCGCCTTCGAGGGGTGGACGCTCATCGGGCAGGCCACGGCCGGCTGGAACGCGCCCTTCGGCGCCCACGTCGAGGTCGACTTCCTGCCCGAGGGCGTCGTGACCCCCGTGGTGCGCGGCGAGCTCCTCGGGGCCCAACTCGGCGGCGCGGTGGGCGTGCGGGTCAAGCCCACGGACTGGCTCTTCCTCAAGGCGGAGATGGCCTACGCGGACGCGGCGCCCCAGGCGTGGGTCGAGGTCGCCGTGTTCGGGGAGACGAAGGTGAAGCGGCGGAAGAAGCGGTAGACCGCTCGCTGCTCCCGGCGCCCTACGGCTTCGGCAGCGCCTCGCACTGGAACACGCCGCTCGTCTCGGAGCCGACGCTCATGCACGCCTTGTCGGACGGGCACGCCGCCGACACGCAGTCGCAAGTGGGTGCGTCCCCGCAGCCGCTCGGGGCGTAGCATCGGTAGGTCATCTCGGGCGCGGGCTCGCAGCAGCAGGGCTGCCCGGCGCCGCCGCACATCGTCTCCGTGGTGCCCTCGGGGCAGGTGGCGCCGCTGTCCGTGAGCGGGGTGCACGCGGGCTCGAAGGCCTCCTGCACGCACACCTCGGCGGCCTCGCAGGTGAGCTCGGTGCCGCACGCCACGCCGGCCTCCACGCCGGCCTCCACGGAGGTGTCGGTGTCGACGGGCTTGGGGTCCGGGCAGCCGACGAGGACGAGGGCGAGGAGCAGGAGAGCGCGCATGTCTCCACGATAGCCGCGAGAGGGGGCCCCCGCCCGTGAGAGGAGGGGCCCCGCCCGCGACTACTTGGGCGCCTCGGCCGCCCAGCGCTCGATCAACACGTCCACGCGGCGGTTCTTGCCCCAGGCGTCCTCGGTCTCGGCGGGGTCCAGCGGCTTGGACTCGCCGAAGCCCTTCGCGACGAGGCGATCCGCCGCGACGCCCTTCTCGACGAGCCACGCCTTGACCGCGTCGGCGCGGCGCTGGGAGAGGTCGAGGTTGTAGTCGTCGTTGCCGCGGCTGTCGGTGTGGCCCTCCACCCGGAGCAGCTCGATCTCGGGGTAGGCGTTCATGACCTTGGCGACCTGCTCGAGCAGGCCGAAGGAGCGCGCCTGGATGGTGGCGGTGTTCAGGTCGAAGTTGACCTGCTCGCGCAGGTCGATGCGCTCGCGGCTGACCGTGATCTTCGTCTCGGCCTCGGGCGAGAGCTTCAGGTCGATCGTGGCGGGCGCCTCCGTGACCTCGAAGCTGACGCTGCCCGTGACATAGTTGACCGAGGAGCCGGCGGCGTCGTAGGCGCCGGGCTTCAGGGCGAAGTCTTCGGTCGCGCCGTCGGGGCTGATGGGGGTCGCGCCGCGGACGACGATGCGGCCTACGTCGAGGGGCTTGCCGGTCATCGCGTCGAGCAGGCGCAGGCGCACGGCGACCTCTTCGTCTGGGCAGCCGTCGGTGTCCTTGACGTTGTCGCGGTCCTCGGGCTGGCTCGGGCAGGCGTCCGCGGCGTCGACGATGCCGTCGGCGTCGTTGTCGGGGTCGGGGCAGCCGTCGGTGTCCTCGAAGCTGTCGACGTCCTCGGCCTTGGTCGGGCAGGTGTCGGCGGAGTCGACGAGGCCGTCGCTGTCGCGGTCGGCTTCCCCGACGACGGCGCGCGGCTCGTAGCCGAGGCCGAGGGCGACGCGGAAGTCGGGGGAGCCGATGCCGGAGGTCAGGCCGGTGCCGACGCCGCCGCGCACGACGAGCGTGTCGGTGACGTAGCCGTAGCCGCTCGCCATCCACTCCAGCGGGAGGCCGGCGGGGTTGTCGAAGCCGGCGCTCAGCGACTTCTCGCCGGCGAGCTCGAGGGCGGCGCCGACGTCGTCGGTGATGGCGTAGCTGCCGGCGAGGCGGGCCACGAGGAAGTCGTCGAGGGAGACGTTCTCGAGCTCGGTCTTGGGGCCGCCGCGCACGCCGACGTTCAGCGCGAGGAGCGCCTTGCCGAGCTTGCGGTCGACCATCGCGTCGATCTCCCAGCCCGTATTCCGCGCGCCGAGCGCGTTCTCGACGGTGGCGGTCGGGAGGGTCACGCGGCCGCCGAGCGCGAGGCCGATGGGGGCCTGCTCGCGGTCGAGGATGCCGAACTTCACGTCCACGCCGATGTCGCCGAGGCCGACGCCCTGGCCGCCCTCGCCCGCTTGCATCAGGTAGAGGGGGAGGTCGGCGCCGAAGCGCACGCGCCACACGCGGATGCCGCCGGTGAGGTCGGCCTGGAGCACGTCGCTGACGAGCTCCACGCGCTCGCCGTCGTCGTATTCGTACACGAACGGGTTCGCGACGTAGTGGAAGAGGAGCCGCCCCATGTAGGTGCGGTCCTGGACCGAGGCGTCATCCACCCAGAGGGTGCGCGTCGAGTCGATGGAGGGGCGGAAGTTCTGCGCGTTGATGGCAGGGATCTCGCCGTTGACGGACTGGGCCGCGGCGAAGGGGGCGAGCAGGGCGAGCAGGATCGGCATTCGAGGCTCCGTGCGGCGGGCCGCATACGGCCCGCCCGAGACGGGAGGGGAGGGAGGAGGGGCTTACTTGCGGCGGCGCGCGAGCAGGGCGGCGGCCAGGAGGAGGCCCGCCGCGGGGGCGGAGCCGTCTCCCGTGGTGGAGCAGCCGCCGAGGTACTGGCCGGTGCGCTCCTCCTCGATGATCTCGGGCACGTCGTCCTCGGGGTCGAGGGGGTTCGTGCCGTTGTCGACCTCGGCGCCGTCGCTCACGCTGCCGTCGTCCGTGTCGGCGTCGTTCGGGTCGGTGCCGTAGGTGTCGACCTCTTCGCCGTCCAGCAGGCCGTCGTCGTCGGAGTCGGCGTCGTTCGGGTCGGTCACGGTGGTGTTGACCTCGGTGCCGTCGCCCAGGCCGTCGTCATCGGAGTCGGCGTCGGTGGGGTCGGTGCCGGTGGTGTCGACCTCGGTGCCGTCGCCGAGGCCGTCGTCGTCCGTGTCGGGGTCGTTCGGATCGCTGCCGACCACGGCCTCTTCGCCGTTGGTGAGGCCGTCGCCGTCGGGGTCGTAGCCGCTGCCGTCGTCATCGGGGTCGAGCACGTCGGTGCCGTCGCCGATCTCGGCGCCGTCGCCCACGCCGCCGTCGTCGGTGTCGGCGTCGGTGGGGTCGGAGCCGTGCACGTCGACCTCGGCGCCGTCTCCGAGGCCGTCCCCGTCGGTGTCGTAGACGTTGGGGTCGGAGCCCGCGGTGGCCTCCTCGCCGTCGGAGAGGCCGTCGCCGTCGGAGTCGGGGAGGGTGGGGTCGGTGCCGGCCGCCACCTCGTCGCCGTCTCCGAGGCCGTCGCCGTCGGTGTCGGACGCGCAGGGCTCGGAGCCGAGGGCGGACTCCTCGGCGTCGGTCAGGCCGTCGCCGTCGGTGTCGCTACCGAGGCCCACGTCGTCGTCGCTCGCGGTGGGGTCGTCGCCCTCGGCGACCTCGGCGCCGTCGAGCACGCCGCCGCCGTCGGTGTCGGCCGCGAGGGGGTCGGTGCCGTAGGCGGCCTCCTCGCCGTCCTCCAGGCCGTCGTCGTCGGTGTCGGTGTCGCGGGGGTCGGTGCCGGCGGAGCCCTCGGCCCCGTCGGAGAGGCCGTCGTCATCGGTGTCGGCGTCGGTCGGGTCGGTGTGGGTGACGGCGAGCTCGTTGCTGTCGTCCACGCCGTCCGCGTCGGTGTCGGCGAGAGCCGCGTCGGTGCCGCTCGCGGCCTCCTCGGCGGTGTCGAGGCCGTCGCCGTCCGCGTCGTCACCCACCACGTCGTCGCTCGGGACGAGGGGGTCGGTGCCGCTGGTCACCTCGGCGCCGTCGGACGTGCCGCCGTTGTCGGTGTCGCTGTCGAGCGGGTCGGTGGCGGTGTCGTTCACCTCGGCGGCGTCGGAGAGGCCGTCGTGATCGGTGTCGGTGTCCAGCACGTCGGTGCCGTGGACGCTCACCTCGGCGCCGTCCAGGAGGCCGTCGTCGTCGGAGTCGGTGTCGAGGGCATCGCTGCCGAGGGCGGTGTGCTCCACGCCGTCGCCGAGGCCGTCGTCGTCGGTGTCGCCGTCGCTCGGGTCGGTGCCGAGCGTGAGCTCGTAGGGGTCGGAGAGGCCGTCGCAGTCGCTGTCGATGCTGTTCGGGTCGGTGTTGGTGCTGTCGACCTCGGTGCCGTCCCCCAGGCCGTCGCCGTCGGAGTCCGGGTCGTTCGGGTCGGTGCCGGTGGTGTCGACCTCGGTGCTGTCGGAGAGGCCGTCGTCATCGGAGTCGCCGTCGAAGGGATCGGTGCCGGAGCTGGTCTCCTCGTCGTTGGTGAGGCCGTCGCCGTCGGGGTCGTCATCGCCGCCGTCGAGCGGGTCGAGCCCGTCCGCCACCTCGACACCGTCGCTCACGCCGCCGTCGTCCGTGTCGGCGTCGAGCGGGTCGGTGCCGGTGGTGTCGACCTCGGTACCGTCGCCCAGCGTGTCGTCGTCGGTGTCGGCGTCGAGCGGGTCGGTGCCGGTGATGAGCACCTCGGTCCCGTCGTCCAGGCCGTCGCCGTCGGTGTCGGCGTCGAGCGGGTCGGTGCCGTAGGTGTGGACCTCTTCGCCGTCGAGCAGGCCGTCGCCGTCGCTGTCGGGGTTGGTCGGGTCGGTGCCGTAGAGCACCTCGTCGTCGTTGGAGAGGCCGTCGCCGTCGTCATCCTCGCCGGTGCAGGTGCTGGAGCAGCCGTCGCCGTCGATGAGGTTGCCGTCGTCGCACTCCTCGGTGCCGGTGACCGTGTAGTCGCCGCAGGTGTCGACGCCCTCGAGGCCGACGCCGGTGGCCTTGATCCAGATGGCGAAATTGTAGTCGTCCGCCGAGACGCCCGAGAGGGACACGGTCAACGCCGTGTCGTTGTCGGCGACGTAGCTGGTGACGTCGAAGACCTCGGAGTCGGTCGTGTCGCCGTCGCCGCCGATGGTGAAGAGGGCGCCGTTGGCGAGCTCGCCGTCATCGTAGCCGCCGACCTGGGTGTAGACGCTCGCGCCGTTGAAGGTGATCGACGAGTACTGGCCGGAGGAGTAGCCGGCCGAGAAGGCGATGCCGACGCCCATGGTGACGGCGAAGTCGGGCACGTCGATGTCGATGGGGTTGGTCGTGATCGTGGTCGACGGGCTGGCGTAGGTGAAGCTGCTGCCGAGGGCGAGGGCGAGCGTGGAGATGGGGAGGGTCGCGGCGTCCTCCCAGATGACGTAGAGCGCGGCGCCGTCGGACTGCGAGACCGAAACGTTCTCCTCGAGTTTGACGCCGTTGGCGCCGGCGGGGAGGGCGTTGAAGTAGGCGCTCACCTCGGCCGTCACGTCGTCGTAGCGGGTGTACACGGCGCCGTCGGAGGAGGCCGCGACCACGTCGAGCGAGACGAGGGTACCGGCGACGGAGAGGGCGCTTACGCCGGGATCGCCCTGGCCCGACACGCCGGTGATCGACGCGTAGACCGCGTACACGGTGGCGGTGGTGCTGGGCTTGTTGATCGTGAGGCCGTGGATGCTCCTGGCGACCGAGCCCGCGCCGTCGATCGAGAAGTCGTACGGGCCGGAGATGGCGACGACCTGGGTGAGCGTGGCGTGGGCCGGCGCGGACCAGAGGGCGCAGCCGAGCACGCCGAGCGAGGACATCACCGCCGTCGGGAAGCGGGGGGACTTGCGGGTGGCACGGGACATCGGGCGCTCCATCGTCAATTGAGGACACGTCTTTACACGGTCTTTACACGCCGCGCAAACCCCGAACGCTTTCGACCTTCTCTCCCCCAATGAGGGGCGGAAGGTGGGTTTCCAAGGTAGAAGGCGGAAGGTGGTGACATGACGCCCGACGCCCTCGGCTGGAACAGTGAGCTGGCCCACGCGTGGGCGGGCCTCGCGGCGCACCCGCCCTTCGCGGCGGCGGGAGATGCGGCGGCGGGCGACCCTGCGGTGGGCGAGGGCCGGACGCGGGCCGCGCGCGTCATCGCCCTGCACCGCGGCGCGACCGTGCTCCACGACACCGTCCGCGAGCACATCCTCGCCGATCACCCCGGCAGCGCCGCGCTCGGTGTGGCGGTGGGAGACTGGGTGGTGTTCGACGGCGCGCGGATCACGGCGGTCCTGCCCCGGCGCGGGGCGGTCACCCGCAAGGAGGCCGGCCGCGGCATCGCCACCCAGGTGCTGGCCGCCAACCTGGATCGCGTGCTCATCGTGACCAGCGCCAACCAGGACCTCGAGCCGCGCCGGTTGGATCGCATGGTCGCGGTGGCGTGGGAGGCCGGCGCCCAGCCCGTCGTCGTGCTCTCCAAGTCGGACCTCGAGCCGGCGGCCGCGGAGTACGCCGAGGCCCTCGCGGCGCGGCTGGTGGGCGTACCGGTGGTGGTGGTCCACACCCGCGACGAGGCCGGCGTGGCCGCGTTGTTGCCCTACTTGCGCCCCGGCGAGACGACGATGCTCCTCGGCACCTCCGGCGTCGGCAAGTCGACCCTCCTCAACCTCCTCGCGGGCGAGGATCGCCAGGCCGTGCGCGAGGTGCGCGCCCACGACGACCGCGGCCAGCACACCACCACCCACCGCGAGCTCTTCCTTCTTCCCGGCGATCGCGGCCTGATGATCGACGTTCCGGGCATCCGCGAGCTCGCCCTGGCCCTCGTGGGCGAGGGGCTCGAGCGCGCCTTCCCCGACATCGTCGCCCTCGCCGCGGGCTGCCGCTGGGTCGATTGTTCCCACTCCAACGAGCCCGCGTGCGCCGTCCAGGCCGCCATCGCGGCGGGCGACCTCGACCCCGAGCGCCTCGCCAGCCTGCGCGTCCTGCTCGCGGAGCAGGTCCAGCTGGAGCGGCGCGAGAGCCCGCGTACGCGGCACGAGGGGCGGCGCAAGGCGCGGAAGCGGAACTTGAAGGCGCGGGGGTAGGGGGCGGCGGGGCGCGCGCGCCGCCGGGCCCCGCGCGCCGCCGCGATACTCGCGCCGCCTCGGGAGCTCCCATGCGCGTCGGCGCCCTGGTCCTCGTCGTCGCGATCGTCGCGGCGATCGCCTGGTTCACGCTGCGCACCCCCGAGGCGCCCCCCGCCCCGCCCGCGCCCACGGAGGTGAGCTGGAAGGCCGAGCCCCTGCCCGGCGGAGAGGCGCCGCCCTTCGCGTCGTTCGCGGCGCGGCGCGTCGGCGAGCCCGTCCCCCACTGGCAGTTCGCGACGGTCGGCCTCGTGGACCTCGGCTACGAGCTCTCCGTGCGCGTGGCCGCCGACGGCGACGCCCCGCCGCTCTGGCCGAAGAACCTCGTCCGCTTCCTGGGCGCCTACGTGCGCGGCACCGAGCCGATCGCGCCGGACCACGTGCTCGTGCTCCCCGCGGGCATGTTGGACGAGGTGGCGCCGAGCACCGCCGCCGTGGTGCTCCGCGAGGATCCGCGCCGGCTCGCCGGGGGCCGCGTCCTCCAGGTGCTCCCGCTGACGGCGGACGAGTGGCGGCTGTTGGGCCGCTGGAGCGCGGCGGGGGTGTACGCGGCGATCGAGGCGGCGGAGCCGGGCTTCGTGTGGCGTGCCGACCGGCGCTCGATCCTCGCGGGGGACGCCGGCGCGGACCTCGCGCGGCGCGCCGAGGCCGAGGGATCTGCGGTCGAGCGCACCGTGTGGGACGAGCTGACGTGGGGCCCCGACGGCGTGCGCCTGGACGCCTACGCTCGCGCCAACGTCGAGACGATTCTGCGCGCGCGCGTGGCGTACGGCCGGCCGGCGGTCGTCGTATGTGGGGAGCGCACGCTGCGCTTCGCGGCCGGGCCGCTCGGGCGCGACCTGCGCGAGAAGGAGGCGGTGCTCACCCTGCCCGCCGACCGCGCGGACGAGCTGGCCGACGCGCTCGTGGCGGCCGCCGCGGAGTCGACGGTGGCGCTGGACGGGGTGGGGTTCTTCGCGGTGGGGGCGCTCGAGGCGCTGCCAGTCATCTACGGGGACTGAGGGCTCGCCGA
>CAJBVW010000240.1 GCA_903959175.1 uncultured Pseudomonadota bacterium
CCGCGGCGCGGCGCCGTCCGCCGCCGCTTCAGCCCGCCGCGGGCACGCGCGTGACCAGGCTGTCCACCGCGTGCACCGGCGCGGTGTCGCCCTTCATGAGGTGCGCGATCGAGCCCAGCACGAGCTTGTGGTTGGCGAGCGTGCCCTTGCCGGCGAACGTCGTGCTGGTCACGACGATCTGGAAGTGGCCGCCGCCGCCGGTGACCTCCGCCTTGGAGTCGGGCACGGCGGCCTCGATGGCGGCGCGAACGGCGTCGACGACGGAGCCCTGAAAATCGGTAGGATGCGAGGACATGAGCGGTTCCGGGGAGTGGGGGGGGCGTAACGGCTCGCGGGCCGCGCCTCAACGCGGCGCGCGGCGCCCGGCACCGGGTCGTGAGGGCGGTTACCCGCACGGAATGCTGCTGGTGGGGCACGCCGCGCGCGCCGAGGTCGGCCCGGACGCATCCGTCGGGGCGGCGGCGCGCTCCGTCGCGTGGGCGGCGTGAGGGGCGTGAGGGGCGGTCGCTGGTCCCGCCGCGCGCTCCTCGGCGCCAGCGCGCTCGCGGGGCTGGGCGCATGCGGGTGGCCCGCACGCCGGGCGCGCCGCGGACACGGTGGCGCCGTGGTCGCCGCGGCCCGTGCCGCTCCCGGAGACCGTCGCGCGCGGGGTCAACTTCGCGCACCAGCACCGCCGCGGCAGCGGCTACGGCAGCGAGCGCGCGGCCTCGCAGCTGGACGCGCTCGTGGCGCTCGGCGTGCGCGACCTCGTGCTCAACCCCTTCGCCTACGCGCCGACGCTCGGCTCCAGCGACATCCAGTGGGGCGGCGACCCCACCCTCACCGACGACGGGTGGGCGCGCTGGTTCGACGCCTACGCCCGCTACGTGGTGCACCACGCGCGGATCGCGCAGGCGGCAGGCTGCGCGCGGCTCTGCGTGGGCCTGGAGTACACGCGCGCCTCCCGCGACAACCCGGGCGGCTGGGCGGCGGTCGCGTCGGCCTGCCGGGCCGTGCTCTCGGGCACGCTCTGCTACGCCGCGAATTGGTACGAGGAGTACGCGCAGTTCACCGACTGGGACGCCTTCGACTGCATCGGCATCGCCGCCTACTTCCCGCTCACCGGCACGACTGTCGAGGAGCTGACCGCCTCCTGGGACACCCACCTCGACGCGATCGCGCGCGTCACGAAGGGCCACCCCGTCGTGTTCCCCGAGGCCGGCTACCGCGCCGTCGTCGGGGCCACCGAGAAGCCCTGGGAGAGCGGCGACGGCACGCCCGACCCCGCGCTCCAGGCCCGCGCCTACGAGGCCCTGTTGCGCGCGTGCGCGGCGCGGCCGTGGTTCCACGGCGCGCCCGGCTAAGCGCCCGGCCCCCAATCGGTGACCTGCGCCCCAGCGCCGCGTGGCCGTCGCGGCCGCGCCCCGCGGATCGGCTACACCGCTCCTCCGCCCCCGAGGTCTCCGTGAGCCGCGTCGGTTCCCTGCTCAAGAAGGTCGTCGCCCGCGTCGTGGGCGGCCCCGACCGCGCCGCCGCCGCGCCCCCCCGCGCCGTCGTGCCCTCTGCGCGCCTCGCCGCCCCCGCCGCCCCCGAGCCCGAAGAGCCCGAGCTCGAGTGCGAGCTCCCCATCCCCGGCTCGCTCCTCCTCGACATCCGCGAGCCCGGCGAGCTCGCCAGCGGCGTGGCCGAAGGGGCCATGCTGCTCCCGATGGACCTCGTGCCCCACCACCTCGACGAGCTCCCCCGCGACCGCCCCATCACCGTCTACTGCGCCGCCGGCGCGCGCTCCTTCGGCGTGGCGCACTGGCTCCGCGAGCAGGGCTTCCCCCAGGCGTGGTCGCTTTCGGGCGGCGTCGGCGTGTTCCACGCGGTGAAGGTGCCCGTGCGGCCGCCCCCCGGCATGGTCCCTGGCACGCGCGTGAAGCTCCCGCCCGACGCCCTCGCCGGCGCCGTGCCCGTCGGCCCCAACGTGCGCGGCGAGGTCATCGAGCAGCGCGGCGACACCGTGTTCGTCGTCATCCGCGACGCGCAGGGCTTCCCCGTGCGGGTGGAAGCGCCGGTGTCGGCCGTGAGCCGGTAGGGCCCTCGGGCCGTGGTCGGCGCGGCTCGGCGCGCCGGGCACCTCGGCCGACGTCGGTCGCCCAAAGCCCCCCTCTTTACGCCGGCACCATGCGGATCCGCGCCACCTCGGGCGGGCACCGCCACCGCACCGGCGCCACCGACCAGCCGAGGCCGCGGCTCACGAACAGGTGGACCCCCTCCATCTCGTACCAGCCCCACGGGTAGGCCCCGCTGCCGCGCGGCAGAAAGAACGGGCCGAGCACGGGGATCCGCACCTGGCCGCCGTGGGTGTGGCCCGCGAGCACGAGGCGCACCGGGGGCTTGGCGAGCATCGGGAAGATGCCCGGCGAGTGGGTGAGCAGCAGCGCGGGGAGGTCGGGGCGCACCGCGGCGAACACGCCGGGGAGGTCGGGCTCGCCGGCGAGCAGATCGTCGGTGCCGACGAGATCGAAGCCGTCGAGCGGCACCACGCGGTTGTTCAGGAGGCCCACGTCGTGCCGCGTGAGGATGGGCTCCCACACCTCGCGCGGGGCGCCGGCCCAATACTCCCAGTTGCCCATGACCGCCCAGCGGCCGAGCGGCGCGTCGGGGAGCGCGCCGAGGAGGTGGTCCACGGCGTCTGGCTTCCAGCCGCGCGTGACGACGTCACCGGTGAGGGCGACGAGGTCCGGGCGCTCGCCGCGAATGACATCGGCGAGGCGGTCCACCCAGGCGTCGTGAACGCGTAGGTGTACGTCGGTCAGGTGCAGGATGGTGACCGGCTTCGCGAGGCCGCGCACCGGCACGACGTGCTCGGAGATCTCGATGTTGTCGAGCTCCTTGCGGCCGTGGCGCAGCAGCGTGCGCGTGGTGCCGCCGGGGGCGTCCTTCGCGGGCACGCGGCCGGACGGCGGGAACGTGTCGCCGCGACGCACCGCGCGCGACACGCCGCGGACGTACCGGAACGCGCGGAGGAGGTTCATTCGAAGCGGTAGCTGGCCTGGGTGGCGAACACGTGCGCCTCGGTGCCGACGGCCACGAGCTGGTCGCGCCAGGGCGTGACGAGCTCGGTGGGGAGGCCCGACTCGCGGCGCTCGGCGCTGGTCAGCTCGGTGAGGAGCACGCGCTTGGCCTCGAAGCGGCCGACGTGCTGGACCACGCCCTCGCCCTCGCCCCACGGGATGCCGACGAGCAGCCACTCGGCGCCGCTGAAGCGGGCCGCGGCGCGCCCGAGCCAGTCGGGGTCGGTGCCGCGGTGGAGCGCCAGGTCGAGGTGGAGCATGCGGCCGCCGTCCTCGAGCACGACCTCGATGACGTGGGGCTCGGTCGTCGGGAAGCGGACCTGCTCGGAGAGCCGCTTGAGCGTGGTGCCGGCGCGCGCTCCGGCGACCGACGCGCGCAGCATGTGCGAGAGCGGACGCGTGGTGGGCGGGGCGGCGTAGGGCATGCCGTCGATGGTGACGCCGTCCACCGTTGCGGGGAACGCGTGGCCGTCGATGGTGCCGAGGCCGCGGAGCCACTCGAGCACCGCCGCGGAGGCGACGACCGTGAGCTTCCGGCCCTCCTTCAGGGCCTCGACCGTGCCGCGGGCGCGGTGCGGCGCGGAGGAGGTGAGCACCACCACCTCGTCTTCGGCGGGGGGCTCCACCGGGTCGATGCGGAGGAAGCGGCCCTTGCGCTCGAGGCGGATCTCGCCGTACTCGGGGTGCTGGATGCGGAGCCGGTAGGGGTAGTCGTGGTGGAACTTCGTGGCCTTCATGCGAGTACCGTCCGGATGTGTTCGAGCGCCCAATCGATGTCGCCCTCCGCGATGACCAGCGGGGGCGCGAAGCGGATCACCTGTTCGTGTGTGTCCTTGCAGAGCACGCCGAGGTTCATCAGGCGCTCGCAGTAGGGCCGGGCGCGCCCGGCGTCGGCGTGCAGCTCCACCCCGATGAGGAGCCCGCGGCCGCGGACCTCCTTCACGCGGGGGCTGCCGAGGCCGCGGAGGGCGGCGCGGAAGGACTCTCCGACGCGCTTGGCCCGGGCGGCGAGCTGCTCGTCCACGAGCACGTCGAGCGCGGCGCTGGCGACCGCGGCCGCCATCGGGTTGCCGCCGAAGGTCGAGCCGTGCGTGCCGGGCGAGAAGACCTCCATCACGGCGTCGTCTGCGCAGAAGGCGCTCACCGGGTACACGCCGCCGCCGAGGGCCTTGCCGATGGTGATGGCGTCGGGGCGCACGTTCTCGTGGTCCGACGCCCACATCGTGCCGGTGCGGCCGAGGCCGGTCTGGATCTCGTCCATCACGAGGAGCGTGTTGGTGCGCGTGCACGCGTCCCGCACGGCGCGGAGGTAGCCGTCCGGCGGGACGATCACGCCGGCCTCGCCCTGGATCGGCTCGAGGAACACCGCGCAGGTGTTCGGCCCGATCGCGGCCTCGACCGCGGCGGCGTCCCCGTAGGGCACCACCACGAAGCCGGGGGTGAACGGCCCGAAGCCGTCGCGGTATGCCGCCTCGGTCGAGAAGCTCACGATCGAGATCGTGCGGCCGTGGAAGTTGTCGGTCGCGACGATGATCTCCGCCTTGTCGGCCGGGATCCCCTTCGTCACGTAGCCCCACTTGCGCATCGCCTTGAGCGCCGTCTCCACGGCCTCGGCGCCCGAGTTCATCGGGAGCGCGCGCGAAAAGCCGCTCACCCGCGACAAGCGCTCCAGGAACGGGCCGAGCTGGTCGTTGTGGAAGGCGCGCGACGTGAGCGTCACCCGGTCGAGCTGCTCGCGCGCGGCGGCGAGGATCCGGGGGTGGCGGTGCCCTTGATTGAGGGCGGAGTACGCCGACAACATGTCGAGATAGCGGCGCCCGCCCACGTCCGTCACCCACGCGCCCTCCGCGTGCGCGACCACCACCGGCAGCGGGTGGTAGTTGTGTGCGCCGTAGCGCTCGACCTGCTCGATGGACATGGGGACCGTGGCCGGGTGTGGAGGGAGGAGGGTCCTAACCCTGTGGCGCCGGGGAGGCGCCGGGCGGCGGTGGATCGGTAGCGGGGGGCCCCGTGGGGCGCGGCCGCCTCCCCCTCGCTTACTCCGCCCGGAAGATCCCCCGGGCCGGGTACTCGTCCGCCGAGATCGAGAAGGTCTCGTTCATGATGGCGGGGGGGTGGAGCGGTGGTGCGTCCTCCGTGCGTTCGGTCCAGGTCAGGCCGCCGTCCTCGGTGAGGGCGACGGAGGCGCCCAGGGTGGCGGGCGGGGGGCGGTGTTGTGTTGCACGCCACCGCTCGATCGTCCGGAGGGCGACGGCGTGGACGCCGCTCGCGAGCTCGGGGCGCCGCGCGAGCAGCCAACGGGGCTCCCAGAGCACGGTGACCACCCATTGTCGGGTCGCGACGTGGGGGAGCACGCGGTCCATCCATCAGGCCAAGGTCGCGGCCATCCGACGGCCACCGCACCGTCTTCCGCGGCCCGCTCACGTTGCGCTGCGTGGGGGTCAACCCGCCGGCCACGCGCGCATCCTCGACGGGCTCCGCCGCGCCACGGGCCCCCCGGGGCCCCACCCCGTGGGCGACGACCGGACGGCGTGAACACGCGGGTCCGGGGGCGGAGCCGTGGGCGAGGCATGGAGAACGGGTCTTTTCGGGCTCCGGCCACCAGGGAGGCGCGCCCCGACGGGACGGGCAGAGGGATTGACGGGGCGGAGGGTCAGGTGCGAGGAGGTGGGGAGGAGGGGTTCATTTTTCCTGTCCGTTCAAGCCGAATTGGAAGAACCAAGACTTAAGCTGGTGATAATGCACATCAGGGCACCGAGGAGGAGCGCGCCGCGGGTCAGAAAAAACTCTTGCAGCAACGCATCCTTGTCACCCAGGCCGAATTGAATCAGAAGCTTGATCGATTCCAGCTCTCCGTTTGCACCGCTGAACGCAGCGACCGCCAAGGCAAGGCCTAGCAAGAACGCGAATAAACTGAGGATGGGACGCATGAATCACCTCCAATTCAGGACCAATGGAACACCAACAAACTTAACGATGTGGATCACGCTGCGCTGGGGAACACCGCGCGCCGGTCGGGCCAAGGCTCAGGGTTGGCGCCGACGGCCCCGTTCTCCACCTCATTCGAGGCACTCCCGGCGTAGACCACGGCAGACACAACGGAGAGAGCAGGCAAGAACGCAAGGTTCCCCAAACGCATGGACACGACCTCTGTGTCGCACTGACTATCCGCCGACAGCGTGCCTGCCTCTGTCTATTTCTTCCAATCCCCTGTCCAAACCCGCTCGGCGCGTTGTCCCGGCACCGGCCTCGGACGGATCTGCCACCCGTTTTCCGCGGCGAGGTTGGCGAACTGCGACGGCGCCATGTCGACCTCCGCCTTGAAGGCCTCCGCCGTGGAGTAGCCGGCGCGCCCGGCCGAGGCCGCGAGGTGGTGACACGCGACCAGCGCGAACGAGCGCTGGAGCCGGATCTGGCGCATAAGAGAAAGGAAAAACAAACCCCGACGCCACACCTCCTCGCACCTGATCCGCCCCTCCGTCAACCCGCAGCCCCTTCTCCGTTCCTCGCCCACGGCTCCGCCCTCACGCCCTCGCGCCCTCCAGTCGTCGCCCACGGCGTCGAGCCCAGGCGGGCCGGTCGCACGGCGAAGCCCGTCCACGATGCGCCGCATGGCCGCGATGGAGCCGCCCGTAGGGCCGCTGAACCCATCTCGATCCCTCGATACGCGGGGAAGCACCCGAGAAGCAGCGCCCGCGTATTCCGCCGGATTAGCGAGGACTCGTGAG
>CAJBVW010000241.1 GCA_903959175.1 uncultured Pseudomonadota bacterium
CCGGGGCGAGCGCCCGCCGGCCCCCGCCGCGATACGCGCGGCCATGCTCCTCTGGTCCCTCCTCGCCTGCACCGGCGCCCCCTCGGACGACACCGCCGCGGACACCGACACCGCCGCGGACACCGACACCCCCGGCGACACCGACACCGCGGCGGACACCGCCGACACCGCGTCCGAAGGCCCCTCCTTCCGCGGCACCACCCGTGGCACGCTCGACGCCGACGTCCACTACGACTGCGTCGGCTTCTCCGTCTTCACCCTCCACGAAGACGGCACGGTCACCGGCGACGCCGAGGCGCACTGCTCCCTGGCCGAGGACGCGAGCGTGTTCCAGCACGTCGCCGGCCCGATCGTCGGCGCTCAGGCGGACGGCGTCCTCACCGCCACCTGGACCGCCACCGTGTGCGGCGTGGAGACGACGCTCCCGCTGACCGGCACGACCTCCGCCACCGCCGTCGAGGCCACCGTCGCCACCGCCGCGCCGTGCGCCCTCGCCGTCGCGATGTCCGCGGACTGACGGTGTCCCTCCCGCGCCTCTCCGCCGCCTGGATGGAGGCGGTCCTCGGCGCCCCGGTCCCGGCCGAGCCGCGCGCCACCTGCGCCGACTGCGCCATGTGCCGCCCCGCGAAGCCCGAGACGCCGGCGTTCTCTCCGGGTGTCAAGTGCTGCACCTACCAGCCGAGCCTCCCCAACTTCCTCGTCGGCGCCGCCCTCGCGGATCCCGGCACCACCGCGCACGCCCGCGCCGCGCTCCTCCGTCGCATCGCCGATCGCCGCGGCGCCACCCCGCTGTACCTGGAGCGCACCCCCGCCGAGGAGGCCGACCAGGAGGTGGGGAAGGCCGGCTACGGCCAGGATCCGTCGCTCCTCTGCGACTACTACGACGGCGGCCTCTGCGGCATGTGGGCCCACCGCGACGCCGTCTGCGCCACGTTCTGGTGCCTCTCCGAGCGCCGCGCCATCGGGATGCGCCTCCACATGGCGACCAAGCGCCTGCTCGGCCGCGTCGAGGAGCTCCTCGCCATCTGGAACGTGCGCGCGCTCCTGCCCACGCGCGTCGGCGCCCTCGTCCACCTCGACGACCGCCCCCGCCGCTACGCGCTCGGCGAGCTCGCGGGCTCCCGAACCGGCGACGCCCTTCGGCCCTCGACCCACCGCCGCGTCTGGGGCCCCTGGCTCGGCCGCGAGGAGGCGTTCTACCGGGCGTGCGCCGAGCGGGTCACGCCGCTCTCCTGGGCGGACGTGCGCGCCATCGGCGGCGACGCCCTGACCGGCGCCCTCGCCGAGGTGGCGGACGCGCGCGCCCGGCTCGACGCCCCGATCCCCGCCGTGCTGTGCCTCGGAAACGCCGACCGCGTCACGCTCCCCGGGGGCGTCGGCCTCGTCACGGAGCGCGTCCCCGATGACCCCCTGGTTGTCCCCGCCGTCGTCCTCGACGCCCTCGCGCTCTTCGACGGGCGTCTGGTAGCAGAGGTGCTTGCCCTCGCCCCGGCCGTCGGGCCCTGGCTTCGTGCGCTCGTCGATCAGGAGGTGCTCGGCCCGCCCGACGGCGCCGACGTCCCGGCGCGCGACCGCCCCACCGGCGCCCTCTCCCCGGACGACACCCTCGCCGTCTTCCGCAACTTCCGCGCCTCCCCCCTCGCGTCCCAGCTCGACATCAGCCCCGACGGGGACGTGACCTGGGCGCTCACCTGCGGCACGCGGGAGGTCCGGGCGGACGCACCCGACACCATCCGCCTCCTCCGCCACGTCGAGCGGGGGGCCCGCGGCTTCCGTGCGGGGGACGCCGCCGCGATCCTCGACGGGGGCTGGCCCGCCGCCGCGGTCTTCCTCACCGGCCTCGTCGACGCGGGCTTCCTTCAACGGCGCCCGCCCGGGCCTCCAACGCACATCCCTTGACGTGCCAAGAGTAGCGCTGTAACGTTCGGGGACTCTCCGCGAGGTCCTCATGAAGCGTGACGCGTTGGCCTTCTTCCGGATCCTCCCCGCGGGCGCGGCGGACATCGGCGAAGACGTCTCCCGCGAGGAGCTGCGCGAGGCGGGCCTCGGCGACTGGTCCCTCAAGGACCTCAGCGCGGACGACCTCTCCGACGTGCCCCTCTTCGGGCCGGACTACGACGAGCTCGTGCGGCTCGACGACTCCGAGCCCGCGCCGGGCGAGCGCGTCGTGCTCCTGGAGATGGGCAAGGCGGGCTGACCCCGCCTCGCCCGCTCGGTCCTAAAGCGTCCCGACGTACGCGATCACGTCGGCGATGTCCTGGTCGGAGAGGCTGTCGCCGAAAGCGGGCATCGCGTCTTCGCCGTTGAGGACGAGGCTGATGTCGCCGTCGGTGAAGTCGAGGCCGGCGATCGCGGGGCCGGTGCCGCCTTCGCCCGCGGCGCCGTGGCAGGACGCGCAGTTCGCGGAGAAGAGGGTCTCGCCGGAGGCGGTGTCGCCGGTGAGGGCCGTGATGGCGGCCACCGGGTCGGTGTCGCCGCCGCTGCAGGCGAGGAGGGTGAGGACGAACAACATGGGGATGCTCCTGGATAGGGGGGGCGCGCCGGCTGACGCGCGCGCGACTATACGCCGTTGCGTGCGTGCGGCATGTGCCAGTTCGGGGTCAGGCGTGTCGCAGCGCGTCAATGGGTTCCAACCGGGCGGCCCGGCGCGCGGACGGGCCCGGCCACGGCGGTCTCGGGAGTCCGTCGCACGTACGGAGGGGGGAGGGACGTGTCAACCCGCGCCGGATCGCCTACGATGCGGGCGTCACCTCCCTCGGAGCCCCCATGTCCCGCTTCCTGGCCCTGCTCGCCCTCCTCGCCGCCTGCACGGGCACCACTGCCGACGACACCGGCAAGGCTGCGGGGGACGACTCCGCGGCCGACACCGACACCGACACCGACGCCGCCTGCACCACCCTCACCGGTGGGGACGACTGGGTGTGGAACGGCGAGTGCCCGCAGATGCGGACCCCCTGCGACATCGTCGTGAACGAGTGCGCGTTGGAGATCGACTACGGCGCAGACGGTGGAATGACGATGGGCATGCCCTACGCGGCCACCATCGCGGGCGACACCATCACCTTCGCGGACGGAGACACGGTCACCGGCTGCGTCGGCACCATCGAGGACGCCGACACCGTCTCCGGCAGCTGCGACGGCGGCTGCACGTTCACGCTCGCGCGGTGACGCGCGCCCCGCGGGGCCCCGTCACTCCACCATGTAGAAGCCCGCCATCCCGAGCTCCGCGTGCTCGAGGATGTGGCAGTGCACCATCCACTCGCCCGGATTGTCGAGCTCGCTCGTGATCTGCACGGAGGCGAAGGGCGGGATGTCGAAGGTGTCCTTCCACCCGTCGAAGAGCGGCGGCGCGCCGTCCACCGACCGCACCTGGAAGCGGTTGCCGTGGAGGTGGAAGGGGTGGTGCATCTCGGAGTCGTTCTGGATGACGAAGCTCGTTGGCACGTTCGCGTCCACCATGACCGTCGGCACGTCCGGGTAGGACTGCCCGTCGATCGTGACGATCCCGTCCTCCATCTGCTCGTCGAGCACCCAGGTGTGGGCGATCGGCTCCTCGCCGGTGAAGGCCGCGGGCGCGTCGTCCTGGGGGAGGACCATCGGGGTGGGCGTGCCGGGCTCGTCGCCGATGACGAAGCGCATGACGGGGTTCTCGCCCTCGCCGAGCGGATCGTACTCGACCATGGAAGCGGTCTCGTCGTGCAGGCGGAAGCGCGCGTTCATCAGCCGAAGCTCGTCGCCGGGGGCGCCCACCCAGTCGACCGCCACGATCGCGCGCTCTCCGGGCCCGAGGACGAGGTGGTCGACGGGGACCTCTTCGGGGAGCCAGCCGCCGTCGGTGCCGACGACACGCATCTGCTGCCCCTCGAGCGTCAGGTCGAAGTAGCGGGCGTTGGCGGCGTTCACCAGCCGGAGGATCATCGTCTCGCCGGCCTTGACCTCGACGCGGCGGTCGGAGCGCCCGTTCGCCATCAGCACGTTCCCCAGCCGGCCCATGAGCTGCATGTGGTCGGTGTCCTGCGGCGCAATCTGGAGCGAGTCCTCGTCGAGGAGGATGTCGTCGAGCACGACGGGGAGCTCGCAGTCCACGCGCGGCTCGTCAGGGTGGCGGACGATGACGCGGCCGTAGAGCCCGCGCTCAAGGTCCTGCTCCGTCGACATGTGTGGGTGGTACCAGTAGAAGCCGGCGTCCTGCATGGGCAGGTCGTACGTGAAGCTGCCGCCGGGGGGCACCATGTCCATCATGCGGATGGCGCCGTCCATCGCGTCGGGGACGCGCAGGCCGTGCCAGTGGACGGTGGAGTCGTAGTCCAGGCTGTTCGTGAACTCGGAGTGCAGCGTCTGCCCGAGCTCCAGCTCGATGACGGGCCCGGGGACCTCGCCGTTGTAGGCGAGGCCGTCCGTGAGGAGCGTGCCGGTGCCGGGTCCCAGGGGAAGGGGGCCTGGTCGAGGGCGACGGACACGACGTCGTCGGCGGGGTCGAGGTCGACGGCGGGCGTGTAGCCGCAGCGCTCCGTCTCCGCGACGGCGGGCACCCCCGAGTCGCCCGCGCTGTCGCCGGAGGTGTCGACCGTCTTCGGGCCCGTGCAGGCGGGCATCACGAGGGCGAGGAGCGGGAAGAGCATGGGGGCCTCGGATCGGCCACAACGTAGCGGGTCTCGGCCCGCCGTGGGGCGGGCCTTCCTCGCGGCGCGCGGCGCGCTCGAGCCGCTCTCGCGGCACGAGCTCGTGGCCCGGGCCGCCCGCGACGAGGTGACCGTGATCGACGTGCGCGCGCCCCTCGAGTTCGAGGCCGGCCACTTCCCGGGGGCGCGCTCCGTGCCGCTCCCCGAGCTCGCCGCGCGCCTCTCCGAGCTCCCCCGCGACCGGACGATCGTGGCCTACTGCCGCGGGCCCTGGTGCGTGCTCGCGCTCGACGCGGTGGCGACGCTTCGGGCGGCGGGCTTCGACGCGCGGCACGTCGACGAGGGCGTCGCGGACTGGCGCGCGGGCGGCCTCAGGCTCGAGGTCGGGGCGTGACCGTTGCGGTCGTCGAGGCCGGCGCGGCGCGCGCCCCGGTGCTCGGCTTGCGCGCGAACGCGGCCCAGTTCTCGCTCCTCGTGCTCGTCAACGCCTTCGTCGGCGCGATGGTCGGGATGGAGCGGAGCATCCTCGCGCCGCTCGCGGAGGTGGAGTTCGGCCTCAACGAGTTCGCCGGGTACCTCGCCGTCGCCGCGTCCGCGCTCCTCGCCGGCGTGGTGGCCGACGCCTTCGGTGCGGGCGCGGCGGTGTGGCTGGTCGCCGCGTTGACGCTGCTGTCAGGCGTCACCGTGGCCCTCCGCATGCGCGAGACGTTACGACGCTGACGCCCGACGGCCCTCAGCCCCCGCCCCCGACCGTGAGCTCGACCCGGCACCCGCCGTCGACCGCCGCGCCGATCGTGCAGTCCCCGCCGTGCCGACGGGCGATCTCGCGGGCGAGGGGCAGGCCGAGGCCGAGGCCCCCGCGGTCCCGGCGGCGGGCGGTCGCGCCGCGGGCGAGGCGATCGAAGACCGCGGCGCGATCGGCCTCGGGGATGCCGGCGCCGCCGTCCTGCACGACGAAGCGCGCGCCGTCGACCACGAGGCGGACGGGCGCGCCGGGCGCGTGGACCGCGGCGTTGCGGAGGAGGTTTGCGACGGCGGTGACGAGCAGGGCACGGTTCCCGAACGTCTCGGCGTCCGAGCGGACGTCGAGGGTGAGGACGCAGCCGGCCGTCGTGAGCGTGGACCGTTCCCGCCGCGCGGCGTCCGCGGCGATCTCCGACATGCGCACGGGCTCGCGGCCCGCTTCGGCCTGGCCGGAGTCCACGCGCGCGAGGGTGAGCAGGCCCTCGACCAGCGCCGCGAGCCGGCCGGCCTCTTCGCGCGCGGAAACGACCGTCTCCCGGAGCGAGGCGGCGTCGCGCTCCTTGCGCAGCGCCACGTCCAGCTCGCCGATCAGCACGGTGACGGGGGTGCGCAGCTCGTGCGCGGCCTCGGAGGTGAACCGCGCCTGCGCGGCGGCGGCGGCGTCGAGGCGGGCGAGCAGCGCGTTCATCGCGACGAGCAGCCCGCGGACCTCCTCGGGGCCGCCCTCGGGGAGGCGCGTGTGGGCGCCCTCGGCCGTGGCGGACAGGGCGGCCTCGCGGGCGCGCGTGAGCGGCGCGAGCGCGAGGGCCGCGAGCCGGCCGAGCCCGGCGACGGCGAGGAGCACGACGACCGCGGCGGTCGCGGTGTACGGGAGCACGAAGCGGGCGACGGCGGCGGCGAGCGTGGCGCGAGGGGCGGCCACCGCGACGAGCCGGTGCTCCTCGGCGTCCTCCGTGGGGAGGCTCTCGCGCTCCGTCACCAGCAGCAGG
Organism: uncultured Pseudomonadota bacterium; assembly: GCA_903959175.1. Lineage (GTDB taxonomy): Bacteria > Myxococcota_A > UBA796 > UBA796 > SXON01 > CAJBVW01. The sequence continues at coordinate 6,356 of CAJBVW010000241.1, forward strand.
ACGCGGTCCCCGTCCACGTCGAGCCACTGCGGGCGGCGCTCATCGAGGGCGCGGGCGACGGCGCTCGCGGGGACCCGTGCGTCTCCGGGGCCAGACGTCCACACGCGCACCGGCGTGGAGCTGTGCTCGACCTCCCAGGGGGTGCCGTCGCCCGAGGTGTAGGCGTGCCCGGCGGCGAGGAGCTCCCGGTCGAGGGCCGCGCCCGCCTGGGCGTAGACGAGCGCCCCGGTCGCCAGACCGGTCACGACGAGCGCGCCCACGAGCAGCCCGCCCGCGAGCACGACGACGCGCCGCGCCAGCGAGCCGTCGTTCACCGCTCCGCCGCTTCGAGGACGTACCCCACGCCGCGCACGGTGTGGAGGAGCGGGCGTTCGAAGCCCTTGTCCACCTTCCCCCGGAGGTAGCCCACGTACACGTCCACCACGTTCGTGCCGGGGTCGTGGTGGGTGTCCCACACGTGCTCGAGGAGGCGGGTGCGCGAGAGGACGCGCCCCGCGTTCTCCGCGAGGTAGCGGAGCAGGCGGAACTCCTGGGCCGTGAGCTTCAGGTCCTGCCCGCCCCGCCACGCGCGGTGGGCGCCGGGGTCGATCTCGAGGTCGCCCACGACCAGCCGCTCGCCGCCGCCGGCGCGCCGCGCGAGGGCCGCGATGCGCGCGAGGAGCTCGTCGAAGGCGAAGGGCTTGACGAGGTAGTCGTCGGCGCCGCCGATCAGCCCCTCCACGCGCTCCTCGACGCGGTCGCGCGCGGTGAGGCAGAGGGCCGGCGTGCGGTCCCCCGCCTTGCGCCGCTCGCGCACGAGGGTCAGGCCGTCGCCGTCGGGGAGCATGCGGTCGACGATCCAGAGGTCGAAGGCGGCGTCCGTGAGGGCGCGCCGCGCGTGGTCGATGTCCTCGGTGACCTGCACGCGGTGGCCCTCCTCGCCGAGGCCGCGCGCGAGGAAGCGGCTGATCTTGGGTTCGTCTTCCAGCAGAAGGATGCGCACGCGGACCTCCTAATCGTCGTCCCGTTCGCCTTCCCCACCTTCTTCGCGCCCGACGCCCTCGCTGCGGGCCTCGCTGCCGTCGCCGGCCACCCCGCCCGCCCCGTCGACGATCTCGGGGTGGCGGATCGCGCCGCCCGCGTTCGCGGTCCAGGCCATCGCGCCGGAGGTGGCGGCGTCCGCGAGCAGGGCCGCGCCCAGCACCCACTGCGCGGGGCGGGTGCGCCCGGTGAACGCGAGGCCGGCGGCGCCGAGCCCCACGAGGCCGGTGACGATGGAGAGCACCATCGCCGTCTCCGCGCGCTCCTCGTGCTCCGAAATGGCGGCCTCGCTCACGCCGGGCAGCTCCTCGACGATCTCCTCGGCGTCCTCGCCGGTCTCCGTCGCGAAGTAGGCCGAGCCCGCGCCGATCGCGAGCACCAGCGCCGCGGCCCCGGTGGCGCCCCGGTCGCCGCGCCGGAGGATCGCGTAGCCGAGCAGCGGCAGCGCGAGGAACGCCGTCGCGATCGGGAAGTGGATCAGCATCAGGTGGAGGTGCGCGGGGTTCATTCTTGCCTCGTTGGTACCTCAATGTGCCCGCCGCCCCTTCGCGTGGGGGTGGGCCCCACATGAGAGGAAGATGAGAAACACGGGCCCAGCCGTGCGGATCCGGGCCGGACGGGAGCGGGATAGGCCCCGTCCATGAGCGACGACCCCGCCGAAGTGCAGGTCCACGGGGCCGGGTGGGCCGGGCTCGCCATCGCCCGCGGCCTCGCGGACGCTGGCGTGCGCGTGCGCCTCGTCGATCCCGCGGGGGTGCTCGGCGGCGCCTCGGGGCGCGCGCTCGGCGTCGCCCTCCCGACCCACCCGGAGCACCCCCACCGGCTCGAGGCCGGCCTCGGCACCGCCGGCGCCGCCGCGCTCGTCGCGTTCATCCGCGAGGGCCTGGACGCGCTCCCGGGCCTCGCGCGCGTCGGCGTGGACTGGCTCGCCTCCCCGCAGGAGCGCGGCGAGCTGGACGACGCTCTGGCGGCCGCCGCGCGCATCGGCCTCGGCGCCACGCGCACGGACGCGGGCTACCACCTCCACGACGGCGGCGGCGTCGACCTCGCCGCGCTGCTCGCCGCGCTGCGCGGGCCCGACCCCGTGCCGGTCCACGCGACGGCCGGCACCGCCGAGGTCGACGTCTACGCCACCGGCGCCGTCGCCCTCGACCCCTTCCTCGCCGACAAGCTCACCCCCGTACGCTGGCAGGCCGTCCACTTCGACGGCCCCGCCCTCGCCGTGCCCGTCGTCTCCCAGCACGCCACGGTCTTCTGGGCGGGCGGCCTCTCGGCGGCGGGCGCGCGCTGGGCCACGCCCCACATGGAGGTCGGCGAGACCTCCCCCGTCCCCGAGCCCCGCGTGACCGCCATGCTCGAGCGCCTCACCCGCGCCGCGTTCCCCGACGCCGGCGCGATCCTCGACGTGCGCGCCGGCATCGTCGCCGAGAGCTGCGACGGCCTCCCCATCGTCGGCCCCGTGCCGGGCCGGCCGCGCGCCGTGGTGTGCGCCGGCTTCGGTGTCGCCGGCCTCGCATACGCCCTCCCGTGCGCCCGCGCCGTGGTGGACGGGCTCCTCGGCCGCCCCTCCGCGGGGGTCCCGAAGCCGCTCCGCACCGCACGGTTCGCGCCATGAGCCGCCCTCTCGCCGACCGCCTCTTCGCCGACCGCCTCTTTGCCGACCGCGGCGCCCCCGTGCGCCTCGCGGTCGCCCTCGCGCTGATCGCGGCGATGGGCGGCTACTACGCGTGGTGGGCCATCCGCGCCGAGGCCGGCTGGCGCTGGGCGATGGAGGCCCCGCTGGAGCGCGACGGCGCGCCGATGGTGTTCCCGCTCTGGGTGGTCACCCGCGTGATCGACGCGGAGCACCACGAGATCTCCAAGGTCGTCCGCGACGTTCCGCTCGTCGGCCCCGTCGGCGACGTGGCGGTGGGGGACACCCTCTCCGTCCAGGGCCGCTTCGACGCCAGCGTCCCGGCCGTGCGCGTCGAGGTCTTCGAGCACCACACCCTACGCAAGTACAAGGAAGCGTTGGGGATCTTCGGCTTCGTCGTGATGGTCGCCCTCGCGCCCTTCGCGTTCCGCATCGAGCGCCGGAGGATCGTCGAGCGTGGCTGACCTCGTGACCCACTCCTGCGTCGCCTACCTCGTCAAGGCCATCCCCGGCCGGCCCGACGTCGCGACCTTCGTACTCGGAACCTGCCTTCCCGACCTCCTCTCCCGCGTCCCGAGCATGGGGCTCACCGCCCTGCGCGCCGTCCTCCCCGCGGTGCCGGAGTGGCTCATCTACGTGTGGGGCCCCCTCCACATGCCCGCCGGCATCCTGCTCGCCGCGTACGTGTGCGCCTTCGCGTTCCCCGAGGGCCGGCGGCGCGTCGTGTTCCTCAACCTGCTCGGCGGCGGCGTGCTCCACCTGCTGGTCGACATGCTCCAGCGCCACTTCGGCGTGGGCTACCTGCTGCTCTTCCCGTTCTCGGGCTGGGACTTCGAGCTGGGCTGGATCGGCAGCGAGGACACGGTGCGCATCGTGCCGATCCTCGTGCCTATCACCCTCGGGGTGGCGTGGTGGCGCCGTCGCCGCGACGCCCGCCGCGCGCGGGAGGCCGCGTAGGCGCCGGTGCGACCCCGCGGGGCGGCCACACCGGCGTCGTCACGGGGCCCCTCAGAACGGGATCTCCTCCTCCGCGTCCTGCTGGGCGGCGGGCGGCGGGGGCGCCGGCACGCGCGCGCTTGCGCCCGGGCCCTCCTGGGTGCCCGCGCCGCGGTGCTTGCCGTTGAGCCAGAGGATGCGGTCGACGAGGAGGCTCACCTCGTAGTGGACCACGTTCTCCTTGTCGGTCCACTTGTTCGGGCGGATCGTGCACTCCACCGCGAGCACGTCGCCCTTACGGGCGTAGGTGCCGATGAACTCGGCGGTCTTGTCGAACATGGTGAGGCGGTGCCAGTCGGGGGTGTCGATCCACTCCTCGCCCACCTTGCGGCTGTTCGAGGTGGCGAGCGACAGCTTCACGAGCTGCTTGCCGGTGGCGGTGGTGCGGACCTCGGGGTCCTGGCCGATGTGCCCGATGAGGTATGCCTTATTGAGTCCCTTCACGTTCTCTCCAGATGCGCCCCGGGGTGGTTGCTGTCGGTGCGCGTCTGGGCCCTGTGCAGCCGCCGTGCCAACGTGTTTTCAGGTACTTACATCCCGCCTGCCTGACAGGTGTCGGACAGCGCTGACGGACTTCCGTCACCCGTGCACCGTCAAGGGGTCGCGGTGAAAACAGGGCCGGAGGCGGGTCGGCACCGCCGCGCGTGCTA
>CAJBVW010000242.1 GCA_903959175.1 uncultured Pseudomonadota bacterium
ACGCCGTCGTACCAGACCTCTTCCGCGCCGGGGTTCACGGACGGCTCGCTGTCGTCGCAGTCCTCGGTGGAGTTGTAGCCGTCGCCGTCGGCGTCGATCTCGGCGTCCGAGCCGTCACAATCCTGGTCGATGCCGTCGTACGGGACGTCGGTCGCGTCGGGGTTGATGGCGGCGTTGGTGTCGTTGCAGTCGTCCCCGCCGTAGCCGTCGTCGTCGAAGCCGTCGCCGTCGCGGTCGTAGTCGGAGGCGCCGTCGCAGTCGGCGTCCACCCCGTCGTACCAGGCGTCCGGCGCGCCCGGGTAGATGCTCGCGTCGGTCGGGTCGCAGTCGCCGTCGGCCACGGTGTAGCCGTCGCCGTCGAAGTCGCGCTCGGAGGTGTAGGTGGAGCCGACGCCGCCGTCGGTCGCGCGGCCGGGGCCGGAGCCACCGTTCACGTTCACGGCGCAGAGGCTGCTCGTGGTGTCGTAGAACTGCTTGACGCGCCCGCCGGCGCCGCCGCCGCCGTTGTCGTCGACATCGGCGCCCGCGCCGCCGTAGGCGTTGATCGTGCCGGTGCAGTCGAGGTCGGCCGAGAACAGCAGGACGCCGCCGCCCGCGCCGCCGCCCGGCGCGTCGTTGTTGGTGTTCACGCCGCCCGCGCCGTAGGCCTGGATGGTGCCGGCCATGATGATCTGGTCCGCCTGGAGCCAGATCGAGCCGCCGCCGTCGGCGCCGTAGCCGCCGGAATCGCCGTCCGCCCCGCCGCCCGCGCCGCCCGCGGAGCCCATGTCGATCGCGAAGGAGGAGGAGCTGCCGTAGGCCACGCCGCCGAGGCCGTCCGTCGTGCTGTTGTCGTCCCGCACGCCGTGGCCGCCCGACCCGCCGTGCCCGCCGCCGCCGCCGGAGTCACGGAAGGTGGAGCCGCCCTGCCCGCCGCCGGTGCCCTCGCCGTAGCCGTTGAGCACGCCGCGGTAGCCCCTGGAGGCCGCGGTGACGGTCGACGTCGCGTCGACGTAGATGTACGTCGCGGTGATGGTGAGGGTACCGGTGGTGCCGGTGCCGTTGTAGTCGGTCACCGCGAGGGTGCCGCCGTTGATGACGTAGACGTTGTCGTACGTGTACGACCCGTTGATCGTCGTGGTGGTGCCGTTGACCGTGAGGTCCGCGGCGCTCGCGGCGCTGGCGAGGAGGAACAGCATGTAGAGGGGCATCGACTACTCCGGTACCGCGGTGCCGCGGGGACGCGTGGCCTTGATGACGAATTCGACGCGGCGGTTGTTCGCCTTGCCGGTGGAGGTTCCGTTGGTGTCGATGGGCTTGGTCTCGCCGTAGCCGACGCCGTAGAGGCGGGCGGCGTCCACCTTGCCGGTGGTGGCGAGCCACTTGACGACGGCCTCGGAGCGGCCCTGCGAGAGGGAGAGGTTCTTGTCGTCCTTGCCGTCGCTGTCAGTGTGGCCCGCGACCTCGATCTTCACGATGTCGGGGTTCGCGTTGAGCGTGTTCGCGATCTCCTGGAGGAGCGGGAAGCTCTCCTTCTTGATCGTGGTCTTGTTCGTGTCGAAGAAGACCTTGTCCATGATCTCGATGCGCTCGAGCGACACGAAGACGCGCTTGGGGCAGCCGTCCGACCGCTCGGGGTCTTCGCGGGGATCCTTCGGCTCGTCGATGCACTTGTCGCGCTTGTCGGGGACGAGGTCGGAGTCGCGGTCGGGGCAGCCCTTGGTGCGCTCGGGACCGGCCTCGGTGGGGCAGGCGTCGGCGTTGTCGGCGATCTTGTCGCCGTCGGTGTCGGGGCAGCCCACGGTGGTCTGGGGGCCGGCCTCGTTCGGGCACGCGTCGAGGGAGTCGACGAGGCCGTCCTTGTCGTTGTCGGTCTCGGGGCAGCCGTCCTCGTCCTCCCAGGCGTCCCGGTCCTCGCGGTCGTTCGGGCAGGCGTCCGAGCCGTCCACGACGCCGTCCTTGTCGTTGTCGGCCTCGGGGCAGCCGTCGCTGTCCTCGAAGCGGTCGAGGTCCTCGGCCTCGGTAACGCAGGCGTCCTCGGGGTCGACGATGCCGTCCCCGTCGACATCGTAGACGGGCGTGCGGCCCGGGATGCGGTAGCCGACCTGACCGAGCACGCGCACGTCCGGCGCGCCGATGCCCGCCACGAGGCCGGTGCCGAGGCCGAGCGTGGCGACCAGGCCGCCCTCCTGCTTGCCGTAGGTGCCGTAGGCGTGGAGCTCGACGGGGTTCTTGTTGTAGGGGCCGAGGCCGCCGGCGAGCGTGATGAGCGAGTCGAGCTCGACGCCGACCGTCACGGCCTTGCTGACGTGGTAGCCGCCGCCGAGGGAGGCGGTGAGGCCGGAGCCGAAGGCGAAGTCGCCGAGGGCGCTGGCGGGAGAGGTGAAGGCGCCGAGGTTCGCGTCGACGAAGAGGTTCTCGACCGGGGAGATGCCCGCCGCCACCGCGAGGCCCGCACCGAAGCCGCTGCCGGTGTACTTCGCCGCGTTGCCCGTGGGGAGGCTGATGACGGGGACGATCGCGAGCCCGAGGGGATCCTCGCCGCGCGTGAGCACGGGGAAGACGGCGTCGAGCCGCATGTCGCCCGTGGAGAAGCCGGACCAGTCGGCCCCGGGCGCGCCCACGTAGGGGTAGAGCGGGAGATCGAGGTCCAATCGGACCTTCCCGGCGATGTTGTAGCCGATGCCCACGCGGGTGGCGAAGGAGTCGGAGACGATGGCGTTGCGCGTGCCGTCCTCGTACACCTGCACGATCGGGTTGTGCGCGTAGACGAGGCCGAGGTTCGCGTAGCCGGAGCCCGCCCACCCGATGCTCGGGGAGTAGACCTGGAGGCCGCCTTGAAGATCCGTGGCGGAGCCCGCCGGCTTGTACGTATCGGAGTCGAGGGCGTGGGCGTTGAGGGCGAGCAGCAGCAGCATCGACGAGGTCTCCGAAGACCCGAAGGTACGCGGAGACCTGCCGTGACGCAACCTGACAATCGCACGAGGTCAGAGCCCTGAAAGGGCCCCGCTCGCCCGCGTCACGACGCTCTAATGCACGCCCTTCTTGGCGCGGAGCCGGGCACCGTGCTCGACGTGGTCGTTCCAGGAGGCGGGCGGCAGCGGATCCGCGACGGATTCCATCGTGATGCAATTCGGCACGGGGCACA